>NZ_CP022541.1 GCF_002237555.1 Antarctobacter heliothermus | reverse complement strand
GACGAAGGGCTTGACGTAAGCAGGTGGGATCAGCCGAACCTCATGACCCAGCTTGCCGATCTCACGGCCCCAAAAGTGGGCACCGCCGCAAGCTTCCATCGCGACAACGCACGTCGGCAGATGCCCGAAGAACGCCAACACCTGCGTTCGACGCAACTTCTTGCGCAGCACTGCACGGCCCGCACCGTCAGCTCCATGAACTTGAAACACATTCTTCGCCAGATCGAGTCCGACCGTGATAATCTCCGACATGACCGCTCCTCTTTGTGGATCGTCACAGACCCACCCTGGCACACAGATGTCGTCGGGGGGCGGTTACATCATCAAAGCCCGCGGCAACTCAGATGGTATTCTCGTGACAAAACGCTAGTCGCGCCAAGGCGTGGCAGCACGTTGGCAATGCCGTCGAACATGTTTGACCGAATTCCGTTAAACCACAACGCCCGATCAGTCCGTGATCGCGCCAATCCCAAAGTGTAAGGGCACGTGCGATTAACACTATTAGTAACAATGATAAATCCAAGAGCGAGCCGAAATTCTGGACCCATATACGGCGGAGGCTGGGGGGCATTGGCTGTTTTGCATAGAGCGCTTCTGAAGCGGAGCTGGCGGTATGACTGCGTCCAACGGATGGTCTTCAATAAGCCGTCAATATATTATCGACAGAATCCAGCACTTCAAGAAATTCTCTCGCAACGACAAATGTAAAAAACAGCGTCCCATTGACGCATTCATCGAGTAGCTCGCCAAGTGAAGCCGGTTCCAAACAACAGCACCGATTTGTACGAGCCTGACTTCAGGCGTCAAACTGATCCATCAATAGATGGTCAACTTCGTTTTAACAATTCAAGTAAAAAGTCACGCGCGCGACGCATGGAAGCAACATCCTTTGTCGAAGTCGACAAAACTACCATACCTTGCAGCATCACCATAGCAACAGAGGCAAGCGTTTCGATGTTTGCGTCAGAAGATATTTCACCCTGATCTTGAGCCCAACGAAAACGAAACTCCATCGCTTCCTGCATTCCTGCGAGCCCGCTGGACACTTGCTCAGCAAGGTCTTTGTCAATCGGCACCAGTTCGTCGACAACATTCGTAGCAAGGCAGCCGCACGGGCGCTCCGATCCTTTAGAGCTATCAATCAGCATGTCGAACATATACTCGAAAGTCTCGCTCAACGGCCTGTCAAACATCCGAATGAACACAGCCTTGTAGGAGTCCCGTACCATGTAACGTTCCAGGCACTTAACGAACAGGTCGCGTTTGTTGTCAAAAGCTTTGTAGAGGCTACCTTTGGTCAAGCCGGTTTCACTCTCGATGGCACCGATCGACGTGGCCACATAGCCACGCCGCCAAAATAACAACATTGCTTTTTCTACAACATCATCGTAGTCAAATTCTCGTGTTCGGCCCACGGGTTCCTCCAGCACAGTTAACTCTGAAAAATTCAATCTCAATTGAGTACGGATTCAAAAGTTCACTCGGCACGCTTGGTGCTTCCTAGTTTCCCATGCCTCATTCTCCAATACTTTGTAGTGGAAAAAGTGCGCGACGAGGGCTGATCCAGTTCCAGCACATTACATTTCCATCATTATACCTAAATGTTACAGAACTGACAGCGAAGCTTGTGCAAGCAGGCGAAAAGCCGCGCTGGTGGTTTACCAGGGCGCTTACTCGATTGCTGACCGCACCACATCGGGCCACAAAGCACCTTTGCGAACATTTAGCGTCGGGAATTTTCGGAGACAACAGGTATTCGTGCAATTTGGAGATATGCGCGAAAGTTGGTGATGCCCTGAGGGGCGACATATCATGGCGGTGTCGAAGCGCCGTCAATTCTCAACCGAGAAAGGGATATGCCACATGCAAGAGAATACCATCACCCAGCTATCTGATCCATCCGGGATTTCGCCGGACCCGCTGACCGACCTCATCCGGGACGGCGCGCGCAAGCTGATCGAGCAGGCGATTGAGGCGGAACTGTCCACGCTGCTTGGCGCCTTTGCCGATCACAAGCTTGAGGATGGTCGCGCAAGACTGGTTCGTCATGGGCACCTGCCCGAGCGTGAGATTTTGACCGGTGTCGGGCCTGTTGCCGTGACGGTGCCGCGTGTGCGGGACCGCAAGCCGGGCACGGACAAGATCGCGTTCACGCCCAGCATCCTGCCGCGGTATCTGCGCAAGGCAAAGTCGGTCGAAGAGCTGCTGCCCTGGCTTTACCTGAAGGGCGTGTCCACCGGCGATTTCAGTGAGGCGCTTGCCGCCCTGCTGGGGCCACACGCCAAGGGCCTCTCGGCCACTACGATCACGCGGCTGAAAGCGGACTGGTGGTCCGAGTACGAGGCCTGGGAAAAGCGTGACCTCGGCACCCGGCGGTTTCTCTACATCTGGGCCGACGGCGTCTATTTCAAGCCGCGAAGGGCCGAGGAAAAACAATGCGTTTTGGTGATCGTGGGTGCGGATGAATACGGCCGCAAGGAGCTGCTGGCCATGACCGACGGCTTCCGCGAAAGCACTCAGAGTTGGCGCGAGGTTCTGCTCGATCTCAAACGCCGCGGACTGAAGCAGGATCCCAAGCTCGCCATAGGCGACGGCGCCCTGGGGTTCTGGGCGGCACTGCGCGAGGTCTTCCCCTCGACACAGGAGCAGCGGTGCTGGCTCCACAAAACCATGAACGTGCTCAACGCGCTGCCGAAATCGGTGCAAGCCAAGGCCAAGGCGCACCTGCACGACATCTGGCAGGCCGAAACCCGAGCCGCGGCGTCGGCCGCCTTCGACTTCTTCGTCGATGCCTACGGCGTGAAATGGGACAAGGCAGTCGCCAAGTTGGTCAAGGATCGGGATGCACTACTGACCTTCTACGACTACCCGGCCGAACACTGGAAACACATCCGGACGTCAAATCCGATCGAGAGCACGTTCGCCACCGTCAGACACAGGACGAAACGCACCAAGGGCTGCCTCAGCCGCAAGACTGGGCTCGCCATGGCTTTCCGGCTGATGATGTCTGCTCAGACGAAATGGCGAAAACTCGACGGGCGGAATCGCCTCCCGGAGGTCATCAGCGGGGTTGAGTTCCGCGACGGCGTCCGCCAACTTCAAAACGCCGCCTGATCACGCGTCACCAACTTCTGCGCATATCTCTGCAATTTGACGCGCCAAGCTCATGTCACTTAAAAAGCCACACTGTGCAAACTCGCTAACATTGACCTGAGACCCGACTTCCCTCCAGCATTGCGGAGAATCCGTCGGTTGATTTCTGGCCTCATGCGGCCTTGGTTTCCAATCTCGATTTCATTGCAAATTCCTGCGGCGTTAGATTGCCCAGGGATGAGTGGGGTCTGTGTCGGTTGTCGTCTTCCTTCCATGCTGTGATCTTCTCGCGGGCCTCGGCAAGTGACGAGAACAGGGTTTCGTTCAAGAGTTCATCTCTGAAGCTACCGTTGAAACTTTCCACGAAGGCGTTCTGCATCGGCTTACCTGGCGCGATGTAATGCCAGTCGATCCGCGTCTCCTGGCACCATCTGAGCACCGCTATGCTGGTCAGTTCGGTGCCGTAACACCTTCGGAATGTTGTTGATGTTGAGGCTATGATTGCCTGCGCAGCCCCCAAATAGCGCAGCAGGTGATCATAGCCGGGTCTCAGGTCCCTACAGTGGTTTTGCACAAACCACGCCGCAAGGGAGACCGACTATGACCGATGCCACTATTGCACAAACCGAGCCTGTTTTGGTTGCGATTGGTATCGCAAAGGCCCGCCATGAAGTCTTGATCGCTGTTCCGGGCCGAAAGCGCCGCCGCCGTTTGACCGTTCTCAACCAGCTCGACGAATTCAATCGATTGATCTCTACACTCTCAGAGTATGATCGTCCTGTCCGCGCGGCTTTTGAGGCTACAGGCAATTACCATCGCGCTCTCGCTTACCGGCTTGGGGTGGCCGGTTTCGATGTGAAGCTGGTGTCTTCGGTCGCATTGGCGCGCACCCGTGAGGCTTTGAACAACAGTTGGGACAAGAACGATCCGAAAGACGCGCAAGTCATCCTGCATATGATGCTGATCGGGAACGAGCAGTTTTACCACGACCCAATGCTGAGCGGTACGAATGATCTTCAGGAGTTGTCCAAGACGCACGACATAGTCTCGCGCTCAAAGACGGAACTTTGGCATCGGGTGCTGACCCACTACCTGCCGCTGTATTGGCCCGAGGCTGACCGCTTTCATCGCAGCTCACGCAGCGATTGGTTCTTTGCCTTTCTCGAACGTTATCCTTCACCGCATTTCATCTCTGCCATGGACCAAGAGGCTTTCATTGCAGATGCTTGGGACGTGGTCGGCCGCAAAGTGTCAAAAGAGCGTTTGCTTGCAGATATTTATCAGACCGCCAAGTTCTCTGTAGGCCTGCCAATTGCGCCGGACTCCGACGCTGCAAGGATGTTCCGTTTGGTCTTGGGTGAAGGGCGCGGCCTGATTGCCAAACGCAACGAGATTGAGGATCGCGCCGTTGAGCTTCTCAAGACCAACGACGACTATCAACTGCTAACATCCATCCCAGGGATCGGGCTGATCAACGCGCTGACCATCCTTGCAGAAGCAGGCGATCTGCGCCGCTTTCGGCATCACCGCCAATTTTTGAAGTTCTGTGGGATGGACCTCGCAACGATCCAGTCGGGCACATTCCGTGGCCAAACCAAGCTCTCAAAATATGGGAATGCCAGATTACGCCGCACGCTCTGGATGGCCGGTCAGGTCGCCATCATGCAAAAGACCAACAGCTTCCGCGACAAGTTCGAGCGTTACATCGCCAAGGATCGTCAAAACACGCATTTACGTCGCAAGGCGTATACCGCAATCGCCGCAAAAATGGCCCGCACCGTGCATGGGATAATAAACCGCGGCGAACCCTATCGTCCCTTCTTTGAGGGATGATTGACAGCAGAAGGACCTTTCTCTGTAAGGGCCGTAGAGGCGAGCATTCGACCTCGTAGATAATGTTCAGGCCTTCTGCTCAACGACCCGAAGATCTCGTCTTAAGGACGGTGAGAGCCGCAATAAGCGTACTCTGTGTTTGTTATGGGAGAGACATGTTGTTGACCAAAATGCCGAACTGACACACATTCGAACGTGCTGGAACGCTTCAGCATGACAATGACCTGATGCCAAATCAGCCAATTATTCCGCGCATAGGACGTTGTCGCTGACTATGGTCTTCGGCCTTCCTCGCCGGACCATGATCGCCGTGAGTTCCCGCGTGACACGCAGCCACGAGAGCGACGTGTCTGCGACCAATGCCAAGCATTCGCGGCTGAAGTCATCCACGATTGCAAGTACACGAAACCGCCGTCCGTCAGTGAAGGCGTCTGAGACGAAATCCAGGCTCCAGCGCTCATTCGATCGCTCGGGCACCTGCATCGGCCTGCGCGTTCCGAGGGCCCGTTTCCGGCCGCCGCGCTTCCTCAACTGCAGCTTCTCTTCGCGGTAGACCGCTGAAATCTACATTCGCATTGCACTTATGAACCGCTTCAACGCTCTCGGCACCGCCGAGATCAGGCAACAAGCAGCACACCGATGTTGCCTGGCGAAGCGCGCGGCGGCTCCTGTCCTTTCCCGAGATCAAGTGGATCTGCCTTGGCTACGGTGCCGAATCTGTCTCCGGTACCGAGTGTGAAACCTTCGACGATGTCGCCGCAGACTTGCCCACCTTCATCGATGACGTCTACAACGCCACGCGGCTGCACTCGGCGCTCGGCTACCTGAGCGCCATTCAGTTCGAGGAGAGAAACGCTCCGGCCCGGTCAAAACAGGCCGCCTGATGTGTCCAATCAGAAGGGCGCACCCCACTGGTGGCTGGTTTTTCCTCCGCCGGTAACACGATTGCTCTGGGTCGAGCGGTGCGGCCGCACCGCTCGACCCAAATTACCAAGAGACGTTGTTGTTCGCTGGCGTCTTCGTCTGACCCGCAATGTCAGCGTGTTTTGCCTTAATGAACTCGGCACACCGCACCGCGACCGCCCCGATCGTACTGGTCGGGTTCACCCCCGCGCCGGTCGTCAGCGAACTGCCATCCACCACGAACAAGTTGGGCACATCCCAAGTCTGGTTATAGGCGTTGGTGACGGAGTCTTGCGGCGAATTACCCATCCGGCAGGTCCCCATCAGGTGCCAACCCGGTGGATCTTTCATCACACCGGTAAAGTGCGCGTCGACCGCGCCCGCCGCTTCGGCCGCCTCGTGCAGCCGCTTCGTCCCGAAATCACCCAGCGCGATGTCGTTCTCGGACATCTTGTAGTTGATATGGGCCGCAGGCAGTCCGCTGGAATCGGTAAGTTCCGGATCGAGCGTAACGCGGTTGGTGCGAACCGGCAGGTCTTCACCTTGCAGGAAGGAGACGACGTGGTGGCCGAAATGCCGATTGAACGCTTCGCGGTGGCCTGCGCCCCACGGGTCCGGTGGTGCGGTGTGGGTACCCATGGCGCTGTAGGCCGCACCGAAGCTGCCCAGGGTCAGCAACGTCATCCCGTTGACGAAACCCCTGGAGGGATCAGTCTCATAGAACTCCTGGGAATGCACGGAGCAGCCCATCGCCCCTTTGAACCCTTCGATCGGGTCCTTGAACCACATATCGGCGAACGACCATGTGTGGTGCATCAGGTGTGTGCCGACCAGCCCATTGCTGTTGGCGAGCCCGTCGGGATGGTCCTTCTGGGCCGACATCAGCATCAGCCTTGGCGTCCCGATGGCGTTGGCAGCGATCACTACGATCTGCGCGCTGACGCGGTGGCGCTCGCCGGTCAGCCGGTCGATATAGACGGCCCCAGTGGCGCGTCCGTCTTTGGTCTCAATCATCTCGACGCGCGCGTTGGTCCGCAGGTCTACACCGTTGCGTAGCGCCTTAGGCCAATAGGAGTTAGCCGTTCCGCCAAGCGACCCGCGCGGGCATCCGCTCAGGCAGTTGCCACAGTCGTTGCACGGCAACCGTCCATCCTTGCCGCGCGTCAGGATCGCGTTGTCGGTCGGCCACCATTGCCAGCCCAGTTCGTTCCAGGCCTGTGCCATACGGCGGCCGCCCTTGCCCGGTCTGATCGGCGGGGTGTAACGCGGCGAGCGCGGCGGGTAGCTCGGATCGCCGTTCAGTCCCGCGACCCCGACCTCGGCGTCGTTGATGTCGTAAAAGGGTGCCAGATGCTCGTAGGTAAACGGCCAGTCGATCGTTCCCTCAAGACCATGCTCGGTGCCCTTGCGGAAATCGACAGGCCGGTAGCGAAACCAGTGGCCGGCGAAGATAGTGGTGCTGCCGCCGACCGCGTTGACCATTCGTGGCAGCGCGACGCCGGTGACGGGATAATCCTCCGGTCCCTTGCGGAAATTGGTGTTGAAGTCCCAACTACGATATTTCTCGAATTCCCATTCGTCGTGGAAGTGTGGGTACTGCGTCGGGTGGACCCAGTCGCCTTGTTCCAGGCACACTACCTTCATGCCGACATCGCTGAGACGCTTGCTCATCGCGCCCCCGCCCATGCCTGAGCCGATGACGAGCACGTCGGTCACATTGTTCTGCTTGATCATACTCACGATCTGTACTTTCTTGTATGGATGATTTCAGGTGAGAGCGGACACTGGCCCGTCTAAACCAGCTTCTTCACCGCGTCGGTGCGGGTGTAGCTGACCCCCTTCTTGGGTGGAGTCATGTCGCCCCAGTCCATCGTCGATTGTTCGTAGCCGTAGGGTTGCGGCGCTCCGCGATAGTCCCGGCCGGCGTCATGATGGCGGCGCAGCGCGGCAATCGTCTCGGGGCGGGAATAGTATCCGCCGTAAGTCAGCGCCCGCAGCTGACCAAAGAATTCCGGCTGTTCCGTCTCCAATCGCTTGAGCTCGGCAACGCGCCCGGCGCGGTCTTTCTCGAGGAATTCGTGTCCCAGTCTGGCCAAGTCAGACTTGAACGAGTCTTCCGTCGCATGCGGGAAGCGGGTGACGGTCGTTCCCGTGGGCGCGATGTAGTAGACGAAGAATTCATCGATCACACCAACGTCTCCGGGCGCCGGATAGCCGTCTCCCGGCGGGATGATCTCGTTGCAGATCGCAATAAGCAGCTGGCGTTCATGGTCGCTGAACGTAATCGGGGTTGAATAGCCGCCGACTTCGGCTCGTGCGGTCCGAAGCGCATCACGCGGGTCGCCGCCTTCCGTTTCCGGGATGCTTTGCGTTAAGCCCCAGTGTCGAATCTCCATAAGGTTTCCTCCTCTACAACGGTTGAAGTTTGCAACCGGCCTACATCTCAAGATCTTTCTTCAAGATGCTTGATGTTCTCTGTGGTGATCTGTTTTCAGCAGACAATTACGCCGACCGTATCTCTCGCTGGGCATGACGGCCACTCTGCTGGATTGTCCTCAGCGACGACGGGTCCATAAGCCGATAGTTCGGTGCCACCCAACGGCAACGAAAATGCGAGTTTCAGCCCGTGGACGTTTCCGCCGTTTATTTCATTTACCTGAGAATATCGGTGCCAGTCATAAGCGCGATGCACCATAAGCCAGTTGGCTGCTTTGTTCTCGACCCCGCGTTGACCAAACGTTCTGGCGTTTTTGGTTCCGCTCGAGAGACGCCAGGTAGTACCATGGCCACTCCTGGAATGGCTGCAATTGACGCAAACCTTGTTTTCACGACTTCCTCCCATATTAGACTTAACTGATATTCATTTTGGCTTTCGTTCGTTGACGATACAGTGGAGTTCTTCTTTCCGGTCCAATATGTGAAATAGGATTTTCCACTTCCAGTTCCGCGGAATGAGGGTGGCTATGAGAAGCCTTGACGCAAAACTTCACCTTGATTCGAATCGCACAAAGCCAACTCATTGCCCACTAACTCCACTGTACTTCAACTACTAATTTTTCCGGAGGCTTCCAATTTTCCCGAAAGTGTTCGCGTCCTCGGAAACGCGGAACGAAATCCCGTAAGGATTTTTCCCGTCTCATCTATCAAATCCGGTGGGATGAGCCCGCTAGGCAGCCCCAACGACACTCAACGGAGCAACACCCAATACTGATCGAAGATCGCGCGGCGGAGCAATATTCGCAATGCTGTCTTTCACGAGAGCACCAATGCGGCTTCCCAGCGATGCAAATATTTTTAAACTCGAAAGATGCTTGGGCATTGCGAAGACCAGCTCTTCCGAGAACTCTCTGAGATCATAGAAGTGTACCCGCTCCCTGACAGACACAGGGAGATTGGGAACCATTGAAAACGGACAAAGCGACGTAGCTAATCCCGCAGCAACAATGTCCATTGCGTCCTGGTGAGACGTACACCCAAATTGCGGGGCAGCAAAAGGCACAGTCGTCCGATACCACCCGTCGCTTCGTTCCCGCCAATGATCCGCCGCATGGACATCAACGTATCGCAAGAGCGCCCCATATCGATCACTAGACGCAACACCTTCGCTCAGAACTTTAGAAATAACACTTTCTGAAATAGTTCGAGGCACAGCCCAAACTATTCTATTGTGACACAATGGTTCTAAAGAAAAAATGGCCTTACTGGACTCAACGCTGGCCAAGCTAACTACACCACAGTTTATTTTATGGCTCTTTATCATCTCAACAACTTCACAAGAAGTCGCGGCCCAATTCAAGTCTACACGAACGAATCGATCCATTTCCATCGCTGCCTGTGCGACCGTTTCAGTAAAGGGACCACGGAAGGATGGGGTAGTGCCAAATCCGAGAACGAAGCGTTTGGAATCAAACCGTGATTTGTGCTGTTTCTTGGAAGAGTCTAGCAACCCCAAAACTTGCCCTGCGGTTTTGTACCAGAAGTCGCCTGCAGGAGTTAAAGTCAACTTCCCCGCTCGCCCTCGACTTACCAGCTGCGTTCCCAGTTCTTCCTCAATCTTGGCCAGCTGCTGAGAAATTGTTGGTTGAGAAAGTTGTAGAACCCTCTTCGCCCCACTAATAGAACCGGCAGTGACAATAGCGTGCACTATTTCAAGTTGTTTGAGTGTTATTTGCATAGACGTTCCCTCCCAAAAACGACGATTATTTTAGTGTATTATGTGAATCTGCCGCAGCGTTCGAGAACCTCAATTTTGTACCCATCAGGATTGTGTATGAAAAAAAACCGGGCAAATAGTTCATCTTCTCGGAAGAACTCTAGATATTGCCAAGTCTAAATCCTAACTGGATCAACCGATCACGTTCACGTTTTGCAATCAACCACTGAAACGGCTACATGGCCATTCTGGCAATCCCAAAAGTTGCCCTGCGGTTTTGTTCCAAAAGTCGGCTGCAGGAGTTAAAGTCAACTTCCCCGCTCGCCCTCGACTTACCAGCTGCGTCCCCAGTTCTTCCTCAATCTTGGCTAGCTGCTGAGAAATTGTTGGCTGAGAAAGTTGCAGAACTGTCCTCGACCCACTAATAGAACCCGCAATGACGATAGCATGCACTATTTCAAGCTGCTTGAGTGTTATTTGCATAGACGTTCCCTCCCAAAAACGACGATTACTATAGTGTATTATGTGAATCTGCCGCAGCGTTCGAGAACCTCAATTTTGTACCCATCAGGATCTTGTAAAAAGAAAAACCGGGCAAATAACTCTTCTTCTCGGAAGAACTCTACGATCTTGCCGGGTTTAAATCCCAACTGGATCAACCGATCACGTTCACTTTTGCAGTCAACCACTGAAAAGGCCAAATGACCATACCCGTCGCCCAAGTCATAGGGCTCAGTTCTAGACTTATTTTTTGTAAGTTCGACCTCAAATTTCGTTTCCTCATTCTTCAAGTACACAAGTACAAAATCCTCGAAATCGAATTTACTTAGTATATTCAGACCAAATGCATTTTTGTAGAATTCAATCGAGCTCTCCAGGTCAAGAACTCGCATCATTGAGTGTATTGCTTTCGCCATTATTTTTGCGACCTCCAATTTGTTTAGTTGGCTGGCGTAAAAGCCTCAGAGATGTTTATCGGCTCAAGATCCCCTGTATATTCTTGGAAAACTCGTCAATGTCTTCCTGCTCGGCATCATTGTAGTTTACCTTGTGAGGGATCTCGACGCCACGAGCACATCCCGGGCGGCTTTCGATCCTAGATATCCAACGCGAAAGATTCGGCATTTCCTCTAAAGAAACACCAGCCCAATTGTGAATTCGGCACCACGACCAATTCGCAATATCGGCAATTGAAAACTCCCCGGCCAACCACTCATTGTCAGTCAGCTGGCGCTCCAAAACGGTGTACAGCCGGGAAACCTCGTTTTGATAGCGACCTATGACACTGGGAATCTTTTCCGGGAAATACCGGTGAAATACGTTGGCCTGCCCCTGCATTGGGCCCAACCCGCCCATTTGAAACATAAGCCATTGAATGACCTGGCTTCTCGCCTTGCCTTCGGTTGGCAGCAACCGACCCGCCCGATCCGCCAAGTACATCATAATCGCGCCAGACTCAAACACTGCAAAATTGTCGTTACCCCGATCTATGATTGCAGGAATTCGTCCGTTTGGGTTGATTTGAAGGTACTTCTCCGCCTTTTGGTCACCACTCATGATATCAATCGGGTGGGTTTTGTACGGGATCCCTAGCTCTTCAAGAGTACAGGATGCTTTCCACCCGTTGGGAGTAGCCCATGTGTATAGATCGATTTCCACCTCTTGCACAGGATGCGTCCTTTGTATTTTAAATGGGCCGCTCGCACCGATCAGTAAGACCCCAACCTGGAGGTGCCTTTTCGGATAGCGACAAAATGTGTCCCATCCGGCGGGCAGACGCGCCCGCCGGGGTAGTGAACTGGGATCCATGCTGGTTGAAGCATATTTTTCGAGTTGCAGCGCTCCGTTTGGATAGGCCGAAAGATCGCCCCCTCGATGCCGCTAGGCTGCTTGTTCCACGGGCGTCCCGTCCGGTAGGTGCCTGGGCCTGCTAAGCTGTACACCTTCGCGCTCGTTCACCATGTCGTACCAGCGCTGTACATGGGGCGCGCTTTTGGGAATGGGCATCTCCAGTGCTAGGCCGAAATCCACAACCGTAATTGTAGTTATATCCGCGACAGAAAAATTGTCGCCGCCTACAAATTCGTTATCGGCAAGCCGCGAGTTGAATTTTTCATGAAAGTGCGCCACCCGCTTTTTGCCACGCTCAATGAGGTCCGGAATCTGCGCAATAGGCTCAATGTATCCGGGCAGCCCACGGTCGACGAAGTTTGGGTGTGAATTACGGAAGATTTCAGCGTATCCAATCATCCCCTCATCATAGGCACGTCGCTCCCACGCGATAATTTCGGCCTTTTCCAACGGAGACCGCCCCAACAAGTTCGGCTCGGGGTGCACCCCCTCAAGATAGTTCCAGATTGCGATCACTTCGCCTATTTGAGTGCCATCGTCCAATTCCAGCATGGGCACCATGTAGTGCTTGTATGTCTTCTCGTAGCCATCCTTGAGAGCGATCTGCGGGGTGATGCACTCCTCTCGGGGAATTTCGATGCCCTTCTCCAGCAGGAACATCCGCAGGCGGCGGCAGTTGGGCGCAAAATCCCAATCATAAAATTTCATTTTTGTCTCCTCCCTAACTCGATGATAATAAGAAACCTAATGGTTTATAAAAAGCGTGTCAAACTATAAAAACCCCTAAAAAACAGTGTGGTAAACGGAACTATGCAGTTCCCAAATGCCTCACTTGATTTAAAGACCTGACCTGAAACCTTAACAGGCTGCTGAAAAAGTACTTCTCGACCCGACTTTGAGAACATGGTTCATTCTGCGGATGGCATCTGGAGATGATGTTGCGCGGAACGGACGATGCGGGCGTAACGCCTGTCAGCTGTGCTGATCTTGAGAAGTGTGTGCCGAGCAAACATCCATTGTGGTGTTGTCACATTAACGGGCCTGAGGTTGCTGATTCATTGATCTCGTCTTAGGCGATGCCGATGCAGACAGAGATAATCAGCTACAAACGCCATCGGTTTCCGCCCCAGATCATTGCTCATGTTGTCTGGCTCTACGTCCGGTTCAACTTGAGCCTGCGCGAGGTCGAGGAGATGATGCTGGCACGTGGCGTGGACGTTTCGTATGAGACGATCCGGCGCTGGACCGTCAAGTTCGGCCCCCTGATCGCCCACGTTCTTCGGCGACGGCAACCGCGCCTCAGCGATGTCTGGCACCTAGACGAAGTCGTCGTGAAGATCGCGGGCCGATCTTACTGGCTGTGGCGTGCCGTCGACCAACACGGCGTTGTTCGTGAGGAGATCCTGCAATCGAGACGAGACAAGCGCGCGGCGAAGCGGCTTTTGGTCAAGCTGATGAAACGCTGGGGCGTCGTTCCCAAAAGGATAATTACGGACAAACTGCGATCCTACGGCGCCGCCAAGCGCGAGGTCGCGCCTGGTCTTGATCATTGGTCACACAAGGGGCTCGACAACCGAGCGGAGAACAGCCACCTGCCCTTCAGGAAACGAGAGCGAGTAATGCAAGGCTTCCGATCGCCTGGTGGATTGCAACGCTTCGTCTCCATGCAGTCCGCAACCCGAAATTCCTTCTCCGTCCCAGCCCGCCGTCGTTCCGCTCTTACTATACGCTACCATCGGCTCGAAGCTTTCGAGGCGTGGGAAACCGCGGCAAACGCCGCTTGATGCGCCATCAGTATCCTAACCTGCAGACTGGGCGAGTTAATGTGACAGAGGTGGTCGCGGGATTTCGGACCAGGTGCTAAGCTGTAGCGCCTGAGGAAGAACGCACAGAAATGACCAAACGGAAACGCTATTCGGCAGAGTTCAAGGCGAAGGAGGCTCTGGAAGCCATCCGGGAGGAGCTGACGACAGCCGAACTTGCCAAGAAGTATGGCATCCACCCCACGATGATCAGCGGCTGGAAGAGGACTGTGATCGAGAACATGGCCGCAGCCTTCAATGGCCAGGCGACCGCGGAGCCGACGATATCGGCGGCAGAGGTCGAAAAGCTACACGTCCCACTGTCCGACAGCACATGCCTGCATGTGCGACAGGAAAGATCGGGCAGTTGGTCGTGGAACGGGATTTTTTGTCGGAAGCCTCCAGTTTCGTCCTCGGCGCTGGAGGCAAAAAGCGGTGAAGAAAGACCATCCTGATCTCAGCGTCCGGCGGCAATGCAGCCTGCTGACACTGGCACGCTCAAGCCTCTACTACCAGCCGCGCGGTGAAAGCGCCGAGAACCTGAAGTTTATGGAAATTATCGATCGGCAGTTCTTGGAGACGCCGTGGTATGGGTCCCGGCAAATGGCCCGGCACTTGGCTCGCGCGGGACATAAATGCGGGCGGCATCGTGTGCGGCGGCTGATGAAGCTCATGCGGTTGGTGCCGATCTACCAGGAACCGAAGACCAGCAAGAAGCACCCGGAGCACAAGATATATCCATATCTTCTGAAGGACTTGCCAATCACCCGGCCCAACCAGGTCTGGTGTGCTGACATCAGCTACATTCCCATGCGCCGTGGTTTTCTTTATCTCGTGGCCGTCATGGACTGGCATAGCCGGAAGGTGCTGAGCTGGCGGCTCTCGAACAGCATGGACGCGAGGTTTTGCGTTGAGGCTTTGAAAGAAGCGCTGGCCGGATACGGTGTCCCCGAGATATTCAACACCGATCAAGGTTCGCAATTCACCAGCACCGATTTCACCGAGGTGTTGCGCGATGCGAAGGTCAAAATCTCGATGGATGGTCGGGGGCGCTGGATCGACAACCGGATGATCGAACGGCTATGGCGATCCCTCAAATACGAATGCGTCTACTTGAACGCCTTCGAAACCGGTTCCGAAGCCCGCAACGGGATCGGTGACTGGATCACCTATTACAACGAAAGACGCCCGCACTCATCACATGGGCTCCTGACGCCGGACGAGGCCTATGGTAGACGATCTCCGGACCTGAAGGCCGCCGCCTGAAATGAAACCAATGCTATAGCTTAGCAAGGCGGCAAACTGGTCGAAAATCCGGGACCACCTCTGTTTGTGCAAAACCACTGTAGGGACCTGAGACCCGGCTATGATCACCTGCTGCGCTATTTGGAGGCTGCGCAGGCAATCATAGCCTCAACATCAACAACATTCCGAAGGTGTTACGGCCCGGAATATATCAGTCAGGCACTGCTGGATTGGGCTGAGAAACATGGCATTGCCTTGGCTCACATCCAGCCCGGCCAGCCCCAGCAGAACGCCTACATCGAGCGCTACAACCGCACCGTCCGGCACGAATGGCTAGACCAATACATCATCAACAGCATCGAGGAGGCTCAGCACTTCGCCACCCAGTGGCTCTGGTCCTACAACAACGATCGCCCGAACATGGCCATTGGTGGCATCACGCCCGCAATGAAACTGAAAATGGCTGCGTAAATTCTACGACAACGTCCCGTTAAAAACGGGAGGATTACCCCCGAGCAGCCATTTGACGGCTAGCATGCCATCCAGCAACCCTCGGCCTCCGATGTAGTCGCTGACCGGGTCGGCAGTGACGAGCAAGTTGATAGGGCGGCCCTCGCTATCGCAATTGGCGTGCGACTTGATGTTCATACCGCCTTTGGTGCGGCCAACCAGGCGGCCGCGCGCCCCTTATTGACACCCATGTTGGACGCTGTTCGGTGGGCCTTGAGGTAGGTTGCTTCGATCATGGTCGGTCTTCTGTTCGCGGTCTTCAGCAGCCAGGGGCACAGGCGGTAAGACCGACAGGAACGACGCGGAACTCATTGCGCGCTTCATGGCGTTCCGACCGGATGTGGGACGTGTATTGCCACATGAAAAGTTGTGCCTTCTCCAGGCGTCGGTAACAAAGCGCGGACAGCTCTTCGAAACACGCAAACGGCTTCTGGCGCAGATCAAGGCGCAGGGGAAGCTGGGATCGGCGGATATGTTTGCCGCCATGGATGCCGAGTTGAAAGACCTTCTCGATACACAGATTGCAGAGTTGGAAGTGCGGATCGAGCAGACAATGGTCTCGGATGATGACCTGGCTGCGACTGCCGATATCCTGCGTTCCGTTCCCGGGATCGGCCCCGTCGCCAGCACTATGCTGATCGCCGAGAGGCCCGAGCCCGGCCAACTCTAGGGTGAACAGGCCGCCGTGCTTGCGGGGCTGGCCCCAATCGCACATGACAGCGGCGCAATGCGGGGCAAGCGTGCCATTGGAGGAGGACGGCGCCAGTTGCGACACGTCATGTTTCAGGCGGCCCTCGTTGCCAGTCATCACAACCCGATCCTGAAAACCTTCGCTGACCGCCTGCGAGCCGGGGGAAAGCCATATATGGTTGTCAACACAGCCGTCGCAGGCAAGCTCGCTATGATTGCGAACGCGCTCTGCAAATCTCGCCAGAAATGGGCCAATCAAGCCGCCTGAGAAATACAGTTGCTAGAGCTTCTCAGTCAGTTCTGGGACGGCCTGGAACAGGTCGGCGACCAGTCCGTAGTCGGCGACCTGAAAGATCGGGGCCTCTTCGTCCTTGTTGATCGCGACGATGACCTTGCTGTCTTTCATACCGGCCAAGTGCTGGATTGCGCCCGAGATACCGACGGCGACGTACAGGTCCGGGGCGACAACCTTGCCGGTCTGGCCAACCTGCCAATCGTTCGGGGCAAAGCCCGAGTCGACAGCCGCACGCGACGCGCCAACGGCGGCACCCAGCTTGTCAGCCAGCTTTTCGATCAGGGCGAAATCGTCCTGGCTGCCAACACCGCGTCCGCCGGACACGACGATACCGGCCGAGGTCAGTTCGGGACGGTCGCTGGCGGCGACCTTGTCTTCGACCCATGCGGACAAATCGGGGTTCTCGCCGGTGGCGATGTCCTCGACCGGGGCAGAGCCCCCCGCGGCAGCTGCGTCAAAGGTCGCGGTGCGGAAGGTGATAACCTTTTTCGCGTCCTTCGATTTCACCGTCTGAATGGCGTTGCCGGCATAGATCGGACGCTCAAACGTGTCGGCGTCGATGACGGCGGTCACGTCGGTCAGCACCATCACGTCCAACAGCGCGGCCACGCGCGGCAGGATGTTCTTGGCGTCGGTGGTCGCTGGGGCCACGATGTGGCTGTAGTCGCCTGCGAGAGAGGCGATCAGAGCGGAAACCGGCTCTGCCAGACGGTGACCATACAGGTCATCCTCGGCCAGCAGCACCTTGGACACGCCCTCGATCGTGGCGGCCTCAGCGGCGGCGTCCTTGGCAGATGCACCCGCGGCCAGCACGGTCACATCCCCCAGCGCCTTGGCGGCGGCGACGGTCTTGGCGGTGGCATCCATGGCCAGCGCGCCATCGGTAATTTCGGCAATCAGCAGAACAGCCATCAGATGATCCCCTTTTCCTTGAGCTTTGCCACCAGTTCATCGACAGAGCCAACGATTTCGCCAGCGGCACGCGCCGCCGGTTCACCGGTCTTGACGATTTCCAGACGCGGCGTGACATCGACGCCGTAGTCGGCGGCGGTCTTTTCATCCATCGGCTTTTTCTTGGCCTTCATGATGTTGGGCAACGAGGCGTAGCGCGGCTCGTTCAGACGCAGGTCGGTCGAGATGATGGTCGGCATCTTGACCTTGATGGTCTGCAGGCCGCCGTCGACCTCACGGGTGACCACGGCATGATCACCGTCGATATCCACGTTGTTGGCGTACATCGCCTGCGACCAGCCCAGCAGAGCTGACAGCATCTGCCCGGTAGCGCCCAGATCGTTGTCGATCGCCTGCTTGCCGCACAGGACAAGGCCCGGCTCTTCTTCCTTGACGATGGCGGCCAGGATCTTGGCGACGGCCAGCGGCTCGATGTCGGTGTGCACGTCATCGGCGGCGATCACCAGAATGGCGCGGTCAGCGCCCATAGCCAGCGCTGTGCGCAGGGTTTCCTGGCTCTGCTTGACGCCGATAGAGACCGCGATGACCTCATCGGCCTTGCCGGCCTCCTTGAGGCGAATGGCCTCTTCGACGGCGATTTCGTCGAATGGGTTCATCGACATTTTCACGTTTGCCAGATCGACACCCGATCCGTCCGCTTTCACGCGAACTTTCACGTTGTAGTCGATCACGCGCTTGACCGGTACCAGGACCTTCATATGCGGTTCTCCTTCTGTTGCTCCTCGAAGAGCGGTTTCATCGCGGCAAGAATGCTGCGCGCGCGTGCTCGCACCGGCGCATCGATCATTTCGCCATCCAGGGACACCGCCCCATCGCCGGACGCAAGCACGCGGGTTGCCCAAGCGATTTCGACCTCGCTGGGAGCGAAGGCTGACTTGACGTCTGCCACCTGCCTGGGATGGATGCAGAGTTTGCCCGCCATTCCAAGCGCCCGGGCATGGCTCGCGTCGCCCGTCGCCGCAGTCGGATCGTCAAGTCGGGTAGTTACGCCGTCGATTGGGGCACCAATGCCGGCCAGTCGTGAAGCAAGCACCAGTTCGAACCGGGCTGGCAGCAAGAGGTCCCGGTCAAGCGACATGCCGAGATCCGCACAAAAATCCACTGACCCGAAAACCAGCCGCTGCACGCCGTCCAGCGTGGCAATAGCCCGGGCGTCAGCCAAACCGCGCGCGGTTTCTATCAAACCTAATAGCGCGATATCGCCAAGTTTGTTTGCGACGGCTGCCACTTGCGCCGGGTTCTCGGATTTCGGCAGCAAGACCGCATCCGGGCGCAAAGCGGCGACGGCCTGCAGGTCAGCCGCATGCCATGGCGTACCGACAGGGTTTATGCGGACGATAACAGGCAGGTCGGTGAAATCGCGAGCAAGCAAGGTGCGGGCGGTCTCCTTGTCCACCGCCGCCACCGCATCCTCCAGATCCAAGATCACCGCGTCAGGATGCGACGCCGCCGCCTTGGCGAAACGCTCGGGCCGGTTCGCCGGTACGAAAAGCAGCGCATGCAGAATATCAGGCATTACCATTCTGCGGTGGCCTCCATACTGACCGAACCATCCGACTGTGCGGTCCAGAGGTTCAGAGCGTCCCCGTCATGCGCGGCGTTTAGCGTGAAGACATCCGGGCCGAAGATCGGCGATCGGCTGCGGAAGCGGAAGCTTGTTGGCGTAGAGCCCCGCAGTTCAGCGGCATATTGACAGAGCATGGTTGCCTGAAGTGGCCCGTGGATCACGAGGCCGGGATAGTGTTCTTCGCCCTGCACATAGGGCAGATCGTAATGGATGCGGTGCGCGTTGAAGGTCAGCGCGGAATAGCGGAAGAGAAGAGGAGCGCTTGCCAAGACCTGTGCCCGATACTTGCCAAAAGGAGCACGTTCCGGCGTTTTGACGGGGGACGCGTCAGAGGTAGCTGGCGCATCACGATAGACAATGTCCTGACGTTCGGTCAGGGCAGCGCGACCGCCACTTTCGACGTGATGGCGCACGGTAACAAAACACAATGTACCGCTCTGGCCCCGTTTCACGCGCACGTCTTCGATCACCGAGCGCCGGGTCACATGGTCACCGATCCTGATCGCTGTGTGGAACTCAACCGCCCCACCGGCCCACATTCGGCGCGGCAAAGGAACGGGTGGGAGGAACCCGCCCCTTGCCGGGTGCCCATCATGGCCAAGCTCTGCCGTCGGCACATTGGGCTGTCCAAGGCAGAAGTGTACAAGCGCCGGCGCGTCGGAGCCCTCTTCGGTTGCCGAAATCCGATCGAAGGTCGCATTGAAACGGGCAATCAGCGCTGGCGTCAATGTCTCGCCTGTGTGCTCCTCGCGGCCGATCCATTCTTGAAGATGTTCGAGGTCGATCTGCATGGCTCAATCCACCGGTTCAGGATGGGCGAGAGCAGGCACCGGACCGTAGCCCGGCGTCTCGTCGCGCCAGACCGGGGCGGGTGCCGGATAAGAAACCGGCCCGTTCGGCGTGTCGACCGTAATCCGCCGCAGTTGCGGATGCGCGGAGAGATCCGCCATGTTATTGACAGCAGCCAGCGCCACATCGGCCCGTTCCAGAGCAGCGATAGCCTCTTCCCCGCTGCGCCGGGCAAAGCCAACCGCGACGGCAGCATCGGTTTTGTGCCGGTTGGCCACGCGCGCTGTGTTGGTGGCAAATGTTGGGTCGCCAGCCAGATCGGAGCGGTCCAGAAAAACCTCGCAGAGCTTTGCCCATTCGCGGTCGCTTTGGATCGCGATCAGGATCTGGCTGCCGTCCTGTGCGCGGAACACGCCGTATGGCGCGATGGAAGGATGCGCCATCCCGACACGACGGGGTGACTTTCCCCCCTCATGATTCAGGAGCGGCACAGTAAGCCAATCGGCAATGACATCGAACATCGAAACCGAGATCGTCGCGCCCATCCCTGTCTTGGCCCGACGCAAAAGCGCCTCGAGGATGGCGCCATAGGCTGTCGATCCGGTGGCAATGTCGACTATCGAAACACCTACGCGTGAGGGTTCGTCTGGACCGCCGGTGATAGAGCACAGACCCGATTCCGCTTGGATCAGAAGGTCGTAGGCCTTGCGATCCGCCATAGGTCCATCTTCGCCGTACCCGGTGATCGAACAGGTCACTAGCCGCGGGTACTCCTTCTCCAACCTGTCAAATGAAAACCCGAGCCTGTCCAGCGCCCCGCGCTTGAGATTCTGGACCAGCACGTCCGCCTCGCTCAGAAGGCAGCTCAGTTCAGCCTTTCCTTCGGGAGATGCGAGATCCAACACGACGGATGTTTTTCCACGGTTCAGCCATACGAAATAGCTGGACTGGCCCTTGGCCACATCGTCGTAACCGCGCGCGAAATCGCCTTCAGTCCGTTCGATCTTGACGACCTCCGCTCCGGCGTCGGCTAGGCGAACAGTGGCAAACGGAGCCGCGACCGCCTGTTCGATGGCAACGACCTTGATCCCTTCCAGCGGCCGCGCCATCAGAAAGACCTCGGCAATTTCAGAACGTGTTCGGCGACGTAGGAGAGGATCAAGTTCGTCGAGATCGGTGCCACCTGATAGAGCCGCGTCTCGCGGAATTTGCGCTCGACATCGTACTCATTGGCGAAGCCGAACCCGCCATGGAACTGGATGCAAGCATTCGCCGCTTCCCATGAGGCTTTGGCGGCGAGGTATTTCGCCATATTGGCCTGAGCGCCGCAATCCAGTCCGCTGTCGAAGCGCCGGCAGGCATCGAAGCGCATGAGATTCGCGGCCTCGACTTCGATGAAAGCTTCAGCGATGGGGAATTGCACCCCCTGATTCTGTCCGATAGGACGGCCAAACACTTCGCGTTCTGAGACGTATTTGCTGACACGTTCGGTGAACCAGTAGCCATCGCCAATGCATTCCGCCGCAATCAACACCCGCTCTGCGTTGAGCCCGGTCAAGATGTATTTGAACCCTTTGCCCTCCTCCCCGATCAGGTTTTCTTCCGGGATTTCGAGATGGTCGAAGAACAATTCGTTGGTTTCGTGGTTCACCATGTTGGGGATCGGCTTGACCGTCATGCCGTCCTTCATCGCCTCTTTGATATCGACGAGGAAGATTGAGAGGCCCTCGGATTTCTTCTTCACCTCGGTAAGAGGTGTGGTGCGCGCGAGGAGGATCATCAGATCGGAGTGCTGCACCCGGCTGATCCAAACCTTCTGACCGTTGACCACATAGCGGTCGCCCTTCTTGACGGCGGTGGTCTTGATCTTGGTCGTGTCAGTGCCCGTCGTCGGCTCGGTCACGCCCATGGATTGCAGGCGCAATTCGCCCGTGGCGATCTTCGGAAGATAGGCCTGACGTTGCGCTTCCGATCCGTGCCTGATCAGCGTATTCATGTTGTACATCTGGCCGTGGCAGGCGCCGGAGTTGCCGCCGGATCGGTTGATCTCTTCCATGATTACAGAAGCTTCGGTCAGGCCGAGACCCGATCCGCCGTATTCTTCGGGAATAAGGGCCGCCATCCAGCCCTCGCGCGTCAGCGCCTCCACGAACTCCTCGGGATAGGCGCGGACTTCGTCGACGTTTCGATGATACTCATCGGGAAACTGGGCACAGAGGGCGCGCACGCCTTCGCGTATATCCTGATAGTCTTCGTTTATGGTAACGGCCATCGTACTAGCTCCGCTTCTGTGTCCGCTGACCATATCCGTGGACCCAGCCATCTCACAAATATTGGTTTGCGAGGCGAGCCATACCAACTTTATATATGACTGCGACTCGTCGCTAACGCCCGGAGGCGTCCATGGACCTGAAGCAATTGAAGTATTTTCGGCAGATTGCTGAGTCGGGGTCCATCTCCGCAGCGTCTCAGGTCCTGGGTGTGGCGCAACCGGCTCTGTCGCTCCATGTGCGGAATATGGAAGAGCATCTGGGCACAAAACTGTTGATCCGGCAGGCCCGCGGCGTCGCGTTGACAGAGGCAGGGTCCCTCCTTCTGCATCGCGCGAAGATCGTCTTGGACGAGATTGCGCGGATAGAGGATGATGTCCGAAATCTTGGCGCTTCGCCCAAGGGCGACGTTCGTCTCGGGCTGCCGGGAACGATCGGAGACATCCTGTCGGTGCCCTTAGTGCTTGCCGTAAAAGACCGGTTTTCGGATGTCCGGCTGACCATCAGCGATGCAATGAGCGGATTTGTTTTGAACTGGTTGCGAGAAGGTCTCATCGACCTCGCCGTACTCTACATGCGCGTCGAAGATAAGACGTTCGAATCCGAACTGCTCCTGAGTGAAGAATTGGTTCTACTGGCGCCCAAGAACATGGATGTGCCCGCACGTATCGCGCCGGCGCGGTTGATGGATCTGCCGCTTATCCTACCCAGTACGGCCCATGGGCTGCGCACGCTTCTGGACGGATGGGCGCGGCAATACGATCTCACTTTAACCACAGAGGTCGAGATCGATTCGTACTCCAATACCAAGACGCTTGTCGAGCGCGGCATGGGGTGTTCGATCCTTCCCTTCCATGCAGTGAACGGCAGCGCCCGAGAGGGAATGTTGCGGTTGGCGCGGTTCGAGAAACAAGATTTGCGGCGAAACGTGTATCTGGTCCAGCGCCGCAACGGACATTCGAGCCACGCGAGCGAGGCTGTCGCTACGCTTGCCCATCACATCGTGGGCGATCTCGTGACCTCTGGGATCTGGGCCGGTGCAATATCCGGCACATACGGCGAGGCAGGTTTATTATGGCAGTCGGACGAAACACGGGCGCCCCATCTTTTCAACGACTGACCTGTGGCGCCCCGAACAGATTGGTGCCGATCCAATCGGCGGACCGCTTGATGTCCTTGGCGAGGCTTTCGATCTGCGCCCGCGACTGCTGTCCTGCGATTGATATGCCGCTCAACCCGTAGCGCGGACGCGACATGGCATCCGTGACCACTGACGCGGTGATTTCGAGACCGTTGAACAGGTTGCCGAAATCGAAGGCAAACCCGCAGTGTCGGGCTGTTTCAATGTCCAGGAGATAATCCTCGAAACGCGGAGGCGACTGCCAATGCAGCTTGTCGAAGGTCTCGCGCAGGATCTTTTCAGGCGTATTTCGAAGTGCGGCATAGCAACGCCCAACCGCGCCGACATAGGCGGGCAAACGCGCGCCCAGGTTCATATCGACCCGCACCGTCGTCGAGGATGAGGCGCGGTTGCTCAGGACGATACGTTCGTCAGCCGTGACGTTCCATAGGCAGATCAGGCTGTTATGCTTGCGCGACAGTTCTTCAATTTCCGGCGTGACAAGGTCGATCGGATTTGTCGGGAGCAGCGGAATCGCGAGGCCGAGCAGCCCGATCCCTGGCGAGTAGGTTTTGGTATCGTGGTCGAAATTAATCAGACCTTCCTGAACTAGCGTGCCGAGGATGTTGAAGCTGCTGCTGGCGCTGACGCCGGTCGTCCGAGCGATTTGGTTCACGCCAGTCGGCGTTCCAAGTTCCGAAACGTATCGGAGGATGCGCAGACCGTTGTGAACCGCCCCGACGGATTTCCCTTTGATCGAGTCTTCTCTTCCCATGCCGATCCACCATCTTTCTTTCGCCGGACAATTATCGCCTAATGCCGTTCCGCGCCAGACGAGGCTTTGCGCGGAACGTGACATTTCGGGTAGGTCAGGTTCACACTGGGTCCCATGAGAACACTTCGGCCGATACATCGAGAGGATAGAAAGCCGATCTTAGTGCCGGGATCGCATGTTCCGCGATACTCGCAACCGTCCAGCCCTCGCCCCTGTGCACGGAGCGGACAGGTCGCGGCTGGCTGAACAGGAGAATCTCATTGTTGCGTACGCAGAATATCTGGCCGTTCACGTCCCGCGCCGCATCCGACAGGAGATAGGCAACCATGGTCGCGACCTTGTCGGGCGTCATCTGCTGAAGCTTCGCGACGCGTGCCTTTTGGTCATCGGTGTCCGCCTTGATAGAGCTGATCATCCGGCTCCAGGCAAAAGGCGCGATGCAGTTCGAGCGCACGTCGAACCTTTGAAGGTCAAGGGCAATCGATTTCGACAGACCGACAATTCCCATTTTCGCGGCGGAATAATTAGCCTGAGCGAGATTGCCGATCAGTCCGGAAGTCGACGTCATGTGCACGAAGGCGCCGCTCCCTTGGTCCTTGAAATGCGGTGCCGCCGCGCGGCTGACGTTGAAGCTCCCGTAGAGATGCACCTTGAGGACCTGATCAAGCTGGTCCGTGGACATCTTGTGAAAGAACCCGTCCCTCAGAACTCCGGCATTGTTTACCACCCCGTCGATGTGACCGAAGGAGTCTAGGGCGATGGCGATCATGGCTTCTGCCCCCGCCGGGTCGCTGACACTGGAGGTGTCGGCCACCGCCTCGCCCCCGGCGTCGAGGATTTCCGCGACCACCTGGTGGGCCGGCCCGGCATTCTCGCCGCTTCCATCGAGCGCGGCTCCGATATCGTTCACAACGACCGAAGCACCTTCGGCAGCGGCGGCCAGTGCGATCGCCCTGCCTATCCCGCCGCCGGCGCCAGTGACCACAATGGATTTGCCTTCAAGCATGGAAGTCTTGGTCATGGTGTTTCCCTCCAAGGTTACAAACCGTTCTTGATGAGTTGCCGAGCGATCAGCAGCTGCTGGATCTGGCTTGTACCTTCGTAGATCCGGAACAGCCGTACATCGCGGTAGAACCGTTCGACGGCATATTCGGTCATGTAACCGGCCCCGCCATGGACTTGCACCGCTCGGTCGGCAATCCGCCCCACGGCCTCTGTTGCGAAGTATTTCAGTGCGGACGCATTGATCCGCGCGGCTCCGGCAGCGTCGTATTCCGCGGCAGTGGCACGAACCAAGGACTGAGCCGCCGAAAATTCGGTGTAGCTGTCCGCGATCATCGCTTGAATGAGCTGGAACTCAGAGATCACCTGCCCAAATTGGCGGCGTTCTGTCGCGAAAGCGACCATTTCCTGAATCAGCCGTTTGCACATCCCGGTGGACAGCGCGCCTATGTGGATACGACCGCGATCCAAGACCCGCATAGCCAGTCTGAACCCCTGCCCAGGCTCTTGCCCGATGATGGCAGTTGCCGGAACGCGAACGTTCTCGAAGATGACGTCGCAGGTCGTCGTCCCGCGCTGTCCCATCTTTTTGTCCTTCGCACCAAGCGTAATGCCGGGCGCATCCGCAGGAACGAGAAAAGCCGAAATCGCGCCCGCGCCGGTCTGCTCGAAATCGGTCCGCGCCATAACGGTGAATAGCCCGGCTCGCGAGGCGTTTGTGATATATCGCTTTGTTCCCGAGATCAGATAATCGTCGCCGTCCCTCACCGCTTTAGTCTTGAGACTCGCGGGATCAGACCCCGAATCTGGCTCGGTTAGGGCGAAGGACGCAATCATCTCACCGCTCGCCAATTTTGGCAGATACGCCTCTTTCTGCTCTTCTGTACCTTCAAGTATCAGGCCGCGCGCGCCGATGCCGATGTTCGTTCCGAACAGCGACCGAAAGGCCGGAGCCGTCTGGCCGAGGATCATGGCAATCTCGGATTCTTGTCGGCAATTCAGGCCGATACCGCCGTAATCGGGCGAAATCGTGAGTCCGAACAGGCCCAGCTCCTTCATTTCTTCAACAAGATCTTCGGGAATTTCGTCGGACTCCTCGACGCGCATCTCGTTTGGCTTCAGCCGCTCGGTCACGAAACGATCGATGGCATCCTGGAGCTGGTTGAAGGTTTCATCATCAATTTCGGTCATCAGAGCTTTCTTTCTGTTCAATCTTGGTAGGTTCGAGGAGGTGTAGCGTGCCTTCGATGACCCGCACGCCGTCATCGGTTGTCACATGGACATGGTACCCGTCGCCAGTTTCCAGCAAGTCGCCAGCGGCGATCAGCGAAACGCCAACCGGCGCGGGCCTTGAAAAGCGGACGTTCACCTGATGCGGCACGGGACCGAGTGTCGTTTCGATGGCCTGCGCCAAGAGAGACAGCCCGAGGGTGCCGTGATTGATCGGCGCCCCAAAGGGCGTGCGTTGCGCAAAGTCTGGATCGACGTGAATGGGATTAAAATCGGCGGTCAAAGCCGCGTAGCGGGCCGTCTTCGTCGCATTCGTTTCGATGCGCGCCTGTGTGAGGTGAGGCGGGAGCGCGAGGTTCGATGTCATAGCGTCACTCCGCCCAAATGGTGAGGATTTCGCCCTTAAGTAGCCAGTCGCCACCGGATGTAATGTTGCTCTCGAAGGCTAGCCACTTGCGGCCTTTGCGCTCTTCCTTGCCTGCGACACGGGTGGTGACGGTGAGAGCCTCCCCCAGATGCGGCGCCCGCCCATGGAGCCAGAGCTTTTGTCCGGCGTGAATGTTGCCAGGTGGCCGCGGCTGCGCGACGTGGAGATACGCCTCCATCATCGCGCTCACGAGCAGACTGACGGACAAACGCTCAGACATCGCGGGCCAATCAAAAATGCCTGACCAAAGGCGAAGCCGGTTCTCGTCAATGCGAAACTCAGTCGAACCAAGCAGTTGGCCTTCGACGAATGCGGAATAATTCCAGATGTCCGGAACGTCGGACTGAAGTCCCATGGATTTCTCCTTTTCAAAAGTCGCCGATAATGAAGGTGTGGATTTTTCGGCTTGTAACGTGCATCGCAATATGTGAATGCTATTCATCATAGGGAACGGCTAACATGCGCCGTGGGGATTTGAAAGCCAAAAAAGACGCGGCGGAACAAAGCGCGGCCAAGGAGGAGCGATATATTGGAACGTTCAATCGACCCGGCGGAGCCGATTCTTGCAGGTTTGCGAGTGCTCGATTTCGGCCGCTACATCGCCGCACCACTCTGCGCGGCGCTCTTGGCCGATCTCGGTGCCGATGTGATTCGGGTGGAACCGGTCTCCGGGGCTTCCGATCGCGATGTCATGCCGCTTGGCCCCGACCGCGATGGGGCGCTCTATGCTCAGATGAACCGCGGAAAACGATCTCTCGCGATCGACTTTCGCGATCCAAACGAGTCATCAGTGCTGCGAGCCCTGGTCATGGTTTCGGATGTTGTGATCGTTAACATGCCGCCCGCCCAACTGACCAAGGCCGGCCTGAGCTATGACGAGCTGCGGGCCCTCAAGCCAGACATTATCCTCACCACCATTTCGGCTTATTCGACGATCGGAGCGAGCCGCAACCTGACCGGCTTTGACGGAACGGGACAGGCATTGAGCGGAGCGATGCATATCACCGGCGACGGTGCCATGCCCACTCGTGCAGCAGTTTCCTATGTCGACTACAGCACTGGCATTGCCGCAGCATATGCGACGCTTGCCGCAATCATTCGTCACATGCGGACAGGCAAGGGACAGCAGGTCGAAACCTCGCTACTGCAGAATGCGCTTGCGATCATGAACCCCATCCTAATCGAGGCTGCCACAGGAACGCGCGAACGCGCGGCCACTGGCAACCGTTCCCCGATATCCGGGCCTTCCGACGCGTTCCGTTCAGCGGACGGATGGGTCATGATCCAGGTCATCGGCGACATGATGTTTGCCCGGTTTGCCGAACGGATTGGACGCCCCGACCTCGTCGGTCGGCCCGAATACGCCAGCGACATCGCGCGCGGCGAGAACGGTGCCGCACTCAGTGAGATTGTCGCGGAATGGTGCCGCATACGAAGCTCCGCCGAAATTCTGGCGAGCCTGACGGAAATGCGCATTCCCTGCGTGCCGATTCTCAGCGCGGCGGAGGCATTGCAATCGGCGGAGCTGCAGAACGGAGGCTACTTCTCTTACCCCGCGGCGCGCGACGTTCCGGTCGTCGCTCCGTTGGCGCAGCTCGCCGGGACGACGGGCCCCCGCCCTGCCCCACAATTGGGCGAACATAACGACGAGATCATGCGGGAGTTGGGAGAGCTGCCGACCTGAGGGTCCGGCCTTCAGATCAAGAACCAATATCATCAAATGGAGGATAAGAATGATGATTAAGACAAGACTAAAGACGGGAACAGCGATTGTCGCGCTCACAGGAATTCTGGCCACTGCAGCCCAGGCCGAGGAAATTATCAAGTTAGGCCTTTCGGTGCCACTGTCCGGTGCGGCAGCGGTCTGGGGCAAGGGCGCCGAGTTCCTGTGTGAAACCGCTGCGGAGGAGATCCGTGAAAGCGGCGGCGTTTCGGTCGATGGCGAGACATACAATTTCGAATGTCTGCCCTATGACAACAAGTACAACGCCGCCGAGGGCACCAAGGTCGCGCAAGCCCTGCTGAACCGCGAGGGCGTCAAGTTCATCGGCGGTAGTCTCGGCACCGCGCCGGTACAAGCGCTGCAATCGCTGGCTGAGCGCCAGGGCGTGCTGGTCTTTACAGTCGCATGGGGAGCCAGTCTCAAGGGTATGGACCACCCAATGACCTTCACCCAGATGAACACGCCGGGCGAGATCCTACCGCTGCTAATCGGCTATATCGCGGATAAATATCCGGAGGCCAAATCCGTTGCGATGCTGAATCCCAACGACGCGACCGGACAGGAAACCGAAGCACTCGGGGGCAAAGTCTGGCAAGAGAACGGTGTCAAGGTTGCCAGCAGCGATTTCTACGAGCGCGGGACCACCGAATTCCAGCCCATTGCCGCGCGCCTCGCATCGCTGAATCCGGCGATCATCGATCTGGGCGCGACACCGCCCGCCGATGCCGGTGCGATCTTCAAGGAACTCGACGTTATCGGCTGGAGTGGCGTCAAGGTGGTCGAAGTAGGCACCGGGGCTGACGGGTTGAAGGCGACCGGCGGGGGTGCCGCAGAAGGCGTCTATATGGGGGCCGGTGTCACCTTCGACGGCGACAATGTGACCGACCATCAAAAGGCGATCAATGATCGGGCCAAGGCAGAGATCGGGGAATCGCTCAACGCCGTGCAGATCGGCTTCTACGATTCCCTCTACGCCCTGAAGGCCGCAATGGAAATGGCCGGAAGCGTGGATCCGAAAGCTGTGGCCGAGGTGCTGCCGGAGGTGACCTTCCAGAGCTTCTACGGCCAGGAGGTCGGCTTCTACGGTGAAGAGCTTTACGGTCGCAATCAACAGATGCGACTGCCGATTATCGTCACTCAGGTTACGGACGGTGTTCTCGTCGAAGTCGCACGGCTGACTCCGTGAACTGGGGCGACGTCAGGACAACAGGGATTATCCAATGCAAACCTTAATTCAACTTGGCGCAACAGCGCTTCAGATCGGAGCAGTCTATATCCTTTTCTCGTTAGGATTGACTCTGATCTTTGGCGTCATGCGGATCGTGAATTTCGTTCACGGCCACATCTTCGCGGTCGCTGCCCTGACCGTCGCCTATTTTCTGCCGTCACTAGTCGAGGGCGGCCTATCCGCCCCGATCGCCTACATTCTGGCCTCGCTGGCCGGAATCGTAGCGGCGCTCGGCCTTGGCGCGCTGATTTATTTATTCGGCTTCCGCTATTTCCAGCGCGATCTCGTAGGCTCCTTCATCCTATCAATCGGCCTTGTTTTACTGCTCGATGGGGTGCTGTTGCATGTCTTCGGCGGCGCAGTACGCGGCGTTCCCGAGATCTTTCCCGGCAGGGTGTCAATTGCGGGCGCACAGATCACTGTTCAGCGACTTTTTCTTTGTGCGGTTGCCTTGGTTATGGCAGCGACGCTCTATTGGACACTTAGCCACACGAAGCTGGGAAAGGCCTTGCGTGCTGTTTCGTACGATCACGAGGCAGCGATGATGGTGGGTGTGCCCTATTCACGTATCGCATTTCTTGGCTTCATGATTGCCTCACTGTTGGCGGCTGTTGCCGGAGTGTTACTTGCCCCGGTCACCATCGTCTCGCCGGTCATCGGCACTGACTACCTGATCAAAGGGTTTATCGCTGTAATCATCGGCGGGCTGGGCAGCGTGCCCGGAGCGATCCTCGGCAGTCTTTTTGTAGCTTCAATCGAAACCTTCGGCAGTTATTACCTCGATTCCTCCTACGCAACGCTTGCGATCTTTGGAATGGTGATCATCGTACTGCTGTTCTGGCCAAAAGGGGTGCTCGGACGTGGATAAACGTATCAATCCTGGTCTCTTTGTACTGTTCGCGGGCGGGGCACTGCTGGTGTCGCTGCTGTTGCAGGATTTCTATTTGCGCAGCGTACTGAACCTTATGGCAATCAGCGCCCTTCTGGCCAGCAGCCTGCGCTTCGTAATGCTGATGGGCGAACTTAATTTTGCCCTTGCAGCGTTCACAGGCATCGGCGCCTATTGCGCTGGGTACCTCAACACAGCGCTCGGCGTGCCATTCGGAGTTGCCGTACTATCTGCGGGCCTTGTCACGGCGCTGGCAAGTGCGGTCTTCGGGGCGATCACGCTTCGCGCCAAAGGTCCGTACTTCCTGCTGATCGGTTTCGCCTTCGCCGAGGCCGTGCGGGTCGCCTATTCGAAATTCGATGCGCTCGGGGGCACTTCCGGTATGATCGGAATTTTCCCGGCACGGGCCCTCGACGACTGGATGCCCTTCATCGTAATGAGTGTGGTTGTGCTGCTGCTTCTGGCCTTTTACATCGCTGAGCATTCCGACTTCGGCCGCATCCTGTTCGCAATACGCGAGAACGAGGACGTTGCCCGCAGCGTTGGCATCAATACCTATCTTTGCAAGGTTGTCGCCATCTCTGGCGCCTGTTTCGCCGCTGGGGTCGCGGGCGGGCTGCACGCCTTCGTGAACAGTGTCATCAGCCCTGGCGATTTCAGTTACCTGCTGGCTGCCTTCGCGCTCGCATATGTCAAGGTCGGCGGCGAGGACCACTTCCTCGGTCCAATCGTCGGTGCGATCTTGCTCGTCGCGTTGTCGAGCTACGCGCTAGGTCTGGGGGGCGATGAGCATTTCCTCTACGGCGGGGCGATTATCGTCGCGGTACTGCTGATGCCGAAAGGCGTCCTGGGAACTCTGGGGAAGCTGCGATTTCTCGGCAACCCTTTTAAACGGGGAGTCGACGCCAATGTCCATTGAGATGCAATCACTCCTCCAAGTCGAGGCGGTCAGTCGCCGCTTCGGCGGTTTGGTGGCGGTCAAGGATCTCGATCTGGAGGTCCGGCCGGGAGAGATCTTTGGCCTCATTGGGCCGAACGGCGCCGGAAAAAGCACCACCTTTAATGTCATCAGCGGCTTCCTCGCGCCAACCTCTGGCAAGGTTACCTTCGCGGGCAAAGCCCTGCCAGGCGGCAAGGCCGGGGCGGCGAGCCAAGCAGGCCTGGTGCGGACCTTCCAGCACGGAAGTTACGTGCGCAACATGAGCGTGCGCGACAATATCCGGTTAGGCACCCTAGCTCGGATCGCGCCCGGCAATCGCATCGCGAAGGTTCGCGAAGCGGCGGACCTGCTCGGGCTGACCGAGATGTTAGACGAAATCGCTGGAAACCTACCGCACGGGCTTCAGCGGCTCGTCAGCATCGCCATCTCGATTGCTGCGGCACCAAAACTTCTCTGCCTTGACGAGCCGCTGACAGGCCTCAACGAAACCGAAGTCACGACCGTTCTTCGGGTGCTCAACGGCTACCGCGAGTCGGATGGCCGCGCGATCCTGTTGGTGGAACACAACATGAAGGCGGTGATGAAGATCTGCGACCGTATTCACGTACTTCACCATGGGGAATTCTTGGCTTCCGGCAATCCCGCGGAGATTCAGAATAACCCAAAAGTCATCGAAGCCTATCTGGGACAAGCCAATGCCTCTTGACGCCCCTACACTCGAAATTTCCGGCTTGGATGCGGGCTACGGTACCGTGCCCGTTCTGCACGATGTCGCCATCACAGTGGAACGTGGGAGCGTCGTCACGCTGATCGGGGCCAATGGCGCGGGCAAATCGACCCTGATCAAAGTCATCGGCGGTCTGATACAATCGACGGCCGGTTCGGTGTCTTTCAACGGCGCAGATTGCACCCGGAGTCGCCCCGACCAGATGGTCCGCGCCGGCCTTGGCATTGTGCCTGAGGGACGACGGCTGTTCGGTGAAATGACCCTGCGCGAAAACCTCGAACTCGGCGCTTACGCGCGTACTGATCGCCAACAGGTCGCCAAAGATTTTGACCGTGTCCTTGAGCTTTTCCCGGAGCTGCGGGATCGCCTCTCAACACATGCAAAATCCTTCAGCGGTGGCCAGCAGCAGATGGTGGCCATCGCGCGCGCTTTGATGGGGGCGCCCAAGCTGTTGCTGCTTGATGAGCCTACCATCGGTCTGGCCCCCGTTGTCGTGGACCGAGTCGCCGCGTTGATCCAGGAGATATCGGAGTTTGGCGTAGACATCCTTCTTATCGAGCAAAATGCCGAAGTAGCGCTTACCATCGCGGATTTCGGATACGTCTTGGAAAATGGCCGTGTCGTGATGGCCGATAACGCTAAGGCACTTTTGGTCAACCCAGAAGTAAGACTAGCCTACCTTGGAGTTTAACGTGACCAAATCGCATTCGGTCTGGAAACCCGGACAAGACATGATCGAAAATGCCCAAGTGACGCGGCTTGCCCACGCACTTGAATGTGCTGATTACGATGAACTATATGCGCTCTCCCTCGCCGATCCTCAGAGATACTGGGACGGGGTCAATGCATTTTGCGGCATCCGCTGGCGCAAGCCTTATACCGGCTACGCCGATTTCTCACGCGGACCGGAATTTCCGGATTGGTTCCCGGGCGGGCAGCTGAACTGGACCGATACGTTGCTGGGCCATGCCGACAGAGAGCCCGAGCGACCTGCTGTCACCGGTGTCACGGAGTCTGGTGAGACTGAGGTATTGAACTACGGTGAGTTGCGCGAACGTGTGCAGCGTTTTGCCGGCGGACTGAAGGACAGGGGCATTTCCCGTGGTGACCGTATTGGTTTCCTTATGGAAAACGGAATCGCCGCAACAGTGACCTTCCTTGCCATCAGCTATGTTGGGGCAATTGCCGTGCCGCTCTTCAGCGGTTTCGGCAGCGATGCGATCCTCGCCCGACTACAATCCTGCGATGTTGACGCGCTGATCGTCAGCACGGGATTCGAGCGGCGCGGAAAGTTCGTTGCTACCAAAGGCACCATCACGGCAGTAAGGGCGGCGCTTCCTCCCCAGACTGCAATCATTCAGAAGCTCTCGCCCGCCGGTCCGCAAGAGATCTGGCATGGAGCGGTGAATTGGGACGATCTTGCCGCATCCGAACCTCTGGCCGAGCCCGAAGTGATGGAAAGTTCCGATCCTTTCATGCTCATCTATACGTCAGGAACGACCGGCAAGCCCAAGGGCACGGTGCACACCCATGGCAGCTTTCCAATAAAAATCGCCCATGATGCTGCGGTACATTTCAACGTCTCGCGCGACGTTGTTTACTGCTGGCCGGCGGACATGGGGTGGATCGCGGGGGCACTGGTGCTGACCGCGGCGCTGAGTCACGGCGCCCATCTGATCTGCTACGACGGTGCACCGGATTACCCAGACTGGGGCCGTATGGGCCATCTGATCGAAGACCATGCAATCACCCATTTCGGCTCTGCCCCGACATTGATCCGGGGCTTGGCCGCCAATCAGGATGTCAGCACCACCGCGGATATGTCCTCGGTCGAGCTGCTGATCACCGCTGGCGAAAGCATCGCGCCCGAGCATTTCACTTGGTTCCAAGACCATATCGGACCAGGCAATACGCCGGTCATCAATTACACCGGCGGCTCTGAAGTGTCAGGTGCGTTGCTATCGAGTGTTGTAACGCGACCGATCCCCTCGGGGTGCTTTAACGCCCGTTCGCCTGGCATCGCTGTGGACGTCACCGACGCCAATGGTCGATCGGTCACCGGCGAAGTAGGTGAGTTGGTCGTGCGGGAGCCTTTCGTCGGCATGACGCAGAGCTTCTGGCATGACGACACACGCTATTTGGAGACCTATTGGGCGTCCATCTCTGATATCTGGGTACATGGCGATCTGGCCGTTCGCGATACCGAAGGCAATTACGTTCTGGTTGGGCGCTCGGACGACACTCTGAAGGTTGCAGGCAAAAGGGTCGGTCCTGCCGAGGTCGAAGAGATAGTCGTCGAAATCGAAGGAGTCCGCGAGGTCGCCGTAATAGGTGTCGACGATCCGGTAAAAGGCCAGGCGATCGCAGTTTTCCTCACCTTGCGAGGCAGCGCGAGCGAGGGCCTTGCAACCGCGGTGGGCGCCCGTATCCGCGAACGGTTGGGCAAGCCGTTTTCACCCAAGGCGATCTATGTCGTCGCGGATTTGCCCAAGACAAGGAGTTCCAAAATAATGCGCCGGGTCGTGCGATCGATTTACTCAGGGCAACCCGCCGGAGACATATCGTCGCTGGTCAATCCGGAAGCCATCGATGCAATCCGTCAAGTCCTCGACGGACAAAAAGTAATACAGGGAGTATAAGTCCATGGATCTGATGCTGAAAAGGAAAAAAACCCTGATTACAGGCGCTTCGCAGGGCATTGGAGAAGGTCTGGCCGAAGTCTTCGCCGAGGAAGGAACTGATCTTCACCTCGTTGCTCGGCAGATCGACAAGCTGGAGCAACTCGCGGCTCGCCTCCGCGATGCCCACGGCGTCACCGTCACGGTGCAAGGTGCTGACCTGACGCAACCTGAGGCCGCCGTGCAAATAGCCGACGCGGCGGGCGACATCGACATCCTCGTGAATAATGCTGGCGCAATTCCGGCAGGCGATCTTTGGCAGGTTGACGCCGAAGCTTGGCGGCGAGGCTGGGAAGTGAAGGTCATGGGCTACATCGACATGACCCGGCTTTTCTACGCGCGGATGAAGGCACGGGGTCACGGCGTCATCCTTAATAATATTGGCAACGGTGGCGAGAACTTCGATGCACGTTACGTGGCAGGCAGTACAGGCAACGCCGCGCTCATGGCCTTTACCCGTGCAATCGGCGGAGCGAGCCTCGATGACAACATTCGTGTCATCGGCGTGAACCCCGGCCCTGTTGATACGGACCGGATCACGAAAGTGCTCAAACTGCGTGCCCAGGATCAGTTCGGAGACGCAGATCGCTATGTTGAGTTCCTGTCCCATTATCCCTTGGGGCGCGTCGCCAAAGTGCGTGAAATCGCTGACCTTTTCGCTTTCCTGGCGTCTGAGAGATCTGGTTACACCTCGGGCACGATCGTCACCGTTGACGGCGGCATCACTTCACGCCGTTCAATCGGAGGCTGAACAATGAAATTATATGAGAGCTTCGATGGGTTTGCGATCGACCGTCCGTCGGATGGCGTGCTGCGTATCTTGCTGAACCGCCCAGACCGTCTGAACGCCCTAGACGAGGATGGGCACCGCCAGCTTGCCGACATCTGGCGAGTGATTGCGCGGGATGATCAAACCCGTGCTGTCCTGCTTGCCGCCGAAGGCCGGGCGTTCTCTGCTGGTGGCGATTTCGCGGTGGTTGAGGATCTGGCCACCCGACCCGAAGCCCGTGCGCGGATGTTCCGGGAAGCGCGCGATCTGGTTTTTGGGCTGATCGACTGTCCCAAACCAGTGGTGTCGGCAATCAAAGGATCGGCGGTAGGGGCCGGCCTCGCGGCGGCGCTCCTGTCTGATATTCCGGTCGCAACGAAATCAGCCAAGCTTGTCGACGGGCATGTCCGGCTTGGCGTGGCTGCAGGCGATCATGCGGCGATCATCTGGCCGCTTCTCTGCGGGATGGCAAAAGCCAAATATCATCTGCTCCTGAACGAGCCGGTGACGGGCGAAGCCGCCGAACGGATGGGGCTTGTGGCGCTTTGCGTCGAGGACGACGAGCTTGACGCGCAAACCATGTCGATTGTCGAGCGCCTAGCCGCCGGGTCCCCCTCGGCCCTGCAATGGACCAAACATTCGCTTAACAACTGGTTGCGGCTCGCCGGCCCCAGCTTCGACGCCTCCCTAGCGCTCGAAATGCTCGGCTTCACCGGAGGTGATATGACGGAGGGGCTCAAGTCCCTGCGCGAACGCCGCGATCCTTCATTTGCCAAGTCGTCGGGAATGTAAAAGACCATGGGGCCTCAAGCTGAATATTTTGACCTGCTGACAAAGGGTCAGTTTCGTATCCAACGCTGCAACGATTGCACCTCGGCGGTGTTCTATCCGCGCACCCATTGCCCTGAATGCGGTGGCACTTTGACTTGGGCCACTCCGAAGGGAACTGGCGTCGTCTATTCTACCACGATCATCCGCCGGAAGCCGGAACATGGCGGCGATTACGGTGTCGCCCTTGTCGACCTTAGCGAAGGTGTTCGCATGATGGCACAGATCGTCGATTGCGCGCCGGAGCACGTCCATATCGGTATGCCGGTCCGCTACGCCGGGATCGGACCCAACGCCGACACCATCCTCTACCGTCCGGAGCACGCAGCATGAATGCACATTTCCGCGAAAAAGTTGCAATCGCCGGTGTTGGTCAGGCCGGGCTCGGCAATGCAAAGGGCTTCACCGAACTTGAAATTCTTGCCCAAGCGGCGCATGCTGCGGTCGCCGACGCGGGCCTTCGGATGAGCGACATTGATGGTTTGGCTACCGCAAGCGTGCTCGCTCCGATGTGGGCAATGCCTGTCATTGAATACCTCGGGATCAAGCCGAGCTTCATCGACAGCACCATGCTGGGCGGGTCGAGCTTCGTCGCCCATCTTATGCCCGCGATCCACGCGCTGAATTCGGGGGAGTGCAATGCCGTTCTCGTGTGCTACGGCAGCACGCAGAGGAGTTCGGCGATCAGCCGCAAGGTGATCGCAGGCGTCCGGCGTGATTTCGATCCGCAACCCTACGAATATCCTTACGAGCCCCTCAACCCGCTGAGCACATACGCTATGGCCGCTGCGCGCCATATGCACGACTACGGTACGACGCGCGAAAACCTCGCCGATGTGGTGGTGGCCGCCCGCGCTTGGGCCATGCTCAATCCCGAGGCACAGCGGCGGGATCCGTTGACACGGGAGGAGGTACTCTCTGCCAAGATGATCTCCGACCCGTTGAGCGCGCTTGATTGCTGTATGGTGAACGATGGCGCCGCGGCCTACGTCCTCATTCGCGCTGACCGCGCCAAAGATTTGCCACATCCTCCGGTTCATGTGTTGGGCAACGCCACGCGGGTATTCGCCCGCCAGGGATCGTCCCTCCCGAGACTGACAGAGACGGCCGCGGTGGAGACCGGACGCGAAGCGTTCCGCATGGCGGGTGTTGCGCCGGCCGACATCGATGTTGCCGAGGTCTATGACGCCTTTTCGATAAACACGATCCTGTTCCTGGAGGATCTCGGTTTCTGTCCGAAAGGCGAAGGCGGCGGCTTCGTGGCCGATGGCGGTATCGCGCCGGGCGGCAGGCTGCCGGTCAACACCAATGGGGGAGGCCTGTCGTGCATACATCCCGGAATGTACGGCGCATTCATCATGATCGAGGCTGTTCGCCAGCTTCGCGGCACGTGCGGGGAGCGGCAAGTCGCCCGCGCAGAACTCGCGCTCGTTCATGGCAATGGCGGCACGCTATCAAGCCAGTCGACCGCAATTCTTGGCACATCGGCGACCGTCTGACGCTGAGGCACATCAAACAAAAAGTCGTTGGACGAGATCCAACGGCAAAGAGGAAAAAATATGAAAATCAGCGGTATTGCCAACTTATTTGCATCTGCTTGAAAACAACATCAAGCACGCCATTCAGGCGGTCATTTCGGCAGCATAGCCTCGCCAGAGGTCGAAAGCATCGGACCTTGCGTGGCGGTATGAGACGGCGGAGAGTTGATAGCGTCGTGGGCGAAAAACGATGTTTATCTGATCATGGGCAGCCAGAAATCTTTGTGCCTGCCGGGGAGCCGCCCCATCAACTTGAAGTGGTCCTGCTTTTCTGGACCGTTTTACGGCTCAGCTAAGATGTAATCTGGTTGGTTTCATGCGGCCTTTTGCGTCTGTTCTGTTGTGAAGAATGCGTCGTTGGGAAATCGTTTGTCGAGAGCGGTGTGAGGCCGCTCGATGTTGTAGAAGCTGATCCAATCTTTAATCACGCGTTTGGCTTGGAACCCATCCTGCAATTCATGCAAGTATACGGCCTCCTGTTTGAGGGACCGCCACAGTCGTTCGATGAAGATATTGTCGAGATAACGGCCACGCCCATCCATCGATATTTTGACTTCAGCCTCAGTCAAAGTGGTGATTCAGGCTGCACTAGTGAACTGCGATCCTTGGTCGGTGTTCATAATCTCGGGCTTGCCGTATTTTACTATGGCCTCTTTTAAGGCCTCAACACAGAAGCTGGCGTCCAGCGTATTCGAGAGCCGCCACGCCAGCACCTTGCGCGTGGCCCAGTCCATGATTGCCACCAGATACAAGAAGCCACGCCGCAGTGGGATGTAGGTGATGTCACTGCACCAAACGTGGTTCGGGCGGGTTATCGGCAGCTTTCTCAGCAGGTATGGATAAATGCGATGCTCTGGGTGCTTCTTGCTGGTGTTTGGACCCTTATAAATAGCTTGCAGCCCCATGATCCTCATCAGACGGCGCACACGGTGGCGGCCAGCATGGAACCCATTTCTGGGCAAGTAAGCTGCGTTCTGGCGGCTGCCGAAGAATGGGTATTTGGTAAACACGCGGTCAATTTCATTCATCAAATCCAGCGTCTCAGCATTCACACCAACCGGCGTATAATACAGAGAGGACCGGCTGATCTTAAGCAACTTGCACTGCTTCGTCAGGCTGAGAGCAGTGCGGATACGGTCGATCAAATTCTTGCGTTCTGACGGGCTCATCGCTTCAGCCCTTGTGACAAAAAATCGTTTTCGACCGCCAATTTACCGATCTTGGCGTGAAGCTCTTTGACTTCGGCCCCGTTGTCTTCAGCTCGTCTAACCTTATCAAAAAACACGCCTGTCAGCCCATCGATAGCCTGCCGTTTCCACGTCGTCACCTGCGTTGGATGAACCTTGTGCTTCGCTGCAATCTCTTGCGCGGTCTTGTCACCACGCAGCGCCTCGAGCGCCACCGTAGCTTTGAATTTGTCTGAATAACTGCGTCTCTTCGTCATTTGTGTATCCTGTTTTCATGGTTGGATACATCTTAGCACGCCGTCCAATTTTGCCGGACGACTTCACAAGTTGAACCTGGCGTAATACCAGACAACTTGAGCAAAGATCTGGGGCCGTTTGCAGTTAACTTTCACTGTCTGCATCGACACGGTCTAAAATCAGATCATTGAACCAGCAATCTCACTCCCGTGAATGTGACAACACCGCGTCTACATAGTCACAAAATGGTTATCCTATTGAATTTTAGATTTTCTTGGCTCGCCTCAGTCAACTTTACAGTGCTTGATTCAGGCTGGCTTAAAGGTCAGAAGTACTCATTTGTCGTTGTTCGCTTCAATCAGGTCCGCGACTTGAAACAGCCTTGCCTCGTCAAACTTACGACCGCCAAGCTGCACTGAAATTGGCAGGCCCTTTGGGCCAAATCCCATTCGGACCGCAATTGCAGGCAGTCCGACCAGGTTCCAAGGCGCGGTGAAGCTGGGGGATTCAAGTCCGTCCCAGGTTGTGATTTCGTCCATGCGCGGGGCTTCACCAACCGCTGTTGCAGTAATGAGTACATCGACTTCGCGCATCATTTCGACTAGTTCCTGCGACAGCTCCTGCCGACGGCGCTGCGCCTGAATATAGTCGTTGGACGATAGCATCGAGGCAACGATGAGACGCCCCCTCAGCAAAGCCCCATAAAGGTGAGAGTGATTTTTAAGGGCGGCTTCATGAAGGGCGGCGGCCTCGCAATTCATGATAATCTTGTTGGCTGCAGAGTAGTCCAACAACGGTGATAAGATGACGTCGCGGACCTCTGCGCCCTCTGCGCACAGGATGTCGATGCTGCGTTCGATTGCAGAAAGAACAGGCGGATGCGCTGGCAGATCGTGTTCGTGAAAATGCCGTATGACGCCGACCCGCAGGCCCCGCAGGCCTTGGCCGATCAGACTGGAAAAGTCGGGAACCGGTTGGTTCTGGCTGGCGGGGTCGGTTGAGTCGTGGCCCGCCATATGCTGAAGAAGCATTGCACAGTCCCTGGCTGTGCTTGCCATCGGGCCGGCCTGATCGAGAGATGGGGCTAGGGGGAGCATCCCGGTACGGCTGCAGCGTCCATAGGTTGGCTTGATGCCAGTGGTGCCGCACATTGCCGCCGGTCCGCGGATCGAGCCGCCGGTGTCGCTTCCTGTGCCCCCAAGGATCAGGCCCGCAGCAACAGCCGCGGCCGTGCCGCTGCTTGATCCCGCGGTGAAGTGATCGGTGTTCCAGGGATTGCGCGCAGGCGGCCAGGGCAGGTCAAAGGATGGACCCGCCAGAGCAAATTCCAACGTTGAAAGTTTGCCAAGCATCACTGTGCCAGCCTCGGCCAAACGGCGCACCACGGTTGCGTCCGTAGTTGGGACGTTGTGTTCCAGCAACCTGGAATGCGCGGTCGTCCGGATGCCCGCCGTGTTGAAGATATCCTTGTGCGCGATGGGAATGCCATCGAGCGGTGTCCGGGGCCCCTCTTGCATGATCCGGCTTTCGGCCTGACGGGCTGTCGCCAGTGCCGTATCCGCCGTCACGGTTATGAAGGCGGCAATTTTGTCGTTTTCCGATTCTATCTGGTCCAGACAGGATTGCGTCAGCTCGACGGGAGAAATCTCTTTTCTGGCGATTAGGCGTGACGCCTCTGCGATTGTGGTTGGCATCATGGTCTTGGATCCACTTTGAAAACCAGCGGCGGCTCTGTTGCCATGTCTTGCGGTCTTTGGAGTGCGCCGACGATCCGCTGCATCTTGAGATAGCCATCACGCAGGGACGACAGGTCGGTCCCGTCGAGCGGCAGACCCGTTCGGCGGGCCAGTATCGCAAATTCTTCGAGATCGGGTTCGGGTGCCATTGAGAAGGGTCTACCATGCAAAAGGACAGGTCACGGGAAGCTGTGGCATGGCGTCAGGGCCGACTCCACAGAATGGTAATTAATAATACTAGTATCATGTTATTTTCGAGGCATGCAATCGGGGAGCGTACGAAATGTAGGATCAACTAAGCGCAGAGTACGATGTTCTGGTGGCGGGCGGAGGTATTGCAGCACTGTGCGCCTCGAAAGCTTCTAGCAAGAGCGGAAAGTCGGCGACTTGCGACGGATCGGCTCGTACGAAACGTCCACGCCACGTGCCAGCATCATCTCCTCGACCTCGCGCAGGCTCAAGATGAACCCCGTACATAACCAGACAACATGAGCAACGATCTGACGTAGAAACCAGTGGCGTTTGTAGCAGATTGTCACTGGCTGCATCGTTATCGCCTAAGACCAGATCAATGAACCAGCAACCTCACGTCCGGTAATGTGACAACACCAAACAATCGCATCGAAAGCGATCATGCCGCGCTGAAGAAAAGATTACGACCCATGCGCTGGTCTCGCACACCAGCCAGAGCCAATGCTGCACTCATATACCAAGCCGATCGAAGTTCTGGCTCCGGATGCGGATCATAGTATCCACAAGGAATTGAAAACTGCCCTTGAAGTGTCATACAAGCCCACCCTCAAGCGAGAGAATATAATCGCCCAGGTTAACTCACATCGGCAATCCCAGAGATTTCTGTCCGCGCATGATCAGGTTAACTTGATTCTCCGACCCCGCTGATTTCAACTCACCACAAAATCAGACCGCCACGCCCGAGTTGACGCGTTCAACCCTGGACCGACTATGGGAAAGAGATAGAACCATAACTTAATGATCGCTGACACTTTGCGTGACGCGACAAACGACTTGGCAACTTGGCGATCTCCACGAATTGCCCATCGGTTGGGTCCAAGCGCAGAATCTACCTTCTGCGCAAACAAATCTTTTTAATTCACATCCTTAATCAATTAAGGAAGCGGCTATGCACATGGAAACGTTCAGCAAGACAACGCCGCAAGAGTGTTATTGGGAAGTAGATGGTCTTCGGCTCGCTGGCCTGCAATGGGGGCCGCAAGATGGCATTCCGGTGCTGGCGCTCCACGGCTGGATGGACCACGCTTCGAGTTTTAGGGAACTTGCGCCGAAACTAACCGGATGCCACGTGATTGCGCTCGATCTGAGTGGTCAGGGTCTGAGCGCCCACCGCGCGGCGCATGCGACCTACAATATCTGGGACGATCTACCCCAGATTGCAGGGTTGCTTGAACACCTTGACTGGAAAAGTTGTGTGCTCTTGGGTCATTCGAGAGGGGCGAACATCGCTTCTCTTTTCGCTGCGGCGATGCCCGAGAAGGTGCGCGCATTGGTGGCGCTGGATTCCCTGTTGCCCGAGCCGGATGAAAACGGCGTGGTTACCTCCCTTAGAAAGTTTATCGAACAGACGAGCCAGCAGAAGGCGCGCCCGCCAAGATTATTCAAATCACGGGAGGAATACATCAATCGCCGGAGCGCAAGGGGCAACTCTTGGTTCACTGCCAGCGCGCTTGCCGACCGCGCGTTGGAGACAGGATCAGAGGGCTTTCGATTGCGTGCGGATCGCCGATTGTTCGCAAGTTCGGCCATCAAACTGAACTTGCAACAGCTTGAGGATGTACTTCGATCCATCCGCTGTCCGGTTCTCAACATCTGGGCCCGGGAAGGTGTTCTGCTCAACCGCCCAAAGGCTGCGGATGTGGCCAGCCTCGGGACGGCGCTCATTGTCGAATACGAAACGCATACGCTTGCTGGAGACCACCATTTCCATCTGCATCCCGATATCGCCGGACAGATTGCGGGGGCCATTCTTGATTTCACGACAAGGCACAAACTTTCGTAGCCTGACACGAACCACCTTGGCAGCCATCTTGTGGCGCATCTATAAATGGTGCACTAGTAGCCTTTAATTAGGATTGCAAAATGGTTGCACCCATCTCCCCGCCCCGGACCTCACGCCGCTTCCTGATCTTCGGAGTCTTAGCCAGCACGAGCTATTCGTTTTCCTACATCTTCGTGCGACATCTCGGTGCCGCGGGTCTTCATCCGTTTCAGATTGTCTTTTTCCGAACCGCCATTTGCACTCTTCTTCTTGTCGGGCTGACGCTGGCGCTACGCCGCAGTTTCCGTGCCAAAATGCCCGGAAAAATCCTTTTTCGCGGGTGTCTCAGTGCGTTGGGCCTGCTCTTATGGTTTTACGGACTAGTGCATCTGCCGCTTGCCGAAGCCACATCCCTCAGTCTGACCACGATATGTTTTGCAACACTGGGCGCCGCACTTTTTCTGGGCGAGCATGTGACGCGTTTCAGAATCCTTGCGATTCTCGCCGCGCTGTGCGGAGCGCTTGCCATTATCCGGCCAGGCGTTGAGGGGTTGCAGCCCGAGGCGCTGTCGGTTCTTGCCGCTGCGGCGTGCTGGGGAATAGCCGCCGTTCTGGTGCGAAGCGCCTCACGGTCCGAAGAGCCTCTGATCATCGCCCTTTGGACCAGTGCCGTCATTACGGTTTTCAGCCTGCCCGCTGCATTGCCATTCTGGATCTGGCCCGAAGGCTGGCAATGGGCGGAGCTGGGCGCAATCGGACTTCTGACAGCCTCGGGTACGCTGTTCTGGACAACTGCGCTCCGGCATGGGCAAACCACACAAGTCATCATCACCGATTTTGTGCAGCTGGCGTGGGGCGTCCTGATAGGCCTTGCCGCCGGTGAAGTTCTTGAGGGGTGGAGCGTGTTTGGCATCGTCCTGATCGCAAGTGCCACACTGCTTGTCGCGTTCGACAAAACGGTCAATCGGCCCTAGTCACAAACAGCTGACATGAAAAAGCGCCCGCATGCATGACGCGGGCGCTTTTATGAGTCCCTTGTTAGATTAGTGATCCTGCACCATGCGCAGGAATTGTTGCGTCCGGGGTTCCTTGGGGTTATCCAACACCTCGGATGGAGGGCCCTCTTCGACGATCACCCCCTGGTCCATAAAGACCACCCGGTCGGCCACTTCGCGAGCAAAGCGGATTTCATGGGTGACGACAATCATGGTCATCCCTGCCTCGGCAAGACTGCGCATTACAGCCAGCACCTCGCCCACAAGTTCCGGGTCGAGCGCCGAGGTGGGTTCGTCAAAGAGCATCAGCTTTGGTTTGGTCGCGAGGGCACGCGCGATCGCCACACGCTGCTGTTGGCCGCCCGAAAGCCGCATTGGGAGATGGTCAGCGTGTTCGCCCAATCCAACTCCGTCGAGTAGCTTACGGGCCCGTTCGTTGGCGTCCGAGCGGCTCATACCATAGACCTGCACCGGTGCTTCGGCGATGTTTTCCAGCGCGGTCTTGTGATCGAACAGGTCAAAGCTTTGGAACACCATGCCGATGCGGGCATCGGCCCGGGCCTTGGACAGTGCCTTGATCGGCACCATCTTGTCGCCTTTCTTTTCGTATCCTACAGGCTTTCCTTCGACTAGGATCTCGCCCCCGTTCAACTCTTCAAGGTGGTTGATCAGCCGCAGCAGTGTACTTTTGCCTGATCCGCTGGCCCCCAGAATGGCGACAACCTCGCCCCGGTGCACTTCGAAATTCACGCTATTCAGCACTTCGAGAGGTTCCCGTCCGCGCAGCTTGTAAGACTTGCGCACATTGCGGCAGACGACAAAGGGCATATCAGCTGTCTCCTGCACGTCTTTTGCCACGTCCGACGCCAGCGCCTTGATGATCACGTGATCGTCGGACGCATCAGATGCCTGGGCCGCGTCGGCGGGTTTCGGACTAGCCTCTTCCTCGCGGGGCATGGGCGTTCTCACCCCGGTCACCCAGCGAGACCACAACGACGGCGATTTGCTGAGCGTGCGCAGCTCCGGATCGATCTTGCGCTCCACATATAGCTGCCCGAACGAGATCAGTGTCGTGGCGCACAGATACAAAGTCGCCGCCGCAATAAACACCGTGAAGAAGTCAAAGTTGGTGGCCACGATCTGCTGGGCGCGGAACGTCAGTTCGTTTACGAAAACGATCGAGGCAAGGGACGTGCCCTTGAGCATCGAAATGGTCCCGTTCGAGATCTGCGGCGCGATGGCGCGCAATGCCTGTGGCAATACGATCCGACGCAAGGTCACGAAGGGCCCCATGCCTAGGGCCGATGCCGCAACGGATTGGTTGCGTTTGACAGACAGCAGCCCGCCCCGAATGAATTCCGCGGCAAAAGCCGCTTCGTTCAGCGCGAAACCGATAACGGCCGTCCAGAATGGTGACAGCAAAATCCCCATGCGCGGCAAGGCGTCATAGATGAAAATCAGCTGCAGCAGGATCGGCGTACCCCGCATGACCCAGATATAGAACCAGGCCACGCCGCTGAAGACCGGGTTGTTCGACATTCGCATCAAGGCCAGAAGCAAACCAAGTGCCAGCCCAGATACCATCGCGATTCCCGTGATCTGAATGGCAATCAACAAACCATTCAGAAGATATGCGCTTGTGGCATACTGCAGTATTTCCATTTCGAGACCTCACTGTCATGATTTTATAGTATACCAGTATACTCGTATTATCTGTCAACAGTTCTGGTTTTGGCGATGTCAGAAATCAACAGGATTGTCGGCTACGCTGAAATTCTTGGCATACTTGTTCCTAGACACGCTTCGACGAACTGGCGTCCGCCAGTTCAGAATTCGATCTCGACCCCGCGGCCTGCGGCCTTTGCGCATTCGTAGACGTGGCGCGCGATTACCAGATCCTGAATGCCGACTCCGGTCGATTTGAACACGGTCAACCGGTCGGGCCATTTGCGGTCATCGACCTGCCCTGTCGTCAGATCGCCCACTTCGGCGACGAAATGGTCCGCACCGTACAAGTCTTCTGTCATGGGAATCAGATAATCACCGGCTTCGGCCATCAACGCCTCACGGCTTTCGATGAACACGCCTGCCTCAGCCATTGTGGCGCTGTCGATTTCGCGTTGGTCGATACGGTGCGCACCAAGCGCCGCGACATGACAATCATCCCGCAGCCAGGCACGATCGATCACCGGATCATGGGCGGTTGTGGCCAGAGACACAATCGGCGCACCGGCCACAGCTTCTTGCGCAGACGCACACAGCGTTACCGAAATGCCCGTCCTTGCCTCGACATACACCTTGAAGCGTTCCGCGGCTTTCGGGTTGGTGTCAAAGACAGTGATCTTGTTCAGCGGTCGCACCGTTGCCATGACCTCGGCCTCGGCCTGCCCCATAGGACCACCGCCGATCACAGCGAGATGCGCTGCGACCGGCGCGCTCAGGTGTTTTGCGGCCAAAGCCGAACAGGCCGCCGTCCGGTACATGCCCAGAAGCGTGCCATGCATCACTGCCATCAAGCGTCCTTCGGTGTCGCCAAGCGCAACGACCTGCGTCAAATGACGTGTCCCGTCGGGCGCGCGCAGCGTCGGGTGGCTGAAGCCCAGTTTGGCGCTGAACAGCTCTGCGCCCGCCAGATAACACGGCAAACTGGCCAGCAGCCCTCCGGTTTCCGGTGAAAAGACGCGTGTGCGCAGCGGCTGGATGACCTGCCCTTGGGACAGCGCCGCCATGCCTTGCGCCACATCTTCCACGAGTGTCCGAAGGTCGATGCTATCGATCACAGCTTGTTTGTCGAGAATGAGTGTCATGGAGGGAATCCAGTCAGATGGGTGGAGCGACGAGATTGCCAAGATGGCCAACGCGGCTCTTGGGTCGGTCTTGCTCGTCAGCTTGGATGGGATGTTCAAAGCGGTCGGGGTCAAACGCGTCCAGCGGGATTGCCGGCGTCACCCCAGTCATCATGGTCGCAAGCGACTCGGTGACGGCTGGCGATATAGACATGCCGTGTCCGTTGAATCCGGTGGCGACCCACAGTCCATCTACTCCGGCGGCGGGGCCGATCATCGCGCGGCCATCCGGTGTCAGATCGAACAGGCCCGGCCAGCTGCGCACCACATGAGCACCGGCCAAAGTCGGGACCAGACGCGTCGTCTCGGCCATAATCGCCGCGATCTTTTCCGGTTCGACTTTTTGCGGATCGCCCTGCGCTATCGTCCGCGCGGGACCCAGCCCCAGCAGCAGCGATCCCATCGCCGTCTGGCAGAAACTGATCCGGGGAGAAGCACAGCGCAGGTACGGCCCGGTCACATGCGGCAACTTTTCGGTGACAAGGATCTGGTGCAACGCCAGCGAAATCGGGACCTTGAGACCCAACGGCTCCAACAAAGGCGCAGCGCCGCCCGCTGCCGTTACAAGAACGCAGCCGGTCGCGAAGGTGCCCGCGTCCGTGAGGACCGAAGTGACGCGATCATGATCGACCGCGATCCGGTTAACACTGACACCGCGCAGGAACTGCACGCCGGCGGCCTTGGCACGAGATGCAATGTCCCAAGTGGCCAATTGGCCGTTCACATGCCCGTCCTGCGTGGTCAGAAACCCGCAAGGAACCTCTTGGCTCAGGCCGGGCACCAGTGCGCGCAGATCATCCCCCTCCACGACATGCGCATCATAGCCCAAGGCTCGATGGTCTTCGGCCTCTATGCAAAAGTCCTCGGCCATGGTGGCGTCGTAGGACACCAGAAGATTGCCAGTGACGCGGTATTCCACGGTCTTGCGGGCGGTGTCCTCGATCTCTTGCCACAGATTGAGAGAACGTTCGATCAGTGCGCGTTCCGCGGCTTCGCGCAATTGCACGCGCACATTGCCTCGGTTGCGGCCGGAGCCCTCGTGACCGATCTCGGATCTTTCGATCACAGTGACCTTTTGACCGGCTTCGGCCAGCCGAAGCGCCGTCCAGCAGCCTATGATACCGCCGCCGACGATAACAACATCCGCCGTGCTCAGAACCACGCTCTTGCTACTTGTCCCGTAGGGCGGGATCCGGGGCCTCGAGTCTTGCATGCGTCAACAGCTCCTCTCAAACCGGCCAGAAGACGGTTTTTGTCTGAACATACTGGCGCAGACCGTCCAGACCCTTTTCGCGACCCAGCCCGCTCTGCTTGTGTCCCTGGAACGGAGCCGATATTGACAGATTCTTATAGGAGTTGATCCAGCAGGTGCCAGCCTGCAGGCCGTCTGCGATGCGCCACGCGCGCTCCAGGCTTTTGGTCCACACGCCCGATGCCAAACCAAAATCGCTGTGATTGGCTTGTGCGATCAGATTCGCATCGTCATCAAATGGCAATACGACGGCCACCGGACCAAACACCTCCTGCTGGCAGATATCCGACGAATTCGGGAGTCCCGTCAGCAGCGTCGGAGGGTAATAAGCGCCCGCGCTCAACTTTGGGTCAGCTGGCAGATCACCACCCGTGAGCAGGGTGGCGCCATCGGCAACGGCGCGCAGCACATGGCCATGAACAACCTCGCGATGGCCAAAGGATACCAGCGGCCCCAAGTCGGTTGTAGATTCTTCCGGCGCGCCCAGTTCCAGCGACTTGGCAATATCGACCAGGGAGGCGGTAAACTCTGCCAGAATGGAATGCTCGACAAAGATCCGCGATCCAGCGACGCAACTTTGACCGGTCCCGGCAAAAATGCCTATGGCCACGGCACGCGCAGCGGCCTCCAAATCGGCGTCGGCGCAGACAATATGCGGTGATTTCCCCCCAAGCTCGAGCACAACCGGCTTCAACTGCAGCCCCGCTTCGGACGCGATCAGTTTGCCTGCCCTTGTACCGCCGGTAAAGCTGATCATGTCGATGCCCGGGTGTGACACCATCTGGCGACCCAGCTCAATGCCACCAGTCAGCACTGAAACGATCCCCGGTGGAAATCCGGCCTCCTGCGACAGCGCCGCGTATTCCAGAGCGATCAGCGGCGTCACCTCGGACGGCTTCAACAACACCGCATTGCCTGCCGCCAAGATCGGCGCCAGCTTCTGCGCCTCCAACGTGGCCGGTGAATTCCACGGCGTGATCGCCCCGACAACCCCGACAGGCACGTCGACGGCCAAGTTCATGTAGGCCCCCCGCGCCGGTGGAACCGCGCCCTGATGGGTCTCGCAGGCGGCCGCGTAGTAGCGGAAGGTGTTCGCCGCACTTTCCAGCATCGTCGAACATTCGTTCAGAGTTTTGCCATTGTCGCGCAATTGCACCTGCGCCAGGCGGGGACGGTCACGGTCGATCAGCTCTCCCATCCGATAGAGCAAACGGGCACGGGCGTGTGGTCGAAGGTCGGCCCACGACGGATCGGAAAATGCCTTTCGTGCCGCCACCACCGCGGCATCCAGATCCTCGGAACTTGCGGCGGCAACAGTTTCCACAATGGTGCCATCGGCAGGGTTCGTCGTGGAAAACGGCGTGCCTGTCCCATGGGTCCATGTCCCGTCCGCAAGGAATGGTCTGGTAATCATCGCCTGTCCCTTTTCTACCTGACTGCAAAAATTTTTGTTGCAGGACAAAAGAAATCCAGCAAACATAAGCGTATACTAGTGTACCTATTTATTTTTGGCAAGCGCAAGATGCCCCGTTCGCCGAAGCACACCCCTTTCTAGCGATTGACATTAGGTATACTGGTATCATAATTAAATGAAACTGCCCATCGCTGCCACGCGGCATCCGGGCCTAGACCACGAGGGATCCATGACACAGCAGTTCGACCCCATATCGCTGGAAATCTACTGGTCACGCCTGATTTCCGTTTCCGACGAATCCGCAGCAGCCTTACTGCGCACTGCCTTTTCGACCGTCGTGCGGGAGTCAAATGACTTCACCACCGTGTTGATGGATGCAGATTGCAACTGCCTTTCGGAAAACACCGCCGGCATCCCGTCCTTCGTTGGAATGCTGCCCAGTGCGGTGCGGTCGTTTCTGGAGCACATCCCGCGCGAGGAGTGGCGGCCCGGCGATTGCATCATCACAAACGATCCCGAAATCGGATCTGGGCACCTGCCCGACATCACAATGGCTGCGCCGATTTTCTACAAGGGCAAACTGGTCGGCTTCTCTGGCTCGATCGCGCATCTGCCCGACATCGGCGGCGCGGGCTGGGCAGGGGACTGCCGCGAACTGTTCGAAGAAGGCCTTCGCCTGATGCCCGTCAAATTCATCGACGGCGGTCGCGAAAATGCCTTTGTCACTCAGCTGATCCGCCACAACGTTCGCGCGCCGGATCAGGTCATCGGAGACATATATGCTCAGGTCTCGGCACAACGGGTCTGTGCCGCCGGGGTACAGCAGTTTCTGGACGACACCGGGATGGACGATCTGGTGGCGCTATCGGCCGAGTTGCGCGGCCGCGCTGAAAGCGCCATGCGCAAAGCGATCGCCGATCTGCCGGACGGGTCATGGACAGCCTCAGTCACGGCTGACGGCTTTGACGCCGATGAAACTCAGATTCAATGCTGCTTGACGATAAATGGCTCGGACATCGAAATCGACTTTGGGGGCACGTCGCCACAGATCAATCGCGGCATCAATTCGGTCCTGAAGTACACGACGGCCTATGCGAACTACCCGATTAAATGCGCACTGGACCCGGAAAGCCCCCGGAACGAAGGCTCGTTCCAGTCCATCACGGTCAAGGCGCCCCACGGGTCGATCCTCAACCCAGTGTTTCCTGCGCCCGTTGCCGCACGCCAGTTGACCGGCCACCTTCTGACTGGGGCGATCTATGGCTGCCTGGCGCAGATCGTGCCCGATCTGGTCGTGGCGGAATCGGGCAGCGCGCCGACACTGCGGGCGGTGTTCGGCGGCAAGACGCGGGATGGGCAGAGCTTTAACCAGGTTCTGTTTGCCTCGGGCGGTTTGGGGGCCAGCAGCCGGATGGACGGCTACGCCTGCACCGCCTTCCCGTCCAACACCGGCGCGGGCAGCATCGAAGTCCTAGAAAGTGTGTCGCCCCTGCTGGTGCGCCACAAGGAACTCGCGCAGGATTCGGGTGGTGTCGGCACCCATCGCGGCGGTCTGGGGCAGGATATCATTCTGGATGTGCTGTCGGATGCACCGATCAACATCTCACTCTTGTCAGACCGGCATAAATACCCTCCCGAAGGCCTCATGGGCGGCGGTGCGGGATCGAAATCGGTCGTCGCACTGGCCGATGGTACGCGACTGCATCCCAAGTCGCGCAGCGTACTGAGCCCCGGCGCACAACTGCACTTTCACTATCCGGGCGGCGGCGGCTTCGGCCCCCCAGGCGAGCGCGATCCCGCCGCGATCAAGCGCGACATCGCCTACGGCTATGTATCTCAAGCTGCGGCCAAACGTGACTACGGAGCAACAGAATGACCGCAGACCCCCGCATCCGTATTGGCGTCGACGTTGGCGGCACTTTCACCGATTTCGTACTGGTCGACGGCAAGCGCGGTGTCATCTTCACCGGCAAGCAATTGACTACACACAGCGATCCGTCACAGGCGATCTGTGAAGGCGTGGAACGAATCGTGCGCGAGGCCGGTCTTGAAATCACCGACATCGACGCCGTTGTGCATGGCACAACCCTGGTCACCAACACCCTGATTGAACGCAACGGCGCAACAGTCGGGCTGATCACCACGAAGGGGTTTCGCGACATCCTCGAGGTCGGGCATGAAATGCGCTACGACCTGTACGATCTGTTCATGGAAAAGCCTGAACCGATTGTGCCCCGGCCCCTACGCCTGACCGTCGCCGAACGCATGTCGGCCAAGGGCGAGGTGCTGGACACACTGGACGAAGATGGTGTACGCGCGCAGGCTGCGGAACTTGTTGCAGCCGGTGTCGAAGCCATCGCCATCAGCTTTCTCAACGCCTTTGCCAATCCGGCCCACGAACAACGCGCGGCTCAGATTATCGCAGACGCTTACCCGGACCTGCCTGTCACGACCTCGGTTGGGGTTGCGCCCGAAATCAGGGAATATGAGCGCACCTGTACCGCTGTGTCCAACGCCTACGTCCTGCCCAAAATGCGCCGCTACATCCGCGTACTGCGCGACAAACTAAGCGATCTGGGCTTTCGCGGAACGCTTTCGGTGATGCTGTCCAGTGGAGGAACCGCCGCACTGTCGCTGGCCGAAGATGCTCCGATCCAGATGATCGAATCCGGCCCCGCCGCCGGTGCCATCTCCGGAGCGCACTACGCAAAGCTGACCGGATCCGACCGCGTTGTCGCCTTTGACATGGGCGGCACCACCGCCAAGATGTGCTTGATCGAAAACGGCCAGCCCGAGCATTCCCAGACCTTCGAAGCCGGCCGCGTGCGTCGCTTTCGTCAGGGGTCTGGCATACCGCTGAAAGTGCCGGTCATCGACTTGATCGAAATCGGCGCAGGTGGCGGCTCAATCTCGCGTCTGGACCGGATGGGCCTGCTGAAGGTTGGCCCCGAAAGCGCCAGCTCCGACCCCGGCCCGGTCTGTTACCGCAAGGGGGGCGCCGATCCGACGGTTACCGATTCCGATCTGATGCTGGGTTACCTGTCTCCCGATTACTTCCTGGGCGGGGAAATGACGCTGGACCTGCAAGCCGTGTCCGAAGCGATGGTCGCAAAGGTCGGAGAGAGTTCGGGCCTTGATGACAAAGCCTCTGCCGCGGGCATCCACGCGGTTGTGAACAACAACATGGCCGCAGCCACCCGCCGCTATATTGCGGAGAAGGGACGCGATCCGCGCAAATACACTCTGATCGCCACTGGCGGTGCCGGACCTGTGCACGCCTACGGCCTGGCCAAGGAACTTAAGATTTCGCGGCTGATCGTGCCCTTTGGGGCCGGGGTCAGTTCGGCGCTGGGGTTCTTGCTGGCAGCCCCGGCCGTCAATGATGTGCGCAGCCAGATATTGCCTCTGGAACAGGCCAGCCCTGATCTGGTGCAGGCACATTATGATACCATGATGGCGGATGCGGCGGCTCGGCTCGCCAATGCTGGCGCCGACCCGGACAGCATCGTGATGAAACCGTCGGTGGACGCGCGCTATCGAGGCCAGGGCTTTGACATCGAAGTCCCACTGCCCGCCGATTTCCTGACCAGCGATTTCAGGGCGGATTTGCAAGCGCGGTTCGAAGAAAAATACAAGATCCTGTTCGGACGTCACATCAAGGACGTGGCCATCGAGATCGTGTCGTGGCGGCTGGCGGCCAGTGCGCCCCGTGTCGAAATTAAACTGGATTTCCAGGGCGAACAAATCCTGCGTAAGACGGCCCTCAAGGGAACCCGCATGGTGCATTTTGCGGAATCCGGGTTTGTCGAGGCAAAGGTCTACAACCGCTATGGCTTGACCTGCGGGATGACCTTCAGCGGGCCTGCAGTCATCGAAGAGCGGGAATCCACTGCAGTCTTGGGGCCTGACACCACGATCACCGTGGACCCCTGGCTAAATCTGATTGTCGATATTGAAACACCTCAAGGGGAGGCAGCCTGAAGTGGCAACAACAGTGGAATTCATGGCCGATGCGTTCAAGCAAAGCGGCACGCCCTTCATCGCCGGGCATCCCGGCGGTGAAACCGTCGAATTGATGGACGCAGCACGCCAGCGCGACATGCGCTACATCCTGATGAAACAGGAAACTGCGGGCGCCATCCTTGCAGCCACGTGGGGCGAAATCACCGGCAGCCCCGGTGTGTGCACCTCTACGCGTGGTCCCGGCGCGACCAACATGGTGAACGGTATCGCCTACGCCTGGTTGGATCGTGCGCCGCTTATCGCCCTGACTGACCAATACCCCGCTGCAACGCTGGAAAGCGGGCAGCGGCAAGTGATCAACCACCGCGCGGTCTATGACCCGATCACCAAGTGGAGCACGACGCTGCAAGCCAAAAGCGCGCAGCAGCAGATCAGGCGCGCCTTGCGGATTTCAACAGCCCCGGCCCCCGGCCCGGTCCAGATCGACCTGCCGTCAACTGAAACCACTGCAGAAGCACGGGAGATGAAGAACGCGCCGGACTTGCGGCAGGAAACGCTTCATCTTGTGCCTGATGCGGGATCGCTTGCGCCAGCCCTGAACATGATCAAGGCTGCGAAACGCCCGATCCTGCTCGTCGGCCTTGGTGTTCTTTGGGACCGCGCCTCCGATGATCTTGTCAGCTTTGCCGAGACCCTCGGTGCACCGGTTCTGACAACCTCGAAATGTAAGGGCGTGATACCCGAAGATCACCCCTTGCGCGCCGGTTGCATCATCGGCGGTCTGATCGAACGCGACCTTGTCAATCAGGCTGACCTGATCATCACGGTGGGACTGGATTCGGTCGAGTTGCAGCCCAAGGCATGGCCCTATTCAACACCGCTTCTGAGCCTAGCGAATACGCCCACCACAGACGCTCTCGTTCCCGCGACGATGGAGGTGATCGGCGAGATTGGCGGGCTTCTGACGGGCTTGTCAGGTGGGCTTGGTGGACAGGGCGAATGGGGTGAAAGAGCTGCGGCCACATTCCGCTCCTCAGTGACCGATGCGTTGAACGTATCGACAAAGGGGTTGTCCCCTCACCGCGCCATGGAAATTGCCCGTGCCACTCTGCCCCGTGATACCATCGCCACTTGCGATGCCGGGCAAAGCCGTCTTCTGGTTGTGCAGAAGTGGCAATCCTACGGCCCGCGCGAGTTTCTGACCTCGAACGGGTTGGGCACCATGGGCTATGCCATACCCGGCGCGCTGGCCGCGCGTCTGGCGCACCCCAAAAGGCCTGTCATCGCATTTGCAGGTGATGGCGGGTTCTTAATGGCCGTCGCCGACATCCAGACCTCGGTCAAGGAAAAGCTTCCAATCATCGTCATGGTTTTTGACGACCGCGAGATTGCACTGATCCGGGTCAAGCAGGAGCTCAAGCAGATCCCGAGATTTGGAGTTGAGCTCGGCGGTCTCGACTGGGTCAAGCTGGCCGAGGGCTTTGGCGCCGACGGTGCCGTGGCCGAAACCGAAGCCCAGTTGTCCGGCGCGCTGTCCGCCGCGGTGAAATCTGGCAACACGACTGTCATCGCCGTGCGGATCGACGGGTCCTGCTACGTCGACCAATTCAATGCTCTACGGGAACTCTGAAGGGGGGCCGCCATGCGATTCAAGGAAAAAACAGCTGTCATCACGGGCGGCGCCCGCTCCATCGGGCGCGCCTGTGCTGAACGTTTCGCCGAGGAAGGCGCCAACGTCGCAATCCTCGACGTGTTGACGGACCGGGGCGAAGACACCGCGCGAGAGATCGCTGAAACGCACGGCGTCATCTGCCGTCTTTACACATGCGATGTGGGCACCAAAGCCGAGGTCGATGCCACGCTGGACCGCGTCATCACTGACTTTGGCGGCATCGATGTTCTGTTCTCCAACGCAGGCATCACCCGGCGCGCGGACTTTCTGGAGTTGACCGAAGAAGATTTCGACGACGTCATCCGCATCAACCTCAAATCGATTTACCTGGTTGGCCAGAAGGTGGCGCGGCACATGGTCGAAACCGGCAGGACCGGGACGATCATAAACATGTCTTCCTCGTCGGTGCGGATGACGATGCCCACCATTGCCTCCTACGCCGCGTCCAAGGGCGGCATCTCGGCCCTGACCAATGCCATGGCACTGTCGCTGGCAAAGCATGGCATCCGTGTGAACGCCGTCGGCCCAGGCACTATCCAGACCGAACTGAACCGTGACAACCTGCTCAAGGATGTGGAGAAGCGCAAAGAGATCCTGTCGCGCATCCCGCTCATGCGCTTTGGCGCGGGGCGCGATGTCGCCAATGTCGTGGCCTTCCTCGCCAGTGAAGACGCAGGCTACATGACCGGCGAAACCGTCTATATCGACGGCGGCCGGTCGGGCCTGAACTATACCCTGCCCGTGCAAGAGAGATATTGAAGATGGATGATTTTTCAGACCTCTATATCTACCTTGATGGTGAGTTGGTGCGCTGGGACGACGCCAAGCTCCATGTCTTTTCGCCAGCGGTGAAATACGGCGCTGCGGTGTTCGAAGGCATCCGTGGTTACTGGAACGAGTCAGACGAGAAGATGTATCTCTTCCGTCTTGAAGATCACATGCGCCGGATGGAGCTGAGCCAGCGCATCATGCGCTTTGGTAGGGTTGTGCCCGCCGAAGAGATGATGGAAGCCACGATTGCGCTCATGCGAAAGAACGGCTTCCGGTCCTCGGTTCATATCCGGCCCACGGTCTATGTCGGCGGCACCGGCGAAAGCTATGCCACCGACCCCATCGGCAGCTTCATAACCGCCATCCCACGCGGCACGCCAAAAAAGGTCGAAACCGGTGTCCGCGCGCAGGTGTCGTCCTGGCAGCGGATTTCCGACAACGTCATGCCGGCCCGTGCCAAGGCTAACGCCAACTACAACAATTCGCGTTATGCTGGCCTTCAGGCAACCCGCGACGGGTATGAGGCAGCGATCCTGCTCAACAGTCGCGGCAAGGTGTCCGAAGGTCAAGGCATGTGCCTTTTCATCATTCGCAACGGCGTGGCGGTCACGCCCTCTGTCACCAGCGATATCCTGGAAAGCATTACGCGTGATACTGTAATCGAGCTGCTCAAGGCGCAAGGCATCCCCGTTCAGGAACGTGAGATGGATCGTAGCGAATTCTTCGATGCGTCCGAGGCGTTCTTCTGCGGCACCGGGGCCGAGATTACGCCGTTGATCGACGTTGACGGTGACCCGATCGGCAGCGGATCTCCCGGGGAGACAACGCGCGCGCTGCAATCCGACTATTTCGATCTGGCCTTCGGACGCAAAAGCCACCGTCCAGAGTGGCGAACGGAAGTATAGTGCTCTACTGACCAAGGTCCGGCCTGCGACGCAAGGGGCGCAGGCCGGACAGACTTTGGGGAATTCGTTGAATCGCCCGGCGTTGATAAAACTCAGCGCAAAAGGTTGCGGGTCATCTGATCACGGGTAGCATCGGTGCGCAGCTTGTACCCGGTCGGCGAGGATTTCAGCGCATATTCGCACTGATGCGCATGATCCAGAGTCGCCTGTCGCGCCTCGGCGCCGTCGCGGGATTTCAGCGCATCGAGGATGCGCTGGTGTTCCTCTGCCACCTGCTTTGGCCGCTCGCCTACGCCCTTGTATTCCAGCCGCACGATGACTTGACGGATCATCGTGCTGAGAAAGATCAGCATCTGGTTGCGAGTGGCACGCGCCAGAAGAATGTGGAACCGGTTGGACTGTGTCTGACACACAAGCGGATCGTTCGCGTTTTCCAACATAAGGTCGATGGATTGTTGCAGCAGGTCTATGTCTTCCTGCTCCAACCGCTCGGCTGCAATTTCCGCGATGATCGGCTCGATCAGTTCCAGCGTCTCGTGCACCTCTTCGACCGATGTATTTTGGAGCCGCATCAATGTCGTGATCGCCGGCACGAATTTCAGTGGATCGGGTTCGCAGATTTCGGCACCGCCGTTGCGGCCCGATACCAGCTTGATCAGACCCTCGGCCTCAAGCGTGCGCAGTGCCTCTCGGATCACCGCACGGCTGAAGCCGAATTGTTCGATCAGTTCCTTTTCCTGCGGCAACCGATCTCCGATGCCGAGCTTGCCCGCATCCACAGTTTCACGGATCTTAGAGACAATGACCTGCGATGCCTTACCCTGGTTGGAAGACTCGAACATCCGCTCGGAAGAGGTTGCGGCAAGATCGAGCTTCTGTTCGGACGCCATTGCTATCACCTTATTTATGAGCGGGTTCGTTAAGAGGGTTACTATTTCACCTATAAGACCGCAGGTTGCGCAAGTCCACGCCTCCGGCAGCTTTTCCGAAAGCTGCTAAGGTGCCTAATTGCCGCGCGCCCGTCAGTTGCCGCCAGTCTGTACCAAAGCGATTGGCTTGACCGGAATCTGGGCCGTATCCGGGCTCAACGGTCCTGACTCCGCCAAAGCGTGCCGTTCGATACAGGCCTCGACTGCAAAACCGCAAATCCGTCCCTGGCACCGGCCCATTCCGGCGCGGGTGCATTGCTTTACGGCACGGCGCGACCCATCCCACAGAGCGGCGTGATAGTCGATTTCGCTGCGCGGCACAGATTCGCAACGGCACAGGATCGTATCGGCTGTGGCCAGATTGAGCATCCCAGGCTTGAGCGCGAAACTACGCAACATGTGGTCGGTGAACTCCCGCCCGGCCCTCTGCGCGCGGACTGCTTTGCGTCGGGCTGTCGGCCAGTCATCGCGCAGAGTGACGCCCAGTGCGCCGACCACCTCCATTCCGGCCAGAACGCCCTCGGCTTTTGCGACCCGGTGCCCACCTATACCAACAATTTCGCCGGCGGCGAACACGCCGGGCAGCGATGTGGCCTGCGCCGCGTCGACCCTGACGAACCTCGTCTTCTGCACAGCATCCCATCGCAGATCACAACCGATCAGTCGGGCAATCTGCGTGTTGGGAACGAAGCCAAAGCTGGTCAGCAGCGCATCGACCTCAACTTCGCGGCGCGTGCCGGGCTTTTCGGTCATATCCTCCGTCATCTGGGCAACGGTGACGGCGCGTAGTGAGTCGCAGCCATGAGCCTCGACGACGGTATAACCATGAGCGATGGACAGACCCAGCTGCCGCATGCGGATCAGATACTGAACCGCTTCGCGAAACACCGGCAAATGCCGCCAAAGATGCGGCGCCCGCAGCGGCCACAGCCGACTATGCGACACCTCGCACAGTGCCGCGATCTCTCCACCCGCAGCGGCCAATTGCGTCGCGACCGGAAACAGGAACGGCCCGGTGCCTGCGATCGCGATCCGCCGGCCGGGCAGGATTGCCTGAGATTTCAACAAGGTCTGCGCGGCGCCCGCCGTCATGACCCCCGGAAGGGTCCACCCGGGAAACGGAACAACACGTTCATGCGCGCCTGTTGCAAGAATGATCGTCTTGGCCGTGATCCGCCCGCTGCGACCGGCCATCGAATAGAGCAAAGTATCCGACCCTTCGTTGCCCCAGACAATGACATCGCAAAACAGGCGCGTTCGGCTAAAATCGACCTTGTCGATCAGCTTTCTTCCGGCCTCCTGTGACGGGCCGACGATCCGCGCCGGCAAAGCGCCGGCGAGACGGGACTGACGGTAGTATTGTCCGCCCGGCCGCGCGTTTTCGTCCAGAATTGTCACCTCCAAGCCGTGATGGCTGGCCACGGCAGCGGCCGACAAACCTGCGGCCCCCGCGCCCACTATCAAAACATCTGTGGTTTCGGGCGGCAGATCCTGATCCATCACTTTGCGTCCTTCACATCCTGAAGCTTCAAGCTGACGTGCATGCCCGGTTGTGCCTCTGTCATACAGGCACGGGACATGCCGGCGCCGTCGACCTGAACCAGGCAATCAAAACAAACACCCATCCCACAGAACTGGCCCCGCGGGCGCCCGGTTTCCTGTGTTCGACGAAAGATGGTAATGCCATTGGACATCAACACACCTGCGACCGTTTCACCGCTGTAGGCCCGCAGGGAGCGCCCATCTACAGAGATCTCGAACGGAGCGCCGCGGTCAGCCTGACCCACGCGCAGGGAATTCATCATTTCGGCCAAGAGTTCACCATTGTTGCTTTGCCTGTCTTTACGACTTTCAGGCCCCAGTGAAACGCGGCGGCCGTTTTTCAAGAAACGCCGCACGCCCCTCCTGCATGTCTGAAGAAGTGTTTTGCAGCAAAGTATTCATCATCTGTTCGGTCCGCATTCCGTCGGCCAGGCTCATATCCCGTGCCCTCAGGGCCAACTCTTTGGTGGCGCGAACGGCCAGCGGCGCGTTTCCGGCAATCCGCAGGGCAAAGTCTTGCGCCGTGCGCATCAGGTCGGTCTCAGGGACAACCCTGTTGATCAGCCCCCAGTGCTCTGCCGTCGTCGCGTCGATGCTGTCGCCGGTCAGTAGCATCTCCATCGCGCGCGCATGTGTGACCTGCCGTATTAGCCGCTGAGTACCACCCATCCCGGCAACGATGCCGCGCTTGACCTCGCCCACGGCAAAGGTTGCCCCGGTCGCAGCGATGCGGATATCGGTGGACAGCAGAAGGGTCATGCCGCCCCCCAGACAATAGCCGTTCACCGCCGCGATAACCGGCTTCCAGATCTCCAGCCCCCGGTTCAGCAAAGGTTGCTTCTGGGTCTGCCAAAGATCGTGCAGCGCGATCTTGTCACCCAGCACCTCCTTGATGTCGGCGCCTGCACAGAACGACTTGTCTCCCGTGCCTGTGATGATGGCGCAACGGATGGCCGGGTTGTCTCGTACCTCGATCCAGAGCCGTGAAAGCTCGGCGTAGTGCACCTGGTCCAGGGCATTCATCCGATCAGGACGGTTTATCGTCAGTGTCGCAATGCCCGCATTATCAACGGTAAACTCGATGGCCATGATCTGCCCTCTCTGGCCATTATGGCAAATAGATGCGGTTGATGGCCTGCGCAAAAACCGCAGGCCGATCCGCGACTTCAGCCTCAAGTATGTGATCATAGACCACATGGATCACCTTCGGCTCGATCAGTGTCGCTTCGGCAACGCTCAGTTGAACACGCACCCGCGATCCAACTTTGACTGGCTCGATAAACCGCACTCTGTTCAAGCCGTAAAAGACGCCCATTCGGCGCGGTATATCTATGCGCACATCCTGTACCCGGTCGCGCAACTTGGACAGAAGCGCCAGCAACAGCATCCCGTGCACGATCGTGCCACCAAACGGCGATTGCGCGGCTGCCCGCTCGGGGTCGCAATGAATCCATTGCGTATCATCGACCGACTCCCCGAACTGGTTGACCTGATCCTGATCTATGCGCAGCCAGTCACTGGCACCCAGATCCTGGCCCACGATCGCCGAGAGCTCTTCGAAGCTTTGTATCGTCCAGGGCTTTGCCCGCGGCATGTTCTTTTCCCTTTCGATGCCGACGCCGCAACGCTGCGGCGTCGGCTGTGGTGCAACTTGGCGCGGTTCAGCGCTTGATTTCGATCGGGACGATCAGATTGGGATCCAGCCCGTATTTGACAAAGATGTCTTCCAGAGTGCCGTTGGCAGCGATCTCTTTCATACCTTCCTCGTAGGCTTGGAGCAGCGCGTCATTGCCGTCTAGAACGGCGTTGCCGACAAAAATCTCGCGGGTGGCGGAAAACGCGATCTCGTACCTCTCGGGATCTTCTGCAATGCGCACGGCGGCAGCGCCAACATTGTCCAGCAGGAAATCGGCTCGGCCGCTGTCGAGCCCACGCAGGGCTGCGTCGGTTTCGGTCGCCACGGTAATGGTGATGGGTTTCTCGCCATTAGCCACGCATTTTGCCGACTGTTCTTGCAGGATCGGAAGAGAATAGGATCCCGATACGCCGTTCGTCTTCAGACCGCACAGGTCATCCATCGACTGGACGCCTTTGGGATTGCCCTTGGGCACTAGCATTGCACTGCCGGCTTTCATGTAGATGATGAAATCCGCCTTTTCGGCACGCTCGGGGGTGTAGTACAGGTTTGCGACCATCACGTCGGTCTGCCCGTTTAGGATCGTCGGCAACAGGCTCGACCACACGCCCTTGGTGTACTCATAGGTCAGCCCGACGCATTCCAGCGCCTTTTCGCTGACTTCGATATCGCTGCCGACCATCTTGTCCTTGGCCATGTCAGTATATGAATACGGAGCATAGAGCGGTGTAGTTGCGACTCTGACCGGCTTTCCTGCAAGCTCGGGATACTTTTCAGCGACCTTTTCGGGTTCGCAAGCGGCCTGCGCGGATGCGGCCAAAGCGGCGATACCTGCCGCGGCGATCAATGTGTTCTGCAGTTTCGTCATGTGGGTCCCCTGTCAGGATATACCGTTTTCGGCTCATTTATATAGTGCACTGTTATACTAGTTGTCCCGATTGATCTTGGTCAAGGAAAATTCGCGTGTGGTCCGGCTATGCGCCCACTTTGCCTTCTTTCTGTGCGGTCTCCAAAAACCGCCTTGTCCCGCAAACCTTCCAGAGCGCGCTTGACCCGCATCTTTTTTTAGGTGTACTAGTATCATATATAATGTTTGGCACAAAGCGCTGATTTACAGTCAGGAAAGGCACGATATGGGCATGCTGGAAGGAAAGGTTGCGCTGGTCACTGGCGGTGGCAGGGGAATCGGGCGCGGCATTGCGCTTTCGCTTGCGGCCAGTGGCGCGAAAGTGGTGGTCAATGACCTCGGCGCCGGCCTTGCCGGAGACGGCCGCGATTCCGGACCGGCTGAAGAAACGTTGGCCGCGATCAAGGCGCAGGGCGGCAAAGCTGTCATTAACGGCGGTTCGGTCGCCGATTACGATGCAGCAAACGCAATGATCGAACAGGCGCTTGATACCTTCGGCGGGCTCGACATCGTGGTGCATGCCGCCGGTGTTCTGCGCGACCGGATGATCTTCAACATGTCCGAGGAAGAATGGGACATCGTGAACGCCGTGCATCTCAAGGGTCTGTTCAACGTGCTGCGCCCTGCCACCGCGCGGATGCGTCAACAAAAGGGCGGACGAATCATCTCGCTGGCCTCGGGGTCGGCATACGGCGACGCCGGTCAGCCAAATTATTCAGCGGCCAAGGCCGGGATCATCGGGCTGAGCTATTCGACCGCCAATGCGATGGCGAAATACGGCGTGACCTCGAACGTGGTCCTGCCGACCGGCACGACACGAATGATCGATTCCAAACCGGAGTCAAAGAAAATTCATGACGAAACTGGCAAGTGGCCCAGCGAGCACGCCAAGGGCACGCCAAAAGATCCCGACAACGTCGCACCGCTGGTGACCTTTCTGGCCTCCGACCGGGCGGCTTCGGTCAATGGCCAAGTGTTCAGCTCATATGGTTTCGGCTACACACTGATCGAACCGCCGCGCACCCTCGCCCGGCTCGAAGGCGACACGGCCTGGACCCCGGAAGGTCTGGCGAACGCGTACGACAGCTATATGGCAGCAGACATGAAACCTCGCCCGGCCATGCCCTTTGCCCGCGACGTGGACGATCTGACACCCGAGGACTGGACCGAGATCGGCGAAAAACGCCGCTATTGGGTGCGCAAGGAGGACAGCAAATGAACGACGCAAGACAGGCCGCCGTTGTCGGTGTCGCGGAAAGCGACGATATCGGCATTGTGCCAGACAAATCCACACTTCAGCTTCAGGGGGAAGCGTCGCTCAATGCCCTGACCGATGCCGGATTGACCCTCAAGGACGTGGACGGGTTGTTCACGGCCGGTTTCCGAACCACCGAGGTAGCAGAATACCTGGGCATCCAGCCGCGCTATTTCGATGGCACCCATGTGGGTGGATCGTCCTTTGTGGTGCATCTGGGCCATGCGGCCGCGGCGATTGCATCTGGCCGCATCGAGGTCGCCCTGATCGTGCACGGCGAAAGCGGACGCTCCGGCATCGGCCTGCCCGCCTCCGGGTCCAGCCCGCAAGGCATGGAGGGCCAGTTCGAACACCCCTACGGCATGCCCGGCGCGCCGGGCGCCTATGCAATGGCTTGCGCCCGCCACATGCATCAGTATGGAACAACGCACGAACAGCTCGCGGAAATTGCCGTCGCCGCGCGCAAATGGGCGCAGTTGAACGAACGCGCCTTCAAACGCGATCCGTTGAGCATCGACGATGTAATGGCGTCGCCCATAATCAGCTGGCCGTTCCGCAAGCTGGATTGCTGCCTCGTGACCGATGCCGCGGGTGCCGTGGTCCTGACCAGTACCCAGCGCGCCAAAGACCTTGATGCGCGCGCCGTGCGGGTCATCGGTTGGGGCGAAGGACACGATCACCAGATCATCAGCCAAATGCCCGACCTGACCTCGGGGCCCGGCAGGATCTCCGGGCCGGACGCTTTTGCCATGGCTGGCGTCGCCCATGACGACATCGATGTCGCGCAAATCTACGACTCGTTCACCTACACCGTGCTGACCACTCTGGAAGACATCGGCTTTTGCAACAAGGGCGAAGGCGGCGATTTCGTCAGCGGGGGCCGGATTGCTCCGGGGGGCGATCTTGCCCTGAACACCAGCGGCGGCGGGCTATCCTATACGCATCCGGGCATGTTTGGCATTTTTACAATCATTGAATGTGTACGCCAGCTGCGCGGCAGTTTTTCCAGTCAGGGCCAGCGTCAGATCGAAAACGCCAAGATCGGGCTGGTCCACGGCACTGGTGGCAAACTTTCAGCAACGGGCACCGCCATTCTGGCGGTGGAGTGAACGATGACAGATTACACGAAACCCCTCCCAAAATCCGATCCCGTCACTGCACCGTTTTGGGACAGCCTGAGGCGCAAAGCGGTCGAGGTGCAATGCTGCGAAGACTGCAATCAGTTCCTGTTCTACCCCCGCGCGCACTGCCCCGCATGCGGGTCGCGCGCACTCACCTGGAAACCGGTTTCCGGGCGCGGCACCATCTATACGATGACGATCGTGGAAAAGACCGGCAACCGCAACTTCAAGCAGGACTGCCCCTACGTGGTCGCCTTGGTCGAGCTTGAGGAGGGCTGCCGCATGATGTCCAACATCATCGACGTCACCCCGGCCCCGCAGGATGTTCGCATCGGTATGCCGGTCGAGATCGTCTACGACGCTGTCACCGACGATGTGACCTTGCCAAAATTCCGCCCCGTTGCGGGCTGACCTTCCCTTTCAGGCTTCACAGGATATCCGGCCATGACCGAACTGACCAACCCTGTCATGCCCGGACTTGCGCCGGGTCTAGACGGTTTTTTTTCGCCCCGCAGCATCGCTGTGGTCGGCGCCTCTGAAAATTCGTATTGGGGGCGGAATGTGTTCCGCAACCTCACGGCCACCGGCTTTGCCGGCCGGGTCGTGCCGGTCAATCCCAAGCGCGAAACCGTATTTGGCCTGCCTTGCATCCGCACCCTGCGGGACCTGACGGAGCCTGTCGACCTTGTCTATATTGCGGCTCCCACAGATGCCGTGCCCGGCGTCCTGGAGGATGCAGCCAGCGTCGGGATCCGCCATGCGGTGATCATCGCCGCCGGCTTCGGCGAGGCCGGCGATCACGAACGTCAATCCGAGCTGACCAAATTTGCCGCCGCCCACGGCATCACCGTGCTAGGTCCGAATTGTCCAGGTTTCGTGAATGTCTCTGACGGGGTATCGGCCTATGGTCAGGATATTCCCGCAGGCACAAAGGCCGGCCCTGTCGCAGTGGTCCTTCAAAGCGGTGCCTTGGCCACGGTGATGTTCAAATTCGCCCGTGCCCACGGCATCGGACTGTCCAAACTCATCTGCATGGGAAACGAAGCCGTCACAGACACATCAGACGTCGTCGAATACCTGATCGCTGACAAGGACACGCGCGTCATCGCACTTTTCGTGGAACAGTTTCGCGACGGCGCGCGCTTTTTGGACCTTGCGCGGCGCGCTCTGCTCGCGGGCAAGGCGATTGTCGTGCTCAAGGCCGGGCGGACAGAGGCGGGGCAACGGTCTGCGCTGGCCCATACTGGCGCTGTGGCCGGCGACGAGGCCGTGGCCAATGCCGCGCTCAAACAGGCCGGTGTCGCCCGTGTGCGTAGCATCGAGGAACTGATCATCACCGCCGGGCTCTTCGCTAGCGGCGTCCAATTGAAGGGCCGCCGCATGGCCGCCGTCACCGCATCCGGCGGTGCCTGCGACATCATCGCGGACCGCGCTTCGGACGAAGGCATCGACATGCCGGAATTTTCGCCCGAGACTCAACAGGCGCTACGCGACTACCTGCCCGGCTTTGCAACTGTCCAAAACCCGCTGGACACGGCCGCGGTCGACACCGCCCGTAAGACCGGTACCGCCGCCGTTCCGATGGACGTGGTGGCCGAAATCGTCAGCCGCGATCCCGGCATCGACTTTGTTTTTTACCTCGGGTTCAACGTGGTCCCGCAGTTTGAACCAGAACCGACCGAGGCCAAAAAACAGACCGCGCGCATGGCGCACGTCCGCGACATGATGGACAGCGCGCCGGTACCGGTGTGCCCCGTCAGCCTGTCGTGCCTTGAAGTCGGACCTTTCGCCAGAACGCTTTTTGAGACCAACGGCATCTTCATTCTGGGCGGGATCGATCTAGGCCTAACCGCGATCGGCCACGCCATCCGTTGGAACACGGCACGCGACGCCGCCCGCGCTGTGGGGACTTTCGCAGCGCCACAGACGGGGCCCTATCTCACAGAAGGCCGCGACGGGCCTTGGTCCGAACATGCGGGCCGGGCAGTGCTGGAGGCCAGCGGCGTCCCGTTGGTTCCCGCCGTTCTCGTGCACAGCTCCGACGAGGCCGTCGCCGCGGCAGAGCAGCTCGGCTATCCGGTCGTACTGAAAATCTGTGCCGCAGAAATCGCCCATAAATCCGACATCGGCGGCGTCGCGCTGAACCTTGCAACGCCAGAAGCTGTGCGTTCCGCATACGAGTCCGTTGCTCAAGCAGGCCGAACCGCCGCTTGCACATCCGTCGAAGGCGTGCTGGTCAGCCCAATGCGCCCCCGAGGGGTCGAGCTCTACGCAGGCATCACCGTCGATCCGACCTTTGGGCCGACACTGGCCACCGGTCTAGGCGGAATATGGATCGAAACATTCAAAGATGTCGGTCTGCGCGTCCTGCCCTGCACTACATCCGACGTCGAAGACATGCTGCGCTCACTGCGTGCGAGCCCACTGCTGGACGGGGCGCGGGGCGGACCAAGGGTCGATATCCCTGCAGCAGCGCGAGCCATTCACGCCGTCGCGCAGGCCGCTCTGTCGCTAGGCCCGGATCTGCGTGCACTTGAGGTCAATCCGCTGTGGTGCCTCGACGACAAGGTCGAAGCCTTGGATGCATTGGTGATCACTGGCCGATAAACGCTATGACAGATTGATAAAAGGGCTGACGGTGCACTTTCGGCCCTTTTTTGCGTTCCTCGACATGACGCCCGAGCACTACGAAGCGATAGATGCCATGCACGAACTTGCCGTAGGGGATCGTGATGAACAAAGCCAAAACCACCCCCAGGTGCGGCCCCACCAGCATCGGCGTTCCGAGGGTGTTGTCACATTAACGGGCCTGAGGTTGCTGATTCATTGATCTCGTCTTAGGCGATGCCGATGCAGACAGAGATAATCAGCTACAAACGCCCTTGGTTTCCGCCCCGGATCATTGCTCATGTTGTCTGGCTCTGCGTCCGGTTCAACTTGAGCCTGCGCGAGGTCCAGGAGATGATGCTGGCACGTGGCGTGGACGTTTCGTATGAGACGATCCGGCGCTGGACCGTCAAGTTCGGCCCCCTGAGCGCCCACGTTCTTCGGCGACGGCAGCCGCGCCCCAGCGATATCTGGCACCTAGACGAAGTCGTCGTGAAGATCGCGGGCCGATCTTACTGGCTGTGGCGTGCCGTCGACCAACACGGCGTTGTTCTTAAGGAGATCCTGCAATCGAGACGAGACAAGCGCGCGGGGCATTGTCAGGTTGTTGAAGCCGCCTTGCCGTTGTAGCGCGAAACCATGTTAAATCTGTCTGATCTTTCCAGTCTGAAGGGCTTCCGTTTTCCGCGCTCGGTGATCGGTTACGCCGTCTGGGCTTACCACCGCTTTGCTCTTAGCCTTCGTGACGTTGAAGATCTTCTGGCGGCGCGGGGCATCACGGTTTCTTACGAAACGATCCGGGATTGGGTGGCGCGTTTCGGTGTCCAGTTTGCCGCAAAAGTCCGGCGGGATAGGCCGCATCCTTCGGACAAATGGCATCTCGATGAGGTCGTGGTGTCGATCAAAGGCAAGAAGATTTGGCTTTGGCGGGCGGTCGATGCAAACGGCAATGTTCTGGACATCCTGGTCCAACCCCGGCGCAACAAGGTGGCCGCGATGCGCTTTTTCAAGAAACTGTTCAAAACCTGGGGCCAGCCGCGCGTAATCATCACGGACAAGTTGCGGTCGTACGGTGCCGCGAAGGCAGACCTGGCTCCCGGTATCGAGCATCGCCAACACAAAGGGCTGAACAATCGCGCTGCGGCTTCGCACAGACATACAAGACGGCGAGAGAAAATAATGTGTCGGTTCAAGTCGCCCGGTCAGATACAGCGGTTCCTGTCGGTCCATGATCAAACCGCCGCTCTGTTTCGCCCAAAACGTCATCTCCTTTCCGCAAGATCATACCGCCACGCTCGCAGCGATGCCTTCGCCCTGTGGGCCGACTACACTTGCGAACTGACGGCCTAGACAGGCCATGAACGCACTGCCTCACTTCTACGCCAATCATTGTAGCTGGTTCGCCGCCCGTGGATTCAGGTTCAACCAGTACCTCGTATGGCGTCGATTTCCAGTTCGGCTGAGCGCACCTTTCTCGACTAGATCCTGCAGATCGCGGGTTGCGGTTGCACGTGAAGTTCCGGTGATCTTGAGATAGTTGTCGGCGCTGAGGCCGCCTTTGAAACCGCCAGGGCCTTCCCGAAACATTCGAGCGATGGCCTTGGCCTGGCGTTCGTTCAAGTGGTCTCTGTGACGATCGTAGAAGTGCGCCTTGCTGATGAAGAAGCCGACGCGGTCGAGTGTTGCCTGTTGGGCCTTCAAGACAACTTCCGCGAACCAGACGAGCCAATCGGTCACTTGAAGCGTTTTTTGATGCTGCTCGAGCTGGTCGTAGTATGCCTTGCGCTCCTTCTCGATGGTGAAGGCGAGCGAGATGAGGGTCGGCTGGCCAATGTTCTGCGCCAGCGACTTTTCAGCGAGGGCGCGACCCAAGCGGCCGTTGCCGTCTTCGAATGGGTGGATGCTCTCGAAATAGAGATGGCTTAGCCCTGCGCGCGTCAGCGCTGGAAGCGGCTCTGCTCCCCCCGGCCCAGTCTTGTTGAACCAATCCGCGTATTGCTCCATCTCAGGCATGACCCGCTCTGAGGGAGGCGCTTCGAAATGGATCGTGGGCCGGTCGAGGCGGCCGGAAACGATTTGCATCGCCTCGGCGTGGCGTCGGTAGGCCCCGATGGTTTCCAACCGACGGTCATGGGACAGGAGCATCCGATGCCAGCGGTACAGTGTCTCATGGGTCAGCGGCTCTGCAAAACTGGAGTAGACGTCGACCATCATTTCCGCGACGCCCTGTTCGCGCGGTTTGGCAGGGTAGCTGTCCGGATCGAGGCCTAGATGGCGGCGCAGCGAGGACTGGACACTGAGCCGGTCGAGGATTTCACCCTCGATGGCGCTCGTTTGCATCGCTTCCTCGATGAGCAGTTCGATGCGGAGTTGCTCGCGCTCCGGCTGGCTGACATGATGGACCGCGCCGCGGATTTCTCCGGACGACAGCAGGAACGTCTGCTCAAACGGCTCCAAAGTGGAGGCGTCATACCGGAAATCCGGCCAACCGGGCAGCGTCCAGTTCCAAGCCATGAGTTATAGACGTCCTTTCTATACCTCATATTTTGATCACTTCTGAGGCATATAAGTCAACTCTATCGCTCAAAGGATCTGCGGGATGGGATGACACACAAACCGACGCGAGGCCTTGAGCTAGGCCTTTTCAAGGTGCGTCAGATCTTGCTGACGCGGTCCGGGGGTCTTCGGATCGACAGGGTTTTGTTCCCGAGAAAATCTCCCCTGGGGACGGTTACAGGTCGGTGCCGTTAAGTTGGCAATGCCACCTTTGGTGTTCCGGAAAGACCAGTTTGCTTTTCTGCCACGTGAGACATGGTCCATGATTCATGGAAGCATGGACCCAAGAAAGGCAGCGCATGCACTTGAGAAGCGGGTGTTCTTGTCATTCGGTGACGGCCGGAACATGATGGTAAAAGCGCCGACCGGGTCAGGAATGTCGCGCGGATACAAAGTACATCTGAGTATCCTTGACTGGAATCCGTCGGAAATGTCGGAAAGTCGGAAAATGGTTTCCTTGTTGGTATGATTCTTACCTGCCTCGGTTATCCCGCCGGGACGATACAAAATGGACGAGCTATGGGTGAATCTGGTGTCCGGGCGGTTTGAATGACGGCGGTGCATCTGGTTGGTTTGTTGTTGCAACACAAGCCACCAACCAAAGGAGCACCACCATCATGGACGAGACTACCATCGTCGAATTTTCAGGTCGAGACGCTGTCACGGACCCTCTGACTGATCTTCTGCGAAAAGGGGCTCGGGAACTTCTCCAGGCCGCTGTTGAAGCTGAGAGGGATACTTTTCTGGCTGAATTTGCCGAGCGCCGGACATCTGACGACCGCGCGGCGGTTGTGCGCAGCGGGTATCACCCTGAGCGGGCCGTGCAGACGGGGATCGGGCCGGTCACGGTGAAAGTGCCGAAGGTGCGCGCGAAGGACGGCAAGCCGGTGACGTTCCGCTCGGCACTTGTGCCGCCCTATGTCCGAAAGGCCAAATCCATCGACGCCGCGCTGCCCTGGCTGTATTTGAAGGGCATCTCAACGGGTGAGATGGGCGCGGCTCTGAAGATGCTCCTCGGCCCGGATGCCACCGGGTTCTCGGCGAAAACGGTCTCACGGCTGAAAGCGCAATGGGCGGATGGTATCTACAGCGGGTTGCGCGGAACCGATGACCGGCTTTGTGTATTGGTTGTCATTGGCGTTAACGCACGAGGTGAAAAGCATTTTCTCGCCATCAAGGACGGCGTTCGGGAAAGCACGCAGAGTTGGCGCGAGGTGTTGTTGTCCTTGAAAAGCCGCGGCCTTGCCTCCCCCAAACTGGCCACCGGCGACGGGGCCATGGGGTTCTGGGCGGCGCTGGAAGAGATTTGTCCTGCCACGCGTCAACAGCGCTGTTGGATGCACAAGACTGGCAATGTGTTGAATTACCTGCCCAAGCGAACCCAGCCCAAAGCCAAGAAGATGTTGCACGACATTTGGCAGGCCGAGACACGCGAGGATGCGCATGCCGCCTTCGATCTGTTCATCGAAACCTTCGAAGCGAAATATCCCAAGGCCACCGAATGCCTGATCAAGGACAGGGAGGAGCTTCTCACCTTCTACGATTTCCCGGCTCAGCACTGGCAGAGCATCCGGACGTCAAACCCGATCGAAAGCGCCTTCGCCACGATCCGACACCGAACCAAGCGCACCAAAGGGTGCCTCAGCCGCGACGGCATGCTGCACATGATGTTCAAGCTCGGCCAATGTGCTGAGAAAAGCTGGCGCAAACTGCGCGGCTTCGATCATCTCGCGGACGTCATTGAAGGCGTCGACTTCGTCAACGGCATCAAGTCATCAAACCAGGATCAAGCCGCCGCATGATGATCGCTTGGACACCAGATTTGACAGTAGCTCAAATGGACTGCCCCTTTTGCCCATCTCTGGTCGCGGGCGGCGCCTCAAATTCAATAAGAAACGCAAAAGTGTCGGATATGTCGGAAAAGTCGGAATGAGGCCGTCCGGCGGGCCTGTCCGGATCTATGGGGGAGTTGGGCTTTGTTGCGACGCTCGCTGGTTTCATCATCCGCGCTGAAGCCTCCGTCCCGCTTGGGACAGGCCCTTTGGGAAAAGCAGGCTCGCTTCATCGCCAAGATGCCGGGGAAAGCGTAGCGGAAACCCCCGCATCAAACTGTCCAGCTTCCGGGGATCGGATCAGGGCGCAGGTCAGAAACCACGCATGCAATCAGTGCAATAAAACTGCAATTGCTAGCTACAATTGCGGTGCCAATCCGAGAACGCGGCATCATAAAAAAACAGTAGCAAATTGGCGCAAGCGAGACATTAGAAGATCGCAAAATCGGCGCCTGAGGGGGGTTATCCACAAAAAACTTTCAAAAAAAATTGAGAAAAAGTTTTGAAATCCCTCCGCTTCTGCATTTTTGGACCTATGTCCCCTTCTCAACCGGAAACCGTGGTGAATGTGAATTTTGGATAATGTTGAAATAATTCGACAGACACAACGTTTACCACAACCATCAAGATAGGAGACTCATATGCCAACAAAAACGACATCCGAAATATTGACGCCGCCTGCAGGCTTCGATGTGAACAACGATGGCGTCTATGCCTATATCAATCCCAAGAAAGGGTCACCAGTCTGGGAAAGGATAAGTGACTGGATTTGTGTTCGGGCAATCACACGGGACATTTACGGGCAGAACCATGGACGTCTGTGTGAATTCGTCACGATTGATTCTCAAAGGCGCGAAATCATCATTGAAGCCAAGAGGTTTGCGACGGGCGGCACTGCAATTATCGCAGAGCTTCTAAGCCTCGGCTTTACGATTGAACAAACGCCAGGGGCCGCCAAGCAACTCATATCACTGCTCTCGCAATGGATCCCCGAAAAGCGCATTACGACCACCGAAAAGCTCGGCTGGTTAAAGCAGGATGCCTTCGTCCTGCCGAGCACAAAAGTGATCGGCAGCCCGTTGGTTAAATTCACTGGAGACAAGGACCTCAATGCTAAATCTTCATGTGGGACACTGGAGGGATGGAGAGAGAACGTGGCAAGTCTTGCTGTCGGGAACGCGCCCATGATCGTTGCCATCTCCGCAGGATTTTCCGGCCCTTTGATGGAGCCTTTGGGTCTTGAAAGTGGTGGGATTCACTTTTGGGGAGGCTCGTCCTGCGGGAAAAGCACTTTACTGCGCACCGCGGCCTCTATTTGGAGTTCACCGAACGAGATTGCGTCGTGGCGAAGTACAGATACCGCATTTGAAACGCAGGCAAAGAATGCGAATGGTATGGTCTTGTGTATCGATGAGATGGGCCAAGCCAGCGCACAAGTTGTGGGCGAGACCATCTATATGTTGGGAAATAATCGTGGCAAGGCGCGCGGGAGAGCAAATGGCAAATCGACACCAATAACCAGCTGGCACTTGCCAGTCTTGTCGACAGGTGAGATTTGCGTTGCAACAAAATTGGCTGAGGGGAACAAGAAGGTTCAAGCAGGGCAACATGTCCGCCTACTTGGCATACGCGTCGATGAATATGAGCATGGTGCGTTCGATGAGCTGCATGACAAACAGAGCGGACGCTTGTTAAGCGAATACCTGACAGCGGGAACCAAAACCCATTACGGGGTGGCGGGACCAGAGTTTCTTCGAAAATTCTTCTTGAACGTTCCAGCCCGACTGGAGTTTGCAGACACTCTCATCCAGCGTTTTCATCGAGTAGCGGAAAAAGCTCATTCCGGAAGCGGGATAGGTGTTGAAGGCCGTGCCCGCACACGTTTCGCTGCTATTGCGGCGGCAGGTGAATTCGCGACCAGATTTGGACTCACCGGTTGGTCAACGTACACAGCCACTTCGGCTTGCCTCGAGCTGTTTGGCAAGTGGCTGTCGGAGCAGCAAGATGAGGATAGTCCTGAGGCGTTGCATCGATGTATTCGAGGTTTTCTAATGAACAATGCCGAGCAAATTCAATCACTGGATGCGGGTGGGCAATATGTTGAACAACCGCTCGCCTGGGAAAAGAATGGATATCTTTTCCTCACGCGCGAAATCTGGGATCAGATCTTCGATCGTCATGACCCGCAACTGGTTGCACGTATTCTGCGGGCCTATGGGAGCCTTGAACCCGGGGACGGCCGAAATATCCTTAGCAAAATGCCCACAGGTGCCGGGGCGAACCGCGGATACAAAGTGTCATTGTCGGGCTTTCAGGAATAGCCGTCGGAAAATGGTTCGAGATTCAGTCAAGCGCAGTTTCTGCGCTTTTCTGCTTTTTGAAGGGCCGCCCGGACGGCGCGTTCGAGCGTTGTCTGACGTCAGCGCCTATGGGTCCCAATAGGGCAGTTTGCCAAGCGACGGTTTGCGCTCATCGTAGCCCGAAGTGATCCTTGATCCCGCTGCCGGCGTTCGCTCCAACGCCGTTCAGGAACGACCCCTGACAACGATCACACCGGTATATGCCACGAGACGGCGGAGCATTTGCGCTTCCCTCCGCCGGGCAGGGATCTTTTGGAGAAAATTCCTGCCGTTGCTCCAACGAGCTGGAGTTATGAAGTGACCAAAGCGGTTATGATCGTGACCAAAGCGGCCAAATGCGCGGAATTTCCCGGCCAAACCGGCTCATCCCGCCCGCAAGGGATCGCGAAGTTTCTTCATAACTCGTCCCGCGGCCCGATTATGACAAACCATTCAATAATGGACGAACCGGGATTTCAGACAATGATTGACTTTCCATACAGGCTGGATTGGGGGGAGCCGTTGCTGTCCGGAGTTTTGGGTTCCCTGTTTTCGATCTCTGTTTCAGAGGGGTCTCTCATCGCGTCCTCCAACAGCTGGTCCAGCGCTTGCCCTTCGATCTCGCGCTGTTCAAACAGGGTGTCCGCGATTTTGGTCAGGGCTGCTCGGTTTTCTGAGAGCAGAGTGATGGCGTCCTTCTCTGCTGTCTTGAGGCGGGCGGTCGCTCTCCGGGCCACATCCCGCGTGACGTCATAGGAGCGCGGGGGATGACGGATATCGTGCCAGAGATGTGTGACCTCGCCAAAGGCGAATTGCGCCTCGGCTTGTAGGGCTAGTCGAGTGGCCTGGGCGAGATCGCTGTCCGGGCCAGAGCCGGCACCATCTGAGACGGATTGGCACAAAATTTGCTCGGCGGCACGGCCCGCGAGAAGCATGACGAGGTCGGCATGGAGGGTCACATCGGTGTGCATCATCCGGTGGGGGCGCAGAACGGCGCCGCCTTGTGGGGTGACCCGCGCGAGGGCGACCGGGGGCGAGCCAAGCCGGTGACCGGCGAGCAAATGTCCAGCTTCGTGCACGGCGATCCGACGCAGAAGGCTGTCGTCAGGGCGCGGCAGGTAGAGGTTCGCGGCCCGCAGCAAGAGCTGATCGGTGAGGTCACTTTTTAGTTCACGGGCCAGAGTGCGGGCTTTGCGAATGAAGTCATCAATCTCTGCCCCCGTTGCGCCGATCATGCGCTCGGCAATCTGGCGCAGCTGAGAGGCGTCGGTGGTCTCGCCGAGCTTGGCTTGCAAGAATGTCGTGATCGCGGTGATGTCGAGCGGCTTGATGGCAATGTGACGATCAAAGCGGCCAGCGCGCAGGACGGCCTCATCCACGATGTCAGGGTGGTTTGTGGCCCCGACAAGGATGACGCCTTCGCAAGCATTCAGTCTGTCGATCTGCGTAAGGAGCCCGGTGACCACGCCAAGGATGTAGCCGTTGGCGTGGACGTCACCGCCGCGGGCATAAAAGGCGTCGATCTCATCAATAAAGAGCACCGAAGGCGCGCTGTTGATGGCCTCGCTGACGGCCTTGTCGAGGGCGCGCAGCATATCGCCTTGGTGTCCCGCTTTTTGACACTCCGCATAGCTTGTCTTGATAAGCGGCAGTTTGGCACTGTTGGCGAAGGCGGTCGGCAGAAGGGTTTTGCCACAACCCGGGGGGCCAAAAAGCAGCAGGCTTGATGTGACTTGGTCCCAGGCCACCTCGCCCGCTTGCCAACTCATGACATCCTCTTGCAGCTGGGCGAATGCCGCTATGGCGTCCGTCTGCCCGAAGACATCGGTCAGGCTGGGCCCCGTTTGATGCGGGGCCGTGGTGGCAAAACGCGACAAACGCTCGGCGACCCCAAGAGCGGTCTCGGCTTGGAATGCCATGATGAGTTTCAATGTCTCCAGGCGACCAAGCTCTTCGGAACGCGGCAATGTCGCCTGTAGTGCTTCCGTTACCCGAGGACTGCAGGGCGTATGGCTGAGAGACAAAACGGCGAGGATCATCTCGCGGCTAAGGGGCGCGAGATGCGGGCCGTGGCCGACGAGGTCCTGCAGTTGAGGCGAGACCAGCTGTCCCGGGGAGGTGAGCATCAAGACGGTATGACCTTCGTGCAGCAAGGTACGCAGGTGACGCTCTGCCAGCGCGATGACGGTTTTGCCTGTGTCGACCTCCGGCGCGCGCCATACCTTGGGGCTGCGGCTCGCAGCAAAAGCGACAGGGTAAAGAGCTCGGGCCGCGATCTCGACGAACTCGCCCATCTCATGGTCTCGCACAGTAAGGCAGACTGGCGGCCTGTCCCGCAGTTGATCCGGCAAGGAGCGATCTTCAAAGGTTTTGGCAAGTTGCAGGATCGCGAGGGCCTGCATGCAATGTGCGCCATTGACCGCGTCGGGTGCCGGCGGATCGATCAGCGGGACGTCATCGGTGTCCTGCTTCCTCTCAGACCAGCCGGGCACATCATCATCGACGTGGCTCATCCGCTCAAACAGGTCGCTGACTGTGAGGGCTTGCTCGAGCAAGTACGTTTTGGCGGCGGCAAAGCCGTGAAGTTTGCTGAACTGGGTCATGGCAGACCTCCAATGAATGTCCGGGGAATGGGGCGCGGGGCTAGATCAGGCTGCGGATTGCTGCTGCTCGATCTCGTCAAGAAGACGCTGCAACTTTGGCAAAAGCGCAGGGCTATAGATCTCACTCGAGACGTTGATCAGGCCGACATAGCGTTCCGGTGGCACAACACATTCCGGAAACCTGCGCCGCAAACGCGCATGCGCTGACTTTTCAAGGCGACAGGCCGCGTGTCCGGTCTTGATCGCAACGGTGCGCAGAACGTCCGACTTTGCGGATTTAGGCAGGCTCAGCTGATGGCGCAGGCGCTTGTCCGGGCGACCGGAATAGCCAAACTTCACGCAGTCCAACCCCTTGTCCGGGATCCGAATGCGGAACAGGTAGAGAAAAGAGGGCTTCGAACTCCAGCTCTCGCCGCAGCCTGCACAATCACATTGTCCGAACTTCATGTTCGCCCGCGCGATGCGTTGGTCGTGCCCACAGCTGTGACGATAGAGCCGGTAGTTATCATTCCCGTCTGGGTCCGGACCCTGCCATTCCCAGCCACGCGCCTCGGCCTCCGCCCTTTCTTTGTCCTGCAGGCATATCTCGCAGCGCACCTGGCATACCCCGTCAGCAACACGGTCGATGAACTCGCGTTGGCGGCGAATGCGGTGACCGCAAGCCGCGCGGTAGAAGGCGTATTGATGATCCGCCGGATCCCGCTCGATAAATTCGAGCCCGATGGTGTCGGCGAGAGTGCTCCGTTTTTGGCTGGCGCAGTCTTCGCAACGGATTCTGGCGGTCCTCAGCGCAAAGACACGTTGCGCCGTCAGGCCACCGCAGCTGAGACACTCCAGGGCCAGATGGTTTTTGTCCCTGACCCGGGCATGAATGCGGAAGCCTTTTGACCGGGCGATATCTTCCCATTCCGGGAGCGGTTGCCCCGGGTAGCGAACTTGCCAAACCTTGGGGTCATGGTGCTGAGAGCGGCGATGGATATGCAGATCGCGGCCTTCAAAATCGACGACGGGATGCAAGACGCGGTTCAGTTGGTGTGAAGCTACGGGCATGGCAGATGACCTCTCGAAACTGCAAAAGTTGGCCCGCTGGCCAAAACCGGCCACCGGTGAAGACGCGGCGCAGAAAACCCGCGCCGCCGTTTGGTCGTGTTCAAAAAGGGGAAGTGTTTAGAACGAGAGCCCCGGCTCCAGCTCTTCAAACGCATCATCAAGCGCGAGATAGCTCTCAAGCCGATCCAACGCGGCGACCGACATCGTCAGCGCCTGCAGCTCGTCAGTGAGGCGCCCGTGAAGCGACCGGGCTTGCGTCCGCAGGGCGACCACGTCCTCAATGTCATCGGATGTCATGATGGTTTGAAAGGCGGCTGCGATTTCAAAGAACAGCCTCTCGTGGCCGGTTGCATTCGGGCCCAGCTCTGTGTGCAGATATTCGACCTGATCGAGAGATGTCTGGCGCGCGGCCTCAGCCTCCCGGATCCAATGATCCAAGGCGGGATCCTGTCCGCTGTACCCGGTAACATCCGCTTCGCTGGAAATCAGCGTCGGCAGAGTTGCGAGAAAGCGTGCAAATGCGTCGTGAGACGATTGGGAAGAACGGCGCGCCGCATTGATCACACCCGACTGGGTGCTTAGATTGTTGATAGCCATGTCGTTGACCTTATCCGTCAGCGTTTTGGTCAGGGCGGGAGGAGAGGTGCGAACTCTCTTTTCGTCCGCTTATTCGAACGCCCCGGTGACCGGTATCTACGATATTGGAATCGCGATTCTGGGTTTCAATGTGCGATTCGAAATTAATTCCGATATTGTCAAGAAAAATGTATCCGAAGCTTTGCGGCGCGTATTTACGCCAACTCCCTCCCCCCAAAAAAAGACCCGAACAGGCCCGCCAAACGGCCTCGCTCCGACTTTTCCGACATATCCGACACTTTTACGCGTCTCATTGAATTTGTAGCGCCCCCCCGCGACCAGAGATGGCCAAGAGGGGCGGTCCATTTTGTATTACCCCGGCGGGATACCCGAGGCGGGTAAGGATCATACCAACAAGGAAACCATTTTCCGACTTTCCGACAATTCCGACGGATTCTAGTCAAGGATACTCAGATGTACTTTGTATCCGCGCGACATTCCTGACCCGGTCGGCGCTTTTGCCATCATGTTTCGGCCGTCAATCCTGCTCATGAGTTGGAGCCTCCGGCAAACACGGCGCGGTTCATGGCGGCAGATGGGTCATACGGCACCGGCCCGTTCCTGGCTTCTGAAGTGCGAAGTCACACCGCATGTGCCGGTGCTGGATCGCCAACATCAGACCAAGGGCAAGTACGACCTCAGCCATTTCCAATATGATAGCGAGCGTGACAGCTATACCTGCTTAGAAGGCCACGAAATGCCGTTGCGCCGGATCAGAAAGGAGGGTCGGATCAAGAGCTACTTCGCCGGGAAAGACACTTGCGGCACATCCCCGATCAAGAAGGCCTGTACAGATGCACCTTTCCAAACTGTCACCCGCCACATGGACGAGGAAGCGCGCCAGACAGTCCGCGAACTGCGCGATACGGCGTCCTGTGACGAGAGCAGACGACGACGAAAGAAAGTCGAGATGTTATTCGCCCACCTGAAACGACATCTCGGCGTCAAACGCCTCCGGCTCCGAGGCCTCAAAGGAGCCAACGAAGAATTCCTCCTCGCCGCCACCGCCCAGAACCTAAAACGTCTTGCCAAAATGGTCCCCTGTTAGGTGTTTGATCCCACGGTTTGATGGTGTGATCCTTTCGAGGGAATGGAAAGAAGCATTATGGGACAAGTTCGTCACGGGAGCGCCACGACCACGTACGCCGTCAGAGCTGCAATACAGCGATCGCAAGCTTCGCTCTCGGAATTGAGCCAAGAACTCGGCATCAATCCCAAGACAGTCGCGAAGTGGCGCAAGCGTGCGACGGTTGAGGATTTGAAGCCTGGACCGAAAGAACCTCGTTCTACCGTTCTCACGGAAGCGGAAGAGGCAATGATCGTCGCATTCCGGCGGCACGCTGCTGCCGCTGGACGATTGTCTCTATGCTCTTCAGCCATCAATTCCGCATTTGACGCGGTCGGCACTACATCGGTGCCTTCAGCGGCATGGCATCTCGCGCCTGCCGGACATCGAGGGCGACAAGCCAAAGCGGCAGCGGTTCAAGCGATACCCTATCGGCTTCTTTCATATCGACATCGCGGAGGTTCAGACGGCGGAGGGCAAGCTCTACCTCTTCGTGGGTATTGACCGCACCAGCAAATTCGCAGTCACCCAACTCGTGGACAAGGCAGATCGTAAGACCGCATGGGAGTTCCTCGAATACCTACTCAAGGCCATCCCCTATCGCATCCACACGATCCTCACTGACAACGGTATCCAGTTCGCCGAGCAGCCCCGCAACCGGAACACAGCATATTCACGGCAGATGCGGTTCGACATGATCTGTGCGGCAAATGAGATCGAGCACCGACTGACCAAGCCAAACCATCCGTGGACCAATGGCCAGGTCGAACGAATGAACCGCACCATCAAGGAGGCGACCGTCAAACGCTTCCACTACGAAAACCACGACCAGTTGCGAACACACCTTGCCGACTTCATGGCAGCCTACAACTTCGCACGAAGACTGAAGACCCTAAGCGGCCTCACGCCCTACGAATACATCTGCAAAATCTGGACTTCAGAGCCAGATCGGTTCATCGTTAATCCGATCCACCAGATGCCGGGACTAAACACCTAGTGAACCGCGTCGGGTTTGCCGGAGGTTGATTTGTCAGTTCAGGTCCAGATTTCTGAACCCAACGATAGACAGTTGACCGATCAGCCGTGATCTCACGCTCGGCTAGAAGAACACAGCTGCGCCACTTCAGACGTCCAGCCGGACCCCCTCCCGATGAACAATAAAACTGATGGTGTTCACGGTATCGCGCGCGCCTTCAAAATCCGTCAGCCGCGCGACAAGAAGATCCGCGTGCAGGCCAGAACGTCGCCGCAGGAGAAAAACCGTGATCGGGTCCTCTGCTGCATCGGGGGCATCGTCAGGCAAGATTGCAAGAATGTCGAAGTCGCTGTTGGCGTGGTGATCGCCGCGCGCCCTGCTGCCAAACAACCAGACTTGAACCGCACTCAACTCCGATTGGCAAAGAACCACAAGCCGATCGAGGTCAGCATGTTGCGCGCGGAGCTCGGCCCCCTTTGACACCATTTTCATTTCTTTCGCTTTATCGGCTTGCAATTGCACCCTTATATTACCTCACCACCGAAAGATCCGACATCCGTGTCGTATAGCGTGAGCTACGGTGATCTGCTCGCAGTTGCCACGGGCGCTTCTTCCCTCACTCGCCAACGCCATCGTCTTTTTTCCCGAACCGGTCATTCACCGATTGAGGCTCGCCATAAGCGCTGCAGATTTTGGTCGTGCGACATCAAACAGGTTTCTCGGTCGATCTTCGAACCGGAGAATGCCAGCTCTCGTAAATCCGAAAACCCATACTGAGCTTTTGTGTATTGAAGCGGGTGCGCCTTACCGTGGTTTACCGAACCTCTTTCGAGGTGCGCAGCTACAGCATCCTGCTCGACCCAAGGATCACGCAGTAAGTCCCGCCACCTGAAGCTATCAGAGACAATAGTGTGGGGGCCATCCAATAACAAGCGCGGTCTAGTCCTGCCGACCATCTGCGGCACTCGCCTGCAACGTGCGAACGGGCATCTCGTGTTTGTCTTGCCGGACTGGTAGTCAATGAGCTCCGCATTCCATTTTTACGACCCGAACCTCCACCAGTTGCCGCAAACGCTACGCTGAGCATCCTGCAAAAAGGGAAGAGTGAACACGGAACATTCGACGGAAGAAGGGCATGCCTTGGCACCCCCTTCCCATTGCATCTGCCAAGCATTAGCTCGTTTCAAGCTCCAGAAAATGACGCCCCCCCGCGCAGCGAAGTCGGCGGGCGGAACATCAAGTGCAGCCGCCAGCGCAACGAGAGCCTCGACATCAGGAACAACCGCGAGCCCTTCGACCAGTCCGACATACCACTCCGGGTCTATCCCTGATCCTTTCATGTCCGAGAGACCGGCAAGCTCGGCCGTTCGCGTCACCGCCGTTGGGAACGGAATGGATAAATCGGCAAGCGTCTCGCGGATCGCGATACGGTGTCGATCAGGGGATGGATCGGTGGCGTTCGGGATGAACCCGCGGCGGCGACTTAACCATTGCAGAGCATCGTTCGCCGAAAGCTTATAGGACGACCTGTCCTCGCCCACGGTATCCGGCTGCTCCAGCCGGAACCCTTCCTTGCTTAGAGAGGAGCGCACGGTCGTTGCCGCCTACCCTCCCGACCGGTCGAACGAGTGGAATAACATTTCGGCAAGAGAAAGCCGGGAACCTTTCCGAACTTGCAGCATCCAACGTCATGAGCACCCAAGGAATGGCGCTGCTCATGACACTGAAAACACTGAAAGGAAAATTGAATGTTAAGATTCTGTATGCTCGGCGCGACGTTGTTGACCATGTCCGCAGGCCTCGCGTTTGCGCACGATACTGAAGCTCTTAAAGAATCGCCTCCGGGCGATCCTTACGTGCAGGTCAGCGACGTGTTGCCGCTCCCCGAATTCCTGCCGGGTCTCGGCACCCTGTTCGTTGTGCCGGACACGCTGCCGGCCGGTCCGTTCCTGGCCTATGACCACGACGGCAAGCTGTCCGCGACGGTTTACATGACACCGCTGGAAGCACTCTCGAACGGCACGGCCTACAATGACCTGCACGTCGGCTTGCATGAGGTCACGTCGGTGGACGTCTATTACAATGCGGGCCATCCGGGTGTAGACGAACCGCACGCCCACATCGTGCTTTATCACGATGCCGACGCCAAGGGACGGTTGGCGCAATGATCCTCGCACGCCGAAGGATCTTGGCATTGGGGGGTGGCATCCTTGCCACTCTCTCGATGCCCGCAATCGTGCGTGCCGGTCGGGTAGAAGTGATTGAAATGCGCGGCACCGCGCGCGGTGAGGGCGTCTGGTTTCGGCCTCATGGCCTTGCGGTCGAAGCAAACACGACCATCCGCTTCGTCAACCGCGATCCGGGCAATAGCCATACCGCCACGGCCTATCATCCCGATAACTTTGATCGCACCCGCCGTATTCCGAAGGCCGCGCGCCCCTGGGACAGCGACTTTCTTCTGCCGGATGAAAACTTCGAGGTGACGTTCACGGTGCCGGGCGTCTACGATTACTACTGTATCCCGCATGAGATGGCGGGCATGGTCGGGCGCATCGTGGTGGGAAATCCGGGTGACACAGGCTGGGAAGGGCCCAGCTCCGACACCGAAGACGTGTCGCCCGAGGTTCTGGGGAACCTTCCGGCGGTCGAGGATATCCTCAACCGTGGACGGATCGAACAGGAGGATAGCGCTTGACCGCCCAGCTACGCCATCAAGGCATTGCACCTACGGGGCCAGCCACCCCAGAGGCCGAGCTTGTGACAAGTGCGAAAGGCGGGGACGAAGCCGCCGTGCGCGAGTTGATCCGGCGCATGAATCCGCGTCTGTTTCGAATTGCGCGCGGCATCGTCGCAAGCGATGCTGACGCCGAGGAAGTGGTGCAGGAAACCTATCTGAAGGCTTTTACCAAACTCGATAACTTTCGCGCCGAGGCCCGGTTTTCCACCTGGATCACCCGCATCGCCATCAATACGGCAAGGATGCATCTCCGGCGCGTTCGGCCACAGGAGGAATATGATACTGTGACCGAAGATCAAAAGGCCTCCGACTCCATCCTCGCATTTCCAGGCCAGCACCCCAACAGGCCGGAGGCCGCACTTGGACGGGCGCAGGTGCGCGCCTTTCTCGAAAGCGCTGTAGCACATCTGCCGCCGGATTTACGCCTGCCATTTCTGATGCGAGAGGTCGAGAACATGAGCATTCTCGCCATCGCCCACGATCTGTCGCTCAACCCGATCACCGTCAAGACACGCCTGTTCCGCGCACGTCGTCGCCTGCGCATCGCGCTTGAAGAGCGCACCCAGGGTGGCTTCGACGCGATCTTCCCGTTCGATGGTGCGCGTTGTGCTGATCTGGCAGATCGGGTCGTGGCAAAACTTAAAGCCGATTTGCGTTTATGATTCGACTGGTCGATATCGTCATAGTCTCTCTCTTATGCGGACGATGCTCCCACATGACGACGGCGGCGGTCGACCGCAGGGATGTCACGGTGTCAAACTTGTTGACCGGTCTTATCTCTCATGCTGATTTTCGCCAAACCCGACATGTGCGCGTAGTACAGTGAAAACCTGCTTCGTCCCGCGTAGCTGCCGGATGGCCCGATGGAACGAAGGTCTGTTGTGCAACACATACGGACAGAACTCAGACGTTTCTGTCACCGGCGGAATCGACTGTTTTTGTCCAGGATGCCACGCGTGGACGAACTCTTCGACGATACTGTTCGGAGGCATGATTAGTTTAGCGAATGGATTTTCAAGTGAAGGCTTTCTACTGAAAAGATTGAGTGTGACGAAATCGATGGATTCAAGAATTTTTCTAGCAACTGTATTTCTCAGGCGGCCTGATTGGACCATTTGAGACGAGATTTGCAAAGCGCGTTTGCGATTGTGACGAGCTTGCGGGCGACGGCTGTGATGACAACCTTGTGTGGTTTTCCGGCGGCACGAAGACGGTCGGCGAAGGTTTTCAGGAGCCGGATGTGATGGCTGGCGACGAGCGCCGCCTGGAACATCACGTGTCGTAATAGTCGGCGGCCGCCTCCGATGGCGCGCTTGCCGCGCATGGCACCACTGTCATGTGCGATCGGAGCCAGGCCCGCCAGCGCGGCGGCCTGCTCACCCGAGAGTTGGCCGAGTTCGGGCATCTCGGCGATCAGCATAGTGCTGGCGACGGGGCCGATCCCGGGAACGGAACGCAGGATGTCGGCAGTTCTCGCCAATTCATCATCCGAGGCCAGGGTCTGCTCGATCCGCACCTCCAACCCTGCAATCTGGCGATCAAGAAGGTCTTTCAACTCGGCGTTCATGGCATCAAACATATCCGCCGATCCCAGCTTCCCATGCGCCTTGATCTGCGCCAGAAGCCGTTTGCGTGTCTCGACTAACTGCCCACGCTTTGACGCCAAAGCCCTGAGAAGACGCAGCTTTTCATGTGGCAGTACGCGTCCCGCATCCGGGCGAAACATCATGAACCGCGCGATGAGCTCTGCGTCGATCCGGTCCGTTTTGGCCCGTGTGCCCCGGCTGGCGGCGAATGCTTTGATCTGGGCGGGTGGCAATTGCCGGGTTGCGATTCCGCAAACATCCAGGGCGGACCATAGCCGCCATTCCTGACCGCCAGTGGCCTCGAAGCAAACCAGCGCACCCAGTTCAAGAGCGAGTTGAGCGACTTGCTCGTGACCCTCAGTCTTGTTCGGCAGCCGCGCGCGCTTGCCTTCTGGCAGACAGTGAATATCCAACCAATCCCGGCTGACATCTATACCGATGATCCTTGCCTGTGATATTTTGCTCATACTCTCTTCCTTCTGCTCCGCGGTCCTGATCGGCCGCATTCAACTGTTCGAGACGATGAAGAGAGACGGTGCTGGCTCGCTAGGAAACGTGGTCAACGCCACAAGGCTCAGACGCCAAACACCGTCCCGTCACCGGCCTCGGCCAAGGTCGGTGACGGGATCAGGATAGCAAACCGGAGATACAGAAGGCTCAGGACCCATTGATTTCGGCTGGCGGGCATGATTCAGTGTTCGGAAAACGAGTGGTGACATGTCTGATCTCTTCTGACTGAGCGACGCGCAGATGGCGCGTCTGGAACCGCCATTGCCAACTTAGCGGCACCTACCTGTAATGGGCCTCAGGGGTGATTTTTTCAGGCGGTCATTTCAAGCGCAAATCGGTCCCACAGGTCGAAGGCATCTGACCTTGCGTGGCGGTATGAGACGGTGGGGGATTGCCAACTTGACAGCAGCAGCATGAGGCGGCCGCTAGGGGTGTTTGTGTCAGGCGGTCATTTCGAGCGCATAGTTGTGCCACAGGCCGAAGGCAACGGATCTTGCATGGCGGTATGAGGCGGTGGAGAGGCGAAAGCGACAAGGTCTGAAAATTGTATTGATTTGATCGTGGGCCGCGAGGAACCTTTGCGCCTGCCGGATCGATTTGAACCGGCCCTTGACCTTCTCTCGCTTCCGGATTGGTCGGTGTGACCCTTCTATGCGGTTGGTGAGCCCTTTATGTGCCCGGTGATCGGCTTCAGGCGCGAGAGCACGGATCGGTTTGATGTAACTGCGCAATTTGTCAGTCACGACGACACACGGCTTGCCATAGCAGGCGATCAGCCGGGCAAGTAAGCGATTGGCGGCTTTGGCATTTCGGCGTGGTTGCACAAGGATATCCAGCACATCCCCATTCGCGTCCACCGCTCGCCACAACCACTGCTTCATGCCGTTGATCGGAACGACGACTTCGTCTAGGTGCCATTTGTCTGCAGCGGTGGGACAGTCACGCTTGATGCAATCGTCGAAATGCGGTCAGATCGATTCACCCATTTGCGCACGGTTTCCCGGCTGACGGTTACACCGCGTTCAGCCAGCAGGTTTTCGACGTCCGCCGTGCTGAGCGCGAAGCGATGATAGGCCCAAACGGCAAAGGCCACGACTTCACGAGGAAAACGATAGCCTTTCAGGCGTGGCATCTCAGCTGGTACCATCATGCCAAAGCGCTAGACGCCCCCAGGGGCTTCAGCAAGTTGGCAATGCCCTCCAATACCGTGCGCCCTGGTTCAACCCGCGAGGCGACGGCTCAGGCGGTTGTCACCTTAGGATGCAGGGTGACGCGGGCGCCGATCTCGACCCGGTCGTACAGGTCCTTGACGTGCTCGTTAGTCAGCCGCGCGCAGCCATTCGATACGGCGCTGCCGATGGTTGAGGGCGCGTTGGTGCCGTGGATGCGCAGGTAGGTGTCACGCCCTTGATCATCATACAGGTACAGCGCCCGCGCGCCCAGTGGGTTGTTCGGACCGCCCTTCATGCCATTCTTGTACTTGGCGTATTTCCCCGGATCGCGGCGGATCATCGACTGGGTCGGGCGCCACCACGGCCACTTGGCCTTGCGCGCAACGGTGAAGACTCCGGTCTCGTACAACCCCTTGCGCCCGACGCCCACGCCATAGCGGATCGCCGCCCCGTCCAGTCCCATCAGGAACAGGTGGAATTCGTCTGGCACGACATGGACTTCCCCGGGCAGCCAGTCCGTGCGGCCGGTCTGGACGGCCGTGGGGTTGAAGTGATCGGGCAGCGTGACTTTGTGCGCCAGCGCCAACCGGGGCGTGGTCAGTGCCGCCGTCCCGGCGACGAGCAAGGATCGACGTGTGAATTGGCTCATGGGCGCTCCTTTTCTGTGCCCTTCCAGAACACGAGTGCGCCGCTTGAAAGGGGAGTCACACTTGCGTGAGGGCCTCGCGCGCGACCGGTTTGTTCCCGGAAAACCACGAATTTTCCGCGATCCCGGCGGGCTGCGGAACTTTCCAGCGCTGGAAGGTCGTTTGCCTAATTAACCTTTATCGAAGGGAGCCCAGACTATGCACTACACACGATTCCTCTTGATGATCGGCACATCGACCATAGTGATGTTCGTCCTGATGTATCTGAATACCTACCTAATGGGACATGTCTTCTTTTCCGAGACGCGCGCCTACATGGCGGTGCTGATGGGGGCGGTGATGGCCTTTGTCATGCTGTCCTTCATGCTGGGCATGTATGCCAACCGGGCGGCGAACATCGCGATCTTCGTCGGCTCGGTGCTCGTCTTTGCGCTTAGCCTTTGGCTGGTGCGCGGCCAGGCGACGGTGCAGGACCGGTCCTTCATGCGGGCGATGATCCCGCATCACTCCATCGCGATCATGACTTCCTCGCGGGCCGAGATCACCGACCCGCGCGTGGCGAAACTGGTTAAGGCCATTGTCTATGCGCAGGACAAGGAGATCGCCGAGATGCGCTATCTGATCGCGGACATTTCCGCCAATGGCGAGACCGCGCCGAACGGTGAAACCTCCGCGCCAGAGGTGGTCGATGCAGCACAGGCCCTGTCAACCGAGGTGATCGCCACGGTCGATCCCGAATTCCTGACCGGGGCAGACATCGCCACGGCCCTGCCCGAAGGCGCCACCTGCCGCTTTACCTATACCGCCTCCAGCCCTGCCGTTCTGGCGGTGGGCAGCGACGCGGCGGTGATGAAGATTAGCAGCGACCTCGTGCGGCTCGATCGGCAGTCTGACCGCTTTGCAGCCGATCCGCTGAGCGCCGAGATCCGCCAAGGTGGTGACCTGTTCGATCTGATCGTCACAGCCGGGCCGGATTACATCGCCGGGTTCCGCGGCCATTATACCTGCGAAGGCGGCCAATGATGCGCAAGGATACGCAAACCACCACCCTCTATCGCATGGTCATGCCAGACCACCTCGGCCCCTTTCGGTTGATGTCAAAGGACCTGCTGGAACGTCAGGGTTATTCCGTCGATGACCACCACCTGGAAACACGCAAGCAAACCGACGCTTTCAAGGAAGAGCACGGAGTCGAAACCACGCCGCAGGCCTTCATCGACGGAGAACGCATCGGTGGCTATGACGAACTGCGCATGCGCCGGAGGGTCGTCAAATGTGCCCTTGGGGTTTGCGCCGCTGACCGAGAAGCTGATGATGCTCGCAATGGGTCTGCGGACAGGCGACAAGACGTTGAGAAGGTGACGCACGGAAAAGTGCCTTTTTTCAGTCTCCTGACCGGCCGACAAGGCAAATCGTGATCGCACGCTTTGGTTACTTGCCGAGTGCCAATTTCTCGCATATGCCATTTAGGCATGTCGTACTGGATTCGGATCTTTCTTGTGACGCTTCAGGTCATTGCCATTTTGTTGGCTGTGTCACTCACACCGTCAAATGCGTCTGCGATGATCCTCTGTGACACGCATGATGCGCCGATTGAACAAGCTCACGATCAAGCCGGTCATGCGGCGGACCAAGCAGTCGACAACGTTTCGGATCATTGTGCATCGCACATCTGCGTCCTTGGCGACATCGGCTCAGCCGATGCTGAGTTGCCGTTTGACGTCCAATTGTCTGTCCGATCCTGGGACATGGTCTCTCTCGTCATCACTGCAATTCCCGAAGGTTTGCAGCGCCCCCCACGTGCCTGATGCAGCCCCGCCGCGGCTTTTCGCCCGCGGATAACTGCATCTGACACATAAGGGACTACCAATGAAACTTGCTATTGCGGCTGGATTGCCGCTGCTCGTGGGCGCGTGTTCAGCACTCCCCGAGCTTGACACCGCGCCCGGGCTAACGGCGGCGGCAAAGACGACCCCTGCGACCATGGCGCAACCTGGACCGGCTGTGGCCTACATGGGCTACCGCGTTCAGGAGCCTGCCGACTGGCGCAGCTTGAACGACGCACAGCGGGAGGGCGGAGAATGAAAAAACTACCGTTGCTCCTGAGCTCCGTCCTCTTGGTGGCGGCCTGTGCCAACCCCGCTGTCATCGAGCGCGCAAAGGCAGAGCGTGCCGGATTTGCCGCTGTCGAAATCGGCGCGCGCCGCGCAGTCGGGGCAGCGCCTGTGTGGAACCAGTCTGCCGCCGAGCTTGAAGGCACAGAAAAGCGCGTGCACGCTCTGGTGCACGGCAAGACCATCAGCGCTGACACGGCGGTGCAGGTCGCGCTGATCAACAATCGGGCGCTTCAGTCGAGCTTTGCCGAGCTTGGGTTGTCATCGACGGACTTGTGGGAGGTCGCAATGGGTCCTGTGCCCAGTGTCGGGGTATCCGTTTCGGGCCTTGCCGGCGATGTGACTCGCACACTAGAGGCAACCGTCGCTGGTGCGCTTCTTGAACTTGCCACCACGAAGCCGCGCACCCAGCTGGCCGAGATCCGCTTCCGTCAAGCCGAGTTGGCCGCGCTGGCCGAGACCATCGATCTGGCTGTGCAAACGCGCCGCGCATGGATCGAGGCGGTCGGGGCCTTCGAGGCGTCTACTCTGATCGGCCGGACCCAGAACACGGCGGATGCCGCTTCCGAATTGGCAGTGCAACTTGGCCGCACCGGTGCCATGAACAAGGCGGATCAAGCCCGCGAGCATGCCTTTACCGCCGAACTGGCCGTAGAACGAGCCGCTGCTCGGCTGGAGGCACAACTGGCTAAGGAAAAGCTGCTGCGCCTCATGGGGCTTTGGGGCAGTGACACTACGGTCTATGTGCCCGATGCCCTGCCTGCCCTGCCCGGCCGTCCGCTTGCCGCGAGTAACATCGAACAGCTAGCGCTGACAAATCGGGTCGATCTGGCCTCGGGCAAGCTGGAATTGAATGCCATTGCGCTGGACTATCGTCTGACGGGGCAGACTCGCATGGTGTCGGACATCGCGCTGGTCGCCGGAGCGGAGCTGGAACGCACCGACGGTGATACCGAAACTGCGCCTGTCCTGGCGCTCGACTTCCAGATTCCGCTGTACGATACTGGCCCGCTGGTCTCGAAACGCGGCCGCATGGCCTATCTGCAAGCGGCCAACACGCTGGCCCAGCAGGCCATCGATGCCCGTTCAGATGCGCGCATGGCCTACAAGGCAGTAACGGGCCGTCACAACATCGCCCGTCACTGGAGAGACCAGGTCTTGCCGCTGCGCCGCCAGATCGATGAGGCTGCATTGTTGTCCTACAACGGCATGCTGACCTCGACCTTCGAGCTGATCGCTGACGCGCAGGAGGGGCTCGAATCCCGGCTCGCTGCCGCCGAAGCCAAGCGCGACTACTGGTTGGCCGAAACCGAAGCAACCGCCGCCATCTGGGGCGGCTCCGTAACCCTGCCCGCAGGAAAGGAAGAATGATGAACCGTCGTCAATTACTTGGCACAGGGCTGACCGCCGGTGCGGGCGCCGTGCTGGCCAATGCCGGGGCCGCGCAAACCCGGTTTCGCGATATTCCCGAGGCAGCCTTTACCGATAGCCCTCATACCCAGGTGCCGCCAAGACCAACGGAGCGCTTCGACTACAACCCCGTCGTGACGCTCAACGGTTGGTCGCTGCCCTACCGGATGAACAATGATGTTAAGGAATTCCACCTTGTCGCCGAGCCGGTCGAACGGATCATGGCCGATGGCATGATGGCGCGGCTTTGGGGCTATAACGGCCAATCCACTGGCCCCACCATCGAGGCCGTCGAAGGCGAGCGCGTGCGCATCTACGTCACCAACCGCCTGCCCGAACATACAAGCGTGCATTGGCACGGGCTGATCCTGCCCTCGGGGATGGACGGCGTCGGCGGGCTCAGCCATCCCGCGATCCCGCCCGGCAAAACCTTTGTGTATGAATTCGACCTGACCAAGTCGGGCACCTTCATGTACCACCCGCACGCCGATGAGATGGTGCAGATGGCGATGGGGATGATGGGCCTGTTCATCGTCCATCCGCGCGATCCCTCGTTTATGCCGGTGGACCGGGATTTTGCGTTCCTGCTGGCGTCCTACGACATTGATCCAGGTACTTACATCCCGCGCATCGCCGAGATGACGAATTTTAACATGTGGACGTGGAACAGCCGGATCTTCCCCGATATCGACCCGCTGGTCGTCAACAAAGGTGACCGCGTACGCGTGCGTTGCGGCAACCTGACGATGACCAACCACCCGATCCACATGCACGGATATGACTTCGAGGTCACCTGCACCGATGGCGGCTGGGTGCCAGAGACCGCACGCTGGCCCGAAGTCTCTATCGACATTCCCGTGGGCGCCATGCGCGCCTATGAATTCGACGCCATCCATGAAGGCGACTGGGCAATCCATTGCCACAAGTCTCACCACACGATGAACGCCATGGGCCACGAGCTGCCAACAGTGATCGGCGCTGACAAGCGCAAGCTGACGCAAATGATCCGCCGACAGCAGCCGGGCTACATGCCGATGGGTACGGCCGGCATGGCGGACATGGGTGAGATGTCGATGGAAATCCCCGAGAACACAGTTCCGATGATGGCCGGCTGGGGGCCGTATGGTCCGCTGGAAATGGGTGGAATGTTCAGTGTCGTGAAGGTGCGGGAAGGCGTCGCGCCCGACGATTATTCCGATCCCGGCTGGTACAAGAACCCACCGGGAACGCAGGCTTACGAATGGACGGGAGAGTTGCCCGAACACGCAAGCAACACCAGCCCGAAAACCGTCATCACGCCGCGCGGCGGCGTGCGGCAGAGCTGATGCGAGAGCACAGGAGAAACGCGCTCATGAGAACTGCACTTCTGATACTGGGTCTGACCGTGGCGCCCGCCCTTGTTATGGCAGACGCCGGACACGGCAACGGCGAAATGGCCGTCGGCATGCCCGCCATGCACGGACATGCACCGTCGCGCACGATTGACGTGATCATGCGCGAGGATTTCGACAAAGACGCTACCTTCGTCTTCGAACCCTCGGCTGACATGGTCTTTGCAGCGGGTAAAACCGTCCGCCTTCACATCATCAACCAAGGCGAAGAAACCCACGAGTTCGTCATGAACACGATGGAGGAAAATGCCGAGCACAAAGAGCTTATGGCCAAGTTCCCCGAAATGGAACACACCGATCAGAATGCGGTCCGGCTGGAGCCCGGCCAAGAGGCCGACATCCTTTGGACCTTCCCCAAGGCTGGATCTTTCGAATTCGCCTGCCCGCTGCCCGGCCACTACGAGGCCGGCATGCACGGCGCACTTACCGTCAACTAAACCTCAACCCAAAGGAAATCCCAAATGAAAAAGCTTTTGACCGTTTCTGCCGCCATGATCCTTGCAGCCGGGGCTGCGCTGGCGGACGGCGACCACGCGATGTCCGTGGGAACGGTGACCAAGATCGACACCAAGTGGAACAAGGTCACCATCGATCACGGCCCGCTGGAAAACCTCGACATGCCCGCCATGAAAATGGTTTTCGAAATGGCCGATCCGACCATGCTCGACGGTCTGAATGAGGGTGCCAAGATCACCTTCCTCGCGGAACGGGTGAACGGAAAACTGACCGTCACCGAACTCTCGAAGTGATAAACTGCACGCGCCCCTTCGTGGGGCGCGATTGCTTGTCAGGCCTTGTCCGCGTCACTGCGAGCAAGATCGGGCAGTCGGGGCAATGGTCCCAGCGCAGGCGTGGAGCAGCGTGTCCAGTGTTGCACGTATGGACTGCAACCGCGCAATCTTCTCGTCGATCTGGCGCCTGTGCTCCTCGGCCACGGCCTTGACCTGAAGGCTCTCGCGGTGCTCGTCCTCGTACAGCGCCATCAGCGTGTGGCAATCCTCGATCTTGAAGCCCAATACCCTTGCCCGCCCGAGAAAGGCCAGCTTGTGCAGGTTCTGATCGCGAAAACTGCGATAACCGTTTTCGCTGCGTTGCGGGCGCATCAGGCCGATGTCCTCGTTATAGCGGCTGGTCTTGGGCGGAAGACCCGACTGACGGGCGACGTCTCCGGTGTTCATGGCTGTCTCCTTTCGATCATTCCGCCGGGGCGGCCAACGGGGCCCCGTCAATGCGGGCCGGATCGGCCCGTTCGGACATTGCAGGCGCAATGCGGCGCAGGCGCAGCGCGTTGGTCAGGACAAAGACCGACCACAAGGCCATCGCCCCCGCTGCCAGCATCGGCGCGTCTTCCGTGTCCGGAACGCACTATACAAGGACCGCCGCCTTCATCAGGCGCTTGCCATCATGCGCATGTCTGCCAAAGCATTCAGGTCAACGGTGTGACCTGAGCAGGTTCCGCTGTGTTGATACACGAATATCACCTCCAGAATCGCGTCGAAACAAAGATGCATTGCGTGAAGCTTCTGTGGCAGCGGTAAAAGCCTCGAGACTTCGATCGCCAGGTTGTCGAACTCCAAGTCTGCGTAGCCGTCCTGAACGGTTACACCGCCCTCGACGTACTTGCCTCGACGTACGTGGTACAGAGATCGTGGGATAAATCCATCCAGGGAATGGTAGAATCCCGGTTTCCCTCTGATTTACGCAACACATCCCATTGCATGACAAAACTTCACTTATTGCATTGCCCCATAATCGCCATCGCAATCTTTAGTGATACATTTGGATACAAATACAACATGGACTATCAATAAGCGGCATGCGATTTATATCGTGCAAGTAGACAAATACCCTTGAAAAGTGAGGATAAAATGAGCAAGATCAAAAATACAAAAATCGCAACCGTTAACTTTTGCACGGTGGCAATTTTGGCGTTTTCTGCGGTCTCTGCAACTGCGGGTGATACACCTTCCGGGATCGCGAGGACGATCAATTCCGTTGCCCCGGAAGTATCCGTGGGCTCTCTAAGTCATGCGGAAATTGCATCCTTGATGAATGTTATCACGTCCTCTGAAAGTGAGTCAAAAGCACGGACTACAGTTATAAACTTGGCAAAAAAGTACTCGGATAACTAAATTTATTTGGACGGCTCGATGCGAGCCGTCCATTTTTCCACTCATCGAAAAATATTGGAGGTGTCCGCATGCACTGCTCCCCAACCCTGGACCGCCGGAAGCTGGATTTTCCCGGCTGTCTCACGATGACGGGCTGGTTGCGCCATCGGGATAATGCACGGCAATCGGGACGTTATATCCGATCGCGCTATGGGGTCGGTCTTCGTTGTAATGTCTACCACTGCCCGGCAGGCGATTGCGAAGCAATCTGCCGGGAGGGGCCAATCTTCCAGCTTTTCGCGGGCGTCGGCAAGGCTCATGAACCAATGCGCGTTCAAGCACTCTGTCCGGAGCTTGCTGTTGAAGGTGAGGAGGGATCAGGCAACAGTCCGGGGGACTGTTGGCCCCGACGCAAGATGAAGCCGTTGTCTGTGGGCTTTCCGGGCCGCGAGAAGTCCAGGGTGACGCCATTCGCATAGGCCCAGAGGTCCAGGTCCCGGGATATGAACTCGCTGCCGTTGTCGACGCGAATGGTCTTCGGGTAGCCGACCTTGGCGCAGACTTTCTCGAGCATCTGCACGACATCCTCACCGCGGTAGGTGAAGCGGGGATCGGCCGCTGGACACAGCCGCGAATGGGTGTCGACCACTGTCAGGGCGAGCCATTGTGCGCCATTGGTTCAAGAACAATGGCGAGCGAGCTTCTTGCCCATGGCCAGCTGGTCGTGGACGAAATCCATTGCCCACACATCGTTCGGGCCGACCGCCTCCTGGCGATCTTCCCGCAGCTTTGCCTTCACCCTGCGCTTCGGGTGCTTGCTGCGCAGCTGGAGCCCCAACTCGTTGTAAATCCTACGGGTCTTCTTCATGTTGATCACCCACCCTTCTCGCCGCAGCAGGACATGCACACGGCGATAGCCATACCGCACGCGTGTCTCGCAGATCTCCTTGATCCGCCTTTCGACGGCAGCCTGGTGCGTCCGCCGGGACTTGTAGTGGTCGCTGGACGTGTCGAAGCAGATGGCCCCACAGGCCCTCCGGATCGACACGCCCCAGTCGACGCACATCCCGGTCACGATCTCTCGCAGACGCCCAAGCTTCAGAGCTTTCGCCGGATCACGTCCTGCAACATCTCCCGATCGAGGGTCAGGTCGGCGACGATCTTCTTCAGCCGCGTGTTCTCGTCCTCGAGCGCCTTCAGCCGACGCATCTCGTCCGGCAGCAGGCCGCCGTACTTCTTCTTCCAGTTGAAGTAGGTCGCCTGGCTGATCCCGGCCTTCCGGCAAATCTCCGCAACCGGCGTTCCTTGCTCGCCCTGCTTCAGAATGAAGGCCTTCTGCGCCTCCGTGAACTTCGATGCCTTCATGCGATTCCGCTCCTCTCCCAGCCAGGGAAACTTAGCGGAAAACTCCAGCTTCAAACGGTCCAGTTGTCAGGGGGCAGAGCAGAGAGTAAGTTCAAAGACAGAATCGGAAGCGTGAGACTTGCATTCCTCGAAGTGCGCCATAATGCCTTCGGTAAAGGATTTTTTTGACATTTTGATCCTACAAGTTGGTGGTACCTTTAGGAGTTGGGTGCATTTTCGTGGTCGCGAAAATTTAGGCTGAAGTTTTTCAAGCCATTTGCATAATATCCGCAGGGTTAGTGCGAGCGAGACGGTGGTCTTCCCCCACTGAAGTGGTCCTCCGCTATGTTTAGGAAGACGGAGGAAATACATGGCGAACAGGCGCCCCAAGCCCGAAGAGATTGTCACGAAGTTACGGCAGGTTGAGGTTCTAACGGGGCAAGGTATGCCGCGTCTGGATGCGATCCGGCAGATCGGTGTGACTGAACATACGTATTACCGTTGGAAGAAGAAGTACGGCGGGATTGGCACGGATCAATTGAAGGAGCTGAAGCGTCGACAGAAAGAGAATGAGCGACTGCGCAAGGCTGTTTCTGACCTGACGCTGGACAAGCTGATCCTGGCGGAAGCTGCAAAGGGAAACTTCTGAGCCCCGCTCGCCGCCGCGCTTGCATTGATCGTGTTCGCGCTGAGTTGAAGGTCACAGAGCGCCGGGCCTGTCGTGTTCTGAAACAGCACCGATCCACGCAACGCAAAGTGCCGGTTGGACGTCCTGACGAAGACCTGTTGGTGGCCGACATGATCGAGTTGGCCAGGCAATATGGCCGATACGGTTATCGTCGGATCGCGGTGTTGCTGAGAGACGCGGGTTGGCAAGTGAATGACAAGCGCGTGGAACGGTTATGGCGACGAGAGGGGCTGAAAGTACCAATGAAGCAACCAAAGAAGGGGCGGCTCTGGCTGAACGATGGGTCGTGTGTTCGGCTTCGGCCGGAACGGCAGAACCATGTCTGGTCCTATGACTTTGTGCATTGCCCCACTGATGATGGAAATGCGTTCCGCACGCTCAACATCATCGATGAATACAGCAAAGAATGCTTGGCGATCCGCGTCGACAGGAAGCTAAACTCAGGCAACGTCATCGACGTTTTGAGCGACCTGTTCATCCTGCGCGGTATCCCGTCGTTCATACGGTCCGACAACGTCCTATGCGCGGAATAATTGGCTGATTTGGCATCAGGTCATTGTCATGCTGAAGCGTTCCAGCACGTTCGAATGTGTGTCAGTTCGGCATTTTGGTCAACAACATGTCTCTCCCATAACAAACACAGAGTACGCTTATTGCGGCTCTCACCGTCCTTAAGACGAGATCTTCGGGTCGTTGAGCAGAAGGCCTGAACATTATCTACGAGGTCGAATGCTCGCCTCTACGGCCCTTACAGAGAAAGGTCCTTCTGCTGTCAATCATCCCTCAAAGAAGGGACGATAGGGTTCGCCGCGGTTTATTATCCCATGCACGGTGCGGGCCATTTTTGCGGCGATTGCGGTATACGCCTTGCGACGTAAATGCGTGTTTTGACGATCCTTGGCGATGTAACGCTCGAACTTGTCGCGGAAGCTGTTGGTCTTTTGCATGATGGCGACCTGACCGGCCATCCAGAGCGTGCGGCGTAATCTGGCATTCCCATATTTTGAGAGCTTGGTTTGGCCACGGAATGTGCCCGACTGGATCGTTGCGAGGTCCATCCCACAGAACTTCAAAAATTGGCGGTGATGCCGAAAGCGGCGCAGATCGCCTGCTTCTGCAAGGATGGTCAGCGCGTTGATCGGCCCGATCCCTGGGATGGATGTTAGCAGTTGATAGTCGTCGTTGGTCTTGAGAAGCTCAACGGCGCGATCCTCAATCTCGTTGCGTTTGGCAATCAGGCCGCGCCCTTCACCCAAGACCAAACGGAACATCCTTGCAGCGTCGGAGTCCGGCGCAATTGGCAGGCCTACAGAGAACTTGGCGGTCTGATAAATATCTGCAAGCAAACGTTCTTTTGACACTTTGCGGCCGACCACGTCCCAAGCATCTGCAATGAAAGCCTCTTGGTCCATGGCAGAGATGAAATGCGGTGAAGGATAACGTTCGAGAAAGGCAAAGAACCAATCGCTGCGTGAGCTGCGATGAAAGCGGTCAGCCTCGGGCCAATACAGCGGCAGGTAGTGGGTCAGCACCCGATGCCAAAGTTCCGTCTTTGAGCGCGAGACTATGTCGTGCGTCTTGGACAACTCCTGAAGATCATTCGTACCGCTCAGCATTGGGTCGTGGTAAAACTGCTCGTTCCCGATCAGCATCATATGCAGGATGACTTGCGCGTCTTTCGGATCGTTCTTGTCCCAACTGTTGTTCAAAGCCTCACGGGTGCGCGCCAATGCGACCGAAGACACCAGCTTCACATCGAAACCGGCCACCCCAAGCCGGTAAGCGAGAGCGCGATGGTAATTGCCTGTAGCCTCAAAAGCCGCGCGGACAGGACGATCATACTCTGAGAGTGTAGAGATCAATCGATTGAATTCGTCGAGCTGGTTGAGAACGGTCAAACGGCGGCGGCGCTTTCGGCCCGGAACAGCGATCAAGACTTCATGGCGGGCCTTTGCGATATCAATCGCAACCAAAACAGGCTCGGTTTGTGCAATAGTGGCATCGGTCATAGTCGGTCTCCCTTGCGGCGTGGTTTGTGCAAAACCACTGTAGGGACCTGAGACCCGGCTATGATCACCTGCTGCGCTATTTGGGGGCTGCGCAGGCAATCATAGCCTCAACATCAACAACATTCCGAAGGTGTTACGGACCTGAGTTCGTTGCTCAGGCTGTCCGGGACTGGATCAAGGCTGTCGGAGCAAAGACGGCGTACATCGAGCCAGGATCCCCCTGGGAGAACGGATATTGCGAAAGCTTCAATGCCAGGTTCAGAGACGAGTTCCTGAACGGCGAGATCTTCTACAGCCTGCGCGAAGCCCAAATCCCAATCGAAGAATGGAGGAAACACTACAACACGAAACTCCCGCATAGTGCCTTGGGCTACCGCCCACCGGCCCCGGAAACCATCGTCCCGATGAAACCAAGGCCAATCATGCACTAACATTCAAACTGGACCACTCAAGTGGGGCTGATCAACGGAGTTCCAGCCATCGTATGTAGCCGTTGAGATTTTTCGTGGCAGGTCCACAGAAGGGCTTGATGAACTTCTTATAGCGGGCATGGAGCGAGTTCACATTCTGAATGTGATAGCAGCCCGCGTCGACTCGTATACCTAGTTTGCTACCTACCACAAAGTGTTCAATGCCGCCTGCCGCGGCGAAATCCTTGTAACCATTGCCGCCGTCCGAGCAGAGCACGGCATCGCCGGGCACTAAGGGCTTCATTGCGTGCTCTACTGTTATGCCCTGACGGTTCGGTAGGCGCTGAAAAAGGAAAGCACCGCCGCGGTCGCCGACGGTGAGAATGGGGAGCTGCCACTTGGACAGGCCGCGCATCATCTTAAACCCCTTCGTCGTGAAATCCTCCCAACGGGGACGCGGCGGCTGAGGTGAATTCTGCGGATCCGCGACGTGGCGGACCCACTCGCGCGATCCCTTTCGAGACTCGCGCTGGTAGGTTTCATCTGCCTCAATCATCCCGGAAACGCCTGTTGATGAGATACTGCTTCCGATGATCGAGAAAACCAGCATACGCCAGCGCCAGACCGTGTATTTGTTAAGCCCAAGTTGTCTCGCAAGCTTGCGAACCGACTGCGGTGAGGAGGTGTCCAGCATATCCCTCACTGCAACCATGAACAGGTCAGGACGGTGGATGCGGCCGATGGCGCTTCATGTGCGGCCCGAATAGATCTTCTCGCAGCCGGTGCATCGGTATCGCTGGATCTTTGTCCTTGTGCGGCCCCACTTCTGGCGCCAATCGTCGCCGCAGAACGGACACTTGTGTTCTTTTTTTGTTCGCGTCTCGATCTCTGAGATAGCTTCCGTCTTTCGCCTGAGATCAAGGATCTTTGTTTGGGTATCCTCGATCTGAGCCGGGTTCAGGTCGGCGAGGGCATCGAGGAAACGGCGAAAATTGTGAAAACGAAGTAAGCCAACACGGTTTGCGGACACCCCAAAGTATTTAAACTGTGGAGGCGTCGAGGTACCGCTATGCTCGGAGGTTTTAGCGAGGGCACGGCAATCAATTTCGTCACCGCTCGGGTGAACGGCATGCTGATCGCCACCGAACTAACCAAGTGACCTTGCGGTGTGCCCGCACCTCCTTCACATCGCCGGATCGGATATATCCCGAACAAGATCCTGCAGGATCGGGCAGTCGGGGCGATGGTCCCCAGCGCAGGCGTGGATTAGCGTGTCCAGTGTTGCACGCATAAATTGCAACTGCGCGATCTTCTCGTCGATCTGGCGGAGCTGCTCCTCGGACACCGCCTTGACCTGCGCACTTTCGCGATGATCGTCTTCATACAGCGCCATCAGCGTCCGGCAATCCTCGATGGTGAACTCAAGCGCCCGCGCGCGGCCCAGAAAGGCCAGCTTGTGCAGGTCCTGCTCGCAGAAACTGCGATAGCCGTTGTCGCTGCGCCGCGGGCGGATCAGGCCGATATCCTCGTAAAAGCGGATGGTCTTGGGCGGCAGGCCCGATTGGAGGGCGACGTCTCCGATTTTCATTCTTGCCTCCTTATTCCGCCGGGGCGGCCACCGGCGCCGCGCCGTTGCGGGCCGGATCGGCCCGTTCCGACATCGCCGGTGCGACCCGGCGAAGACGCAGCGCGTTGGTCAGGACAAAGACCGACGACAGCGCCATCGCCCCGCCGCCAGCATCGGCGACAGCAGCACCCCCCAGACCGGGTACAGGACTCCCGCCGCCACCGGGATCAGCGCGGTGTTGTAAGCAAAGGCCCAGAACAGGTTCTCGCAAATGTTGCGCGTGGTCCGGGTCGAGACCTCGGCTGCGTTGACCACCCCGCGCAGCGCCTCCAGCGCGGCGACCTTGCCATCGGGCAGGACCCCGGCAACGACATAGTCGATGCCGGTCTCGCGGGCGATGACATCCGCCGTGGCCTGCTTGTCGCCGGTGATCATAGCGACGGTCAGCCCTTTGGCGCGCAAAGCAGCGATGACCGCCTTGCTGGCGGGTTTCACAGGATCAGCCACGCCGATCACCGCCCCGACCTGCCCGCCGATGGCGGCGAACAGCGCGGTGCGGCCGGTGTTCGCCAGTTCGGCCACACCGTCGGACAAGGCACTGACATCCACACCTTCGCGCGTCATGAGGCGGTCGGCGCCGATCAACACCTCCCTGCCCTTGACCTCGGCGCGCACACCGTAGCCCGTGAGCGAGGCGAAGCCCGCGATCTCTGGCAGACTCATCCCCTCAGCCTGTGCGGCGCGCACGATGGCCTCGGCGATCGGGTGCTCGGATTGCGCCTCGACGGCGGCCACCACGGACAACACCCCGGCGCGGTCAAAGCCCGGCGCCAGCATCAGATCGGTCAGTTCCGGACGGCCTTCCGTCACGGTGCCGGTCTTCTCCAAAGCCACGACCTGAACCCCGTCCAGCGCCTGCAACGCATCGCCCTTGCGGAACAACACGCCCAGTTCGGCGGCGCGCTCCGTGCCCACCATAGTCGAGGTCGGCGTGGCTAGACCCGTCGCGCAGGGGCAGGCGATGATCAGCACGGACACGCCCGCCACCAAGGCCATGGTCAGCGCAGGTTGCGGCCCGACGACCAGCCAGACCAGCACCGTCAACACGGCGACGCTCATGACGGCGGGGACGAACCACATGGTGATGCGGTCCACCAAGCCCTGAATCGGCAGTTTCCCGCCCTGCGCCTCTTGGACCATGCGGATGATCTGCGCCAGCGTGGTGTCCTGTCCGACCCGCGCCGCGCGGACCTGAATGCTGCCTGTGCCGTTGACCGTACCGCCGCTCACCATGTCGCCAGGGCCCTTCGAGGCGGGGATCGGCTCGCCGGTCAGCATGCTTTCATCGACGCGGCTGGAGCCTTGGGTCACCGCGCCGTCGATAGCGATACGATCGCCGGGACGGACCAGCACGATGTCCCCCAGCCCCAGCTCTTCGACCGGGATTTCCACGGTCTCGCCACCACGCTGCACACGCGCCGTCTTTACCTGCAAACCCAGCAGTTTTTCGATGGCGGCGCCAGTGCGGCCCTTGGCGCGGGCCTCAAGGAACCGCCCAAGCAGAATCAGCATGACGATCACAGCTGCGGCCTCGAAATAGACGGCACGCAGTGCGCCGGGCAAAAGCCCGGGCAGAAAGGTCGCGACGACCGAAAACAGGTACGCCGCCCCGGTGCCCACCGCGACGAGGCTGTTCATGTCGGGCGCGCCCTTCAGCAGCGCGGGAATGCCTTTGGCGTAGAACATTCGCCCCCGGCCCGGCCAGCACGATGGTCGTCAGCAGAAATCGCAGCACCCAACTGGTCTCCTGGCCGATGCTGGCGTTGATCCAGTGGTGAAAGGCCGGGAAGACATGTCCGCCCATCTCCACGATGAAGACCGGCAGCGCCAGCGCCGCGGCCAAGCCCATGCGCCGCGACAGCGCGCGGGCCTCTTCGGCCTTGCGGGTGCTGCGATCTTCGGTGTCGGTGGCCTCGGCCAGCCGTGTCGGATAGCCCGCCTGCGTGCTGGTCGCAACCAGCTGTGCCGGGGGCACGGCCCCTTCCGCAAAGGTGACGGTGGCGGTTTCGGCGGCGAGGTTCACGTTGACCTCCAGCACGCCCGGAGCCGCCGCAAGCGCACGGTCCACCCGACCCACGCAGGGCGCGCAGGACATCGACTCGACGTTCCGGGTTACGCGCCCGGTGCGCGTCGGGTAGCCCAGATCGGCCAGCGCGGCGACGAAGGCACCCGCCCGGTCAGGCGAGTCCACATGCATCCGCGCGCCTTCCAACGCCAGATTGACCGACACATCTGTCGCACCCTTCAGCGCCGTCAGGCCACGGTCCACACGCCCCACGCAGGACGCGCAGGACATCCCTTCGACAGACAGGGTAAGGGGAATCGGGGCCAACATAGTGGGCTCCCTTGCTTCGATCTTGCGACAGAGATGAGGCTCCCAGTCACTAGAGGGTCAATGGCCAAATATAATCTTCTGCACCGCACCGCCCATCTTGACCTTCCCCCAGCTGGAACCTCTATCTGCGCCTCATCCACCAGTCGGAAAGGTATCCACATGGACTTCAAGGTTCCCGACATGAGCTGCGGCCACTGCACCTCTGCCATCGAGAAATCGGTCAAATCCGCGGACCCGGCGGCGCAGATCGCCTGCGATCTGGACACGCGCATGGTGCATATCGACAGCGCGCTGCGCGCCGATCAGCTCTCCGCCGCGATCAAGGATGCGGGCTACAAATCCACCGCCGCCTGAACAAGACCGCTGCCCGCGTTGGCGCGCGGGCAGCGTCCGTTATTCTGCAGCTTCGCGCGCTGCAGCAACCAGCTTGGCCAGCTTGTCGGTTTCGACAAACCCGGGCACCAGCGCGTCGCCGATCACGAAGGACGGCGTTCCGTTGAACCCCAGTGCCTGCGTCAGCTGCATCGAGGTAGCGATATGGTCGGCCACGTCGGGGTCAGCCATGTCGGCGCGCAATTGGTCGATGTCGAGGCCGACCTCTTCGGCGACGCGCAACACGCTGGCTTCTTCGGCGCGGCCCTCGTTTCCCATCATCGCCCAGTGGAACGCCTCGTATTTGCCCTGCTTGCGAGCCGCCAAAGCGGCCTTGGCGGCAAAGACAGAGCCTTCGCCCAGAATGGGCCATTCGCGATAGACTAGGCGGATGTTCGGATCGGCGTCGATCAGGGCGCGGACCTCGGGTTTGACCCGGCGGCAATAGGGGCAGTTGTAGTCAAAGAACTCGACCACGGTCACGTCGCCGTCGGGATTGCCCAGCACAGGCGCGTTCGGGTCGTGTTCGATCAAGTCGCGCTGCGTTTCCAGTGCCAGCGCCTGCGCATCGGCCTGCGCGCCCGCTTGACGTTGTTCGAGGATCGCGACCGCTTCCATCACGATTTCAGGATTTTGGCGGATCGCCTCGAGGACCAACTCCTTGATCCGCGCCTCGTCGAGATCTTGCGCCAGCGCCGGTAGCGGCATCAGCGCGGCAAGCGCGAGCGCGAGGATAGGTGTCTTGAATACCATGTCAGTTGTCTCCGTTGTCTTTGTCGGCCTTGCTGCGGTCGGCCTGCACTTTTTGGGCCCGCTCGGGCCAAGTCGAGCGGATGTAGGCCAGGATGTTCTTGATCTGCTGATCGCTCAGCTGGTCGCCGAACGCGGGCATGCCGCTGTCGAACTCAATGCCCTGTTGGGCCATGAAGCCCTTGCCGCCAAACTTGGTATAGCCAAAAAGAACACGGTCGCTGTGGTGCCAGGTGTGACCCGTCACGTCATGCGGAGGCGCGGGCAGTCGACCGTCCGGGCCTGGTCCGCGCCAATCGGGCTGACCTTGCAGCTCAGCCCCGTGGCAAGAGGCGCACGTCTCAACATAGAGCGCCTGGCCTTCGGCAATATCAAGTGCATTCGTTTCGGCCCACGCTATCTGTCCCAGCAACACCGAGGCCCCGAAGATGGACAGATGACCTCTCATGCGACCTCTACCCATGTCGTCATGCCCGAAACGGCATGTTCCAGCATATGGCAATGGAACAGCCACTTGCCCGGGTTGTCGGCGACAAAGGCGATTTTGCGGGTTTCACCTGCACCGATCAACAGCGTGTCGCGCATCGGTCCGGTCTGCCTGTTGGTGACCTCTCGGAAATGCATGCCATGCAGGTGCATCGCGTGGGGAAAAACGGTGTCATTGATGATCGACAGGCGCACGTGTGTGCCCAGAGACACCTTGGCCAGTGGCGTGTCGGGCATGTTGACCACGTCGTTCAGCGCCCAGAAATAGCCCGCGCCGGCAAGCTGACGAAAGCCTTTGCGTTCCCCATGCAGCACCGCGGAGTCCATCCGTCCCATCGCTCCGCCGGACATGAACAGCTTGAATGGCGCGGCAGTGGCGAGATCGGGCGCGTCCATCCGCGGATTGGGCGGCAGGGGCAATGGGGCGGCGCGGGACACGCTCGCGCCCTGCCCCGCCACCGCAAAGGCCACCTGCGGGAACGGCTCGTCGGTTTCGACATTCAGCAACGCCGCCGTCTCGCCCGGCGCGGCGGAGATGTCGACGAACAGGTCTATTCGCTGCGCCGGACCCAGCAGCAACGTGTCCGCGATCGGCTGCGGCTCGGCCAGCGGCATACCGTCCAATGCGACGGTCCAGCCCGCCATCCCCTGTAGCCGCAACGCAAAGATCCGCGCATTGGCGGCATTGATCAGACGCAGGCGCAGGCGGTCGTTCTGCCGCGCTTTGACGGTCAGTTTGTACTGGCCATTGGTTGTGACATAGTTCCCAGTCCGCCCGCCATGACTCATCATCATCGGCTGATCGAAATTGTCGGCGATCTGGCCCGTTTCCGGATTGATTAGCCAGTCATCGAGGATCAGCACCTCGTCGCGGTCCACGTCCGGCACCTGGGGTTCCTCGACGATTAGCGCGCCGCGCAATCCGCGGGCCACCTGTTCAAAGGATCGGTTATGCGCGTGATACCAATAGGTTCCTGCATCCGGTACGATGAAGTCGTAGTCAAAGCTCGCGCCCGGCGGCACCGGGTCCTGCGTCAGCCCGGACACACCGTCCATGGCATTGTCAATTCGGATGCCATGCCAATGCACCGAGGTTGCCTCCGGCAGGTCGTTGACCAATTGGCGCTGCACGCGCGCGCCCTGCGGCACGCGGATCTCGGTGCCGGGGATCGCGCCGTCGTAACCCCAGATGCGCGTTTGCGGGTAGCCCTCGGGCAGCAGTTGCAGACTGGCCTCGCGCGTGACCAATGGCGTGGCATCGCCAAGTGCAAAGCCCCGCCTCGGCAGGCCCAGACCAGCCGAGGCCCCCGTCAGGGCAAGGAAAGTGCGCCGCGTGTATTTCATCCGCTTTTGTCCTTTGCAGGGGGCGAGGGCCACTGTGGCCCCCGCCCGTTTCGTGTCAGTCCGTCCGCCCGCCGACTTCGCCTTGCAGAAGGTAGATCGCCATGGCGGTCCGGTCCTCAGGCGTCATGAAGCGCGTGTTCTCGCGCACCACTTCGGCCATGCTGCCGCCAAAGGCATCGCCCGAGGGCGTCAGCCCGGTTTCGAGCGCATAGGTCAGCGCCGAAACGGTCCAGCCGCCCTGTTCCAGCGCCTGCGGCTGGATCGAAGGCGCCTTGCTGCCGCCGGGAAGGGCGGCATTCCCGGCGAACCGCGTAGCGAGGTCACGCCCTCCGGCAAGGTTGCGTGGCGTATGGCAGGCGCCGCAATGGGCCGGACCCCGGACCAGAGCCCGCCCCCGATTCCATGCGTCGCTGCGGCCGTCGACCGGCCCGGTATCCGGGTCGTGAAGGAAGGCCGCGCGCCACAACTTCAACCCCCAACGTTGATCGAAGGGGAAGCCCACCGTATGAGCCGGCGCAGGGTCCGCAACTGGCGGCACCGTCTGGAAGGCAGCCCAGAGATCGGCGATGTCCTGATCGGTGAAATCGGCGTAGAACGCATAGGGAAAAGCCGGGTAGTACGGGGTTCCGTCTGGCCCGACGCCCTGCCGCACCGCTTTGGCGAATTGCTCGACCGTCCAGGTGCCAAGGCCACTGACCGGGTCGGTGGTCAGGTTCGGTGGGTGGAACGTGCCAAACGGCGTATCCAGCGGCGCGCCGCCCGCCAGGGGCGCGCGCGCCGCCTCGAAGTTCGAGTGACAGGATATGCAGCCGCTGACCCGCGCAAGATAAGCCCCTCGATCAACGTCGCCCGACAGCGCGATCGGCCCTGGCGCAGCGCCGACCGGCCAGACGACAAGCGACGCCAGGGTCGCAGCTCCGACCGTTCCCAGCACAGCCGCGCCCCAGAGGATGCGCCGCATGGTCAATCATCCTCGGCGCGGAAGCGCGCGTGGCAGGCGGAACAGACCTGCGTGGTCATGTTGAAGGCCGCATCAGCGGGCATTGCGCCGATGTCTTCGGCGCTCATCATGCCATCCGTTCCGCCCATCATGGACCCACCGCCCATCATGCTGCTGCCGCCCATCATGGCACCCGCACCCATGCCGCCATGCTTGCCAAGCCCATTGGCCGCCGCCAGTTCCAGCCCGCGCGCATAGATGCCCAGTTGGTCGGCCAATTCGGTGAACCGGTCCCAGTCCTGCCAGACTTCGTCTTTGGTCTCGGACGGCGCACCGCCGGAGCCTTTGGGGAACTGCTCCGTCAGGGCCTTTCCGGAATGGGCTTGAAAGGTGCGGGCCGCGTCGCGCAGGGCCTCTGCGTCATAGGCGGTTTCGCCGCGCATCATGGGGGCAACGGATTTCACCGCCTTGCCCATTGCCATCATGGCCTCCATGCGCTCTTTGACGATGCCGGTTGCGCCGCCGTGTGCAAGTGCAGCGACGGTGGTGCCGGCAATCAGGATAGCGGCTGTCAGGGTCGTTTTCTTCATTGTCTCATGTCTCCGTTGATCATGTTTTCAGCTGAGTCATCAGACAAGTGTTCGCGGCGGCGGCGGATCATCGGTAAAGCGCCAACCTTTGTCCATCCGCGCCTCTGACTGGCACGGAGCGTCGAGGCAGGCCAAAGTGACCTCTGGCAGGGGCGTTGCGATGAAGATCACCGGTGCGGCACAGTCGATGCCGGGGTGGCAATGGCCCTGCGCCTCGGGTTCGTGGTTATGATCGTCGACGGCAGCGATCCTGGTGCTTTCAGGATGTGGGCCAAACTCTGTCACGCCGAGCGACGCCAAAACCAACCCGCAAAGTAGGACGAGACACAGCCGAAGTCCTGATCGAACCGGCATCAATTAATCCCGTTCGCCCGCTGCAATTCACGCACATAGGCCACGATCATCTTGACGTCGCCTTGGGTCACGCCCTCGACGCTGGGCATGTCGCCGAAACTCCAGTGATGTGACCGCACGCCATTCTGCGCCGCCAACACGAAAGCCATGTCCGAGTGGTGACTTGGCTCGTAGATCTTGTGGACCAGAGGCGGTGCGATACCGTTCTGACCGGCAGCATTCTTTCCGTGACACTTGGCGCAGGCCGCCTCGAATATGGTTTTGCCCAGCTTGGCATTGGCCGACAGGTCATCCGGCAGTGAGATCTCGGCAATCAGCGCGCCTTCGGGGATGGCGGCGGTATCCGGCGACACCATGGAATGTCCCTGAGGCGCCGCGGCGGGCGAGAACATCTGCCATCCCAGTGCCGCAATCCCACCGATAAGCACGACTCCGAACAGGCCGATCAACTTATCCATCTTGTCTTTCCTGCCTTGAATGAATTCAGATCAACTTGACCTGCGTGCCGATGGGCGCGCGGTCGTATACCTCTTCGATCTGCCGATTGTAGAGGCCGATGCAGCCGTTCGAAGACTTGCGCCCGATCTTGCGCGTGTCCTGCGTGCCATGAATCCGGTAATAGGTCCACGAAAGGTACAACGCCCGTGTTCCCAGGGGATTAGTCGGATCTCCGCCCTCGACATAGGCGGGCCATTCGGGGTTGCGCTCGCGCATCGACGGGGTCGGTGCCCAACCAGGATTCTTGCGCTTTTCAACGACCTCGGTGTAGCCGCGTTTGGTCAACTCGTCCGTCAGCGGGACAGACGTAGGGTAGAGCCGCATCTCACCCTCTGTGGTCCAGTGTTGAAGCATCATGCTGGCGGTGTCGGCGATGATGATGCCTTTGCCGAGGCGTTCGAAGTGGTCGCGCCAATCGTGGGTACGAAACGCCGAGATGTTGCGCCGCTGCACATCCCCCGCCGCGCGCAGAATGCCGGGCATGGCGATCAGCCCGGCCGAAGCCACGGCCGCGCGCAGAACAGCACGGCGTGTCGATGCCTGTCTTGTCATGGTCGGATCCTTTGTCAGCTTTGGCGATGATAGATACAGGCCGGGCCGCACACATCAATCGCAGCAGGGCCAGAGAAATGTATCTGTTTGTATCCTTGACCTTCCGTTGCAGGAGGGGGCCATAACCGCTCTCGCTGTCACCGCGAAAGGATCGGGCGATGAAGGATGATGGACACTCTGGCAAGGGCGCAGGGAAACTGATGCATTGGGTCATGATGGCCTGCTGCGCCGTGATGCTGCTGCCGATAGCCGGGTATTTCATCGGCGGGGGCACGCTGTCCGGGCTGGGATCGAACGCGCTGACCTTTGCGCCGTTGATGCTGTGTGTCGGCGCGCACCTAGTGATGCACAAGATGATGGGCAAATCGTGCCACGGTCACGACACTGCCAAATCCGAGGCGCGCCAGGAAAGCCGCCCCGAAGAGGCCTGAGGCACTTGACCCTACGCGTCTTTGCGCTTGGGGCCATGGCGGTCCTGTCAGGCTGTTCGGCCACACTCAGTGACTGTCTGCGGTCGCCCTCAGCCCTGTCGACTCAGGGGCGTGACGCGGTCGCGGAGTTGCTTCCGCCCGGCTGCCGTGTCGTCGATACATCTTCGCCCGGCGTCGCGCAGTTGAGCTGCACGGACGGTCGCATCGGATTTGTCTTGAACACGGGAAACTGACGTGACGACCCTTCCCCTGAAGACATGCCTTGCCGTGCTGCTGGCCGCTCTGTCTCTGATTGCAACCGAGACCTTTGCCGCCACGTCCGACAGCCACCGCTCGACCCCTGTCGTTGCCCGGCTGATCACCGCGCAGAACGGTGTCGCGCCCGGATCACGAACCCTCGCCGCCGGGTTGGACCTGAACATGGCGGAAGGATGGAAGACCTACTGGCACACACCGGGCGAGGTCGGCACACCGCCCCGCGTCGACTGGTCCGGCTCGACCAACATCGCCGAGATCGATTTCCAATGGCCCGCGCCGGAACGCTTCACTTCCTTCGGCATCCAGAATTTCGGCTATCATGGCGAGGTCGTGTTCCCCTTGCGGATCACGCTGAAACAGCCCGGCGTCGCAACCCGGCTGCACGCCGCCGTGTCGCTGCTGGTCTGTTCCGAGATCTGCGTGCCCGAGGATTTCGTCCTGACGCTCGACCTGCCGCAGGGCAGCGGCATCGATCAGACCTCTGCAGACCGGATCGGGCGTTTCGTGGACAAGGTCCCGCAAGAGGCCCCTGTCGCCCGGATCACCTCAGCGCAATTCCATGTGGATGACGCTGCGCGCAGCCTGACCATCGCGCTGCGCAGCACCAAAGCCTTCGACGCGCCCGACATCTTCCCCGAGGCCGGTGATGGCGTCGCCTTCGGTGCACCTGACATACGGCTGGGCGATGACGGAAGCCTGCTTTGGGCGCAGCTTCCGATCCTGTCCTCCGTCCCGTCCGAGGCACCGCTGATTACCGTGACCGACGGGGCCGATGGCGCCTATACGGTGCCCACGACATCGGTGACGCGCGCCCCTGCGCCGCCCTTCCGTCTGGCGACGCAGCGGACCAGGGCGGGGAAGCTGGTCGGAATCGCCGCGCTGGCCTTCCTTGGTGGCCTGATCCTGAACGCAATGCCCTGCGTGCTGCCTGTCCTATCGATCAAGCTCTCGACTGTCCTGCGCCACGATCCGCAGGATGGCCCGCGCATCCGCCGCGGTTTTCTGGCGGCCGCCGCCGGGGTCATCACCTTCATGTGGGGGCTTGCGGCGGTTCTGTATGGGTTGAAATGGGCGGGCGTGTCCGTGGGCTGGGGCGTGCAGTTTCAGAACCCTGTCTTCCTTGCGGTGCTGATCGTTGTCATGACGGTCTTTACCGGCAACCTGCTGGGCGCGTTCGAAATCTCCCTGCCGTCGCGGCTTCAGACGCGCATGGCCAATAGCGGCGGCGGAGATTTCGCCACCGGCCTCTTCGCGGCGGTCATGGCGACGCCCTGTTCAGCGCCCCTGCTGGGCACCGCCATCGCCTTTGCATTGGCCGGAAGGGGCCTGGATATCGCAGTGGTCTTTATGGCGCTGGGGCTGGGACTGGCGCTGCCCTACCTTCTGGTCGCCGCGTGGCCGGGGATGGTGACGCGCCTCCCTAAGCCTGGGCGCTGGATGCTGCTGGTCAAGGCGGGGCTGGGGCTGATGCTGCTGGCCACCCTTGGATGGCTGGTCTGGGTCATGAGCGGCGTCGCAGGGGCGCGGACCGCGCTGATCGTGCTGGCATTGGCAATGGCGGTTACGGGGCTGCTATCACTCAAACGGATGTCACCGGGTCGGCGCCTGTCCAGCGCTGCGCTGCTGGCCGGGCTGGCTCTGGTGGCCGCCCACATGGTGTCCGCGCCCGAAGCCACCCCCGTGCCGACCAACGGCGCGCTGGCGTGGCAAAGCTTTGCCCGCGCCGAGATCGCGCGGCAGGTGTCGAACGGAAAGGTCGTCTTTGTCGATGTCACCGCGGATTGGTGCCTGACCTGCAAGGCTAACAAGGCGTTGGTGCTGGAACGCGACCCCGTGCGCACTGCGTTATCCGCCGATGGAATCACGCTGATGCAGGCCGACTGGACGCGCCCGGACGACGCCATCTCGCGCTATCTCGAAAGCTTTGACCGCTACGGCATCCCCTTCAACGCGGTCTATGGACCGGCCGCGCCTGAGGGTATCGTCCTGTCGGAACTCCTGACGACCCAATCCGTGCTGAAGGCTCTCGATCAGGCAGCCTTGCCGGACTGACGTGGAATCATTTTATTTTCCGAATGTGTTCGAGCTATAGTTGGTCTGCAATTCCGCGTCAGAGGGCATGGCCATGTCGGTCGACCGAAAAGAACACTGGGACACCGTCTATGGCAAAACTCCCGAGACCCGCCTTAGCTGGCATCAGGACGACCCGGCCGTCTCGCTCAACCTGATCCGGATGGCCGGGATCACCGCCGGCGCATCGGTGATCGACATTGGCGGCGGAATGTCCCGTTTCACGGACACAGTGCTGGCGATGGGGTTGCGCGATGTGACAGTTCTGGACCTGTCGCATGTGGCCTTGGATGCCGCGCGCGATCGACTCGGGTCCTCCGGGCGCAGCGTGACATGGCTTTGCCAGGACATCACCAGCTGGTCCCCAACGCGAACATACGACCTGTGGCATGACAGGGCGGTGTTTCACTTTCTCACCGCTCCATCCGACAGGGCCGCCTATATCGAAAACCTGACACGCGCCGTCCGGATCGATGGCCATGCCATCATAGCCACTTTCGCGCCGGACGGGCCGGAACGGTGCAGCGGACTGCCGGTCGCCCGCTACAGCCCCGAGGATATTGCGGCGCTTTTGGCCGAAGGATTCGTGCTGGTGGCGCATCGCCGCCACCTGCACGTCACCCCGAAAGGCACGCAGCAGGCCTTCCAATACAGCCTGTTGCGCCGGATCGGCTGACTTCATTCTCGCCCGATTTGCGCCAGTTTCGCCCGCACGTCAGCCTTGCGCGGATCACCCTCAGGCAGCAGCGCATCCGTGCGAAGATACGCCTCCCGTGCCTTGTCCATCTCATGCAGCACGCCATAGGCATTCGCCAGCCGCAGCAATCCGTCCACATCGTCCGGTTCATCCTAAAGCCGGATCGCGAGGCGATCCACCATGGACTGGATGAAAGCCGACCTGTCGCCTTCGCTCATCTCCTGTGCGGCGGCGATATCGGCGGCACTGGGGCCAGGGCGACCGGAGCACGCGACGCGATGGGCGCCCGGCCGAGCGTCTCCCCATACGCATTGGCCTGCGCGATATAGGTATCCATCCAGCGCTGATATCCCGGCGTCTCGTCCAGTCGCGCGGTCAGGCGGTCATGGGCTACAGAGATCTCCCAAGCCTGTGTGTCTGCATCGCAATGTAGGGTGACAGGGCTGCTGTTACTCAGCCGCCTGTCCCTGGGTCCGCGCCTGTCCGGCGCGGCGCTGCTGGCCGGGCTGGCGCTGGTGGCCGCCCCCTTGGTGTCCACGCGCCGAACAGCGGCGCTCTTACCTGGCAAAGCTTTGTCCGCGCCGAGATCGCGCGGCTTGTGTCGAACGGGCAGGTCGTCTTTGTCAATGTCACCTCGGACTGGTGCCTGACCTGCAAGGCCAACAAGGCGCTGGTGTTGGAACGAGACCCTATGCGCGCGGCATTGTCCGCCGACGGCATCACCCTGATGCAGGCCGACTGGACGTGCCCGCACGATGCGACTTCCTGCTATCTCGAAAGCTTTGACCGTTACGGCATCCCCTTCAACGCGGTTTATGGACCCGACGCGCCAGAGGGCATTGTCCTGTCGGAAATTCTGACCGAACAATCCTTGCTGAAGGCTCTCGATCAGTTTTCAACAACGTTACACCTATCCCCCGCCCGTCAAACGGATTGGCCGTACCGTCCGACCAGCCAACAAAAAACGATTGCCGTGCTGGCCCAAAGCGTCGCCTGCACCGCCAGCGTCGATGCACGAAATTGCCAGAGCACATCACCCGGAAAAGCCGGATCCACCTCGTGGAACGAGGGCAGCACGATTGCTGCCCCGGTCATGACTCCAGCATAGATTGCGGCCCCGATCAGCATCTTGCGGTGCCGGGAAGGGACGCCTTTCACCGCCGAGACGGCAAACCCGAGCGTTGCCAGCGACAGGGCCAGAAAGGCGAAATAAGCCAGCGTGCGTGCCCCGATCGTTTCGGAGTTGCCTACTGCGGGCGGATTCCCCGGAAACTTCAGCATGGGAACGACGATCACCGCGGCGAATCCCAACGCCGTGATCCAGCCCACCGTGGCTCGTGTCGATCCATGCAGGAACCGTCCCCGCGCCACAGCAAAGCTGATCGCCAGGATCCCGCCCAAGGCCGCACCGATAGCCGCAAGACCGACGAACAATCCCGGCCCAGCTTGCAAGCGGCGCGACATGCCAACCGCATCGGGATGATTCGGTGTATCAGCCGCGTGGGCGTGACTGTCGGCGACTTCTAGGGCGATGGCCGCGTCCAGCGCGGGTTCTCCAACGAGTCGCGCCACGCCGAACGTCACCACGGACGCCAGCAACCCGGCCAGCAGGCCGAACACAAGAAGACGTGTCATGCCTGTATCTTAGTGGCAGGGAAAGCCAAGAAGGTGGCGCGCATCATGCACGAATTCATGCACGTCTGTCCCGTGGAAAACGGACCATGCGCCCTGTTCTGCACCGACGAAATAGACCACCAAGACAGCCAACAGCGAAGCCAGGGCCGCCCAAGGGGCAATGTCCCGCAGCGGGATGGCGGGAAGATCGCTAGAAACGGCGGGACGGGTTGCGACAGTCATTTGGCACTCCTTTTGATGACGCGTCATGAGTATTCCCGGGGACCCGTGTCTGACTTACGCATGCGCGATCACAGTGGCGCGACCGTTCCGGATTCTCACCGGCTTCCGTGTTCCCCTACACTTAAGCACTAGGTCAAACTGCGCTCTCATGCCAACGGTTTCTCTCTTCACCTGTTCGAAAGTTCCACTATGCGCCTGATCCTTGTTGCCGCTCCCATGTCTGTACATCACCCCTTTCGCCTTGCCGCGGAATTGAGTGCTGCGCAGTTGCAGCGGGCGCGTACCCTTTCTGACCGGCTTCGTGGCAGCGTTTGCTGGACCGCGCCGGGAACCAGCGCGGTAGCCCTCGCGCTCGGGATGCAGCCGAACGACTGCCCGGCGCTCGGCGCGCAGGATTTCCGACGCTGGCCCGACATGACCCTGGACGAAATCGCAGCCAGCGATCCCGAATCGCTTTCGCTTTGGACCCGTGATCCTGAGATGCGTCCCGACGGGGGTACGTCACTGATCGACCTCTGCACAGCCGTGCGATCTTGGCTGGACCAGATGGCCTCCTGCCCTGCAAATCGCGTGGTGGCCTTGGCGACCCCGATCGTGCTGCGCGCGGTCCTTGTCAGCGCGCTGGACCTGCCGCCAATTGCCGGATTGCGGCTGGATATCCAGCCGCTCGTCCCGATCCACCTGGCACATGATGGTCTACGATGGACATGGCGACCCGGCACCCTGGACTGATCACGGCTTATCCAGGCCTGCGATGCTCGCCCGCACGTCAGCCTTGCGCGGATCACCCTCAGGCAACAGCGCATCCGCGCGAAGATAAGCCTCCCGCGCCTTGCCCATCTCATGCAGCACGCCAAAGGCATTCGCCAGCCGCAGCCATCCGCCCACGTCGTCCGGTTCGTCCTGAAGCCGGGTCGCAAGACGATCCACCATGGACCGGATGAAAGCCGCCCTGTCCCCGTCGCTCATCGCTTGCGCGGCGGCGACATCGGCGGCGCTGGGGCCGGGGGCGACAGGCGCACGCGCCGCGAGGGCCGCCCGCCCGAGTGTCTCCCCAAACGCATTGGCCTGCGCGATATAGGTGTCCATCCAAGGCTGGTATCCCGGCGTCTCGGCCAGTCGCGCGGTCAGGCGGTCATGGGCCGCCGCGGTATCCCCCGCCTGCGCGTCCGCAATCGCCAGGTAGAACGCCGCCGCCGGATTAAGCGGGTCGAGCGTCAGCGCCCTGTCCAACGCAGACACCGCGTCCGGCGTGACGGTCCCGTCATTGGCCCGGATCATCGCCTCAGCCAGCATCGACCATGTTGCCGACTCCGCGTCGTCGCGGGCAGAGGCCGTCCGGAAGGCCTCGACCGCCTCGTCGAACTGGCCCATGCGCGCATAGGTCTGCCCCAGCATCATCCAGCCCTCGGTCGGGCCGCCATCGGGTTCGGCCATCAGCTTGTCGCGCAATTGCCCTGCCAGCTCGGCAATCCGGCGCGCGTCGGCGCGATCGTCAGCTCGGTCGGCAAACGCCGCTGCTGGCACATCCGGCGCTCCGGCAACCGCGTAGTAGCCAAAAGCCATAACAGGGACAAAGACTGCCGCAAGGATCAGCGCTCCGCGCCCACCCGACGTCGCGACGGACTGTTGGTCTGTGCACCGCAGGACCTGCGCCATGCGGCGGCGGATTTCCCGCCTTGCAGCGTCGGCCTCGGGTGCAGAGACTAGACCGCGCGCCATGTCGCGGTCGACCTCTTCGAGCTGGTCGACAAGAACCGCCGGAACTGCGTCGGCACGCTGGATCAGTGACGCTCCTGCCCGCCGAATTGGAAGCAGCGCGATGGTCAACCCCCCAAGCGCCATGGCGGCGAAAATACCCCAGATCATTCCGATCCCTCCTGTCCATATCGATCCATGGCCGCTGCAATGCGCGCCTCGTCTTCCGGATCGAGCGGCGCGTCTGCGCGCCCGCGTCGGGCCCGGCCAATACTGAGCCCTCCGGCCAGCAGCGCCGCACCGATCAGGACAAGTGGTGCAAGCCACAGCACCACAGTCCGGCGTGTGAAAGGCGGTTTTAGCAACACGAAATCGCCAAACCGCGCGTGGATATAGTCGATTACCTCCGCGTTGCTGTCGCCCGCGGTCAGCCGTTCACGCACGAGCAGTCGCAAATCCCGCGCCACCCCGGCATTCGAACTGTCGATGTCCTGGTTCTGGCAGACCACGCAGCGCAGCTGCTTGGAGATCACTCGGGCGCGCGCCTCAAGCGCCGGATCGGCAAGGATTTCGTCCGGCTCTACAGCCAGTGCGAGTATGGGCAACAGCGCCAGAAGCGCCGCGATGACCACCGCCTTCATGACAGGTCGCCTTGTGCTTGCTGCAGGGCAAGCGTGAATTTCGCCACTGCGTCCTCGCCCACGATCGGCCCGACATAGCGATACAGCACCGTGCCGTCGCCGCCGACGATGAAGGTTTCCGGAACGCCGGAAATGCCCCATTCGATACCCGCCCGCCCATCAAGGTCAGAGCCGATGGCGCTGTAGGGGTTGCCCAACTCGGCCAGCCAGCGCACGGCGTCCTCGGGTTTGTCCTTGTAATTGATGCCCAGCAGGCGCACTCCGTCCCGTTCGACGAACCGCGACAAAACTGCGTGTTCGGCCTTGCACGGCACGCACCACGAGGCAAAGACATTGACCACGACGGGACCGGGATTGCCCGACAGGTCCGCCGTGGCAAGGCCCGGCACGTCGAGCCCCGGCACCGGGTCAAGCGTAAAGTCCGGCACCGGGTGCGTGATCAGAACCGACGGGATGTCGTTGGGATCACGTTCCGGGTCCAGCCCCCAAAGGAAAAAGGCCCCAAGTATGGCGGCTAACACCAGCGGCAGCCCGGCAATCAAGCGTTTCATGGTCTTTCCTACTCGACAGGCTGGGGATGCGGACGCCGCGCCCGGCGCGGCGCTCCCACGCGCAGGCGGCGGTCCGAAAGCGACAGTGCACCGCCCAGCACCAGCATGCCCGCACCGATCCACAGAAAATTTACCAACGGTTCATAAAGAATGCGCAAAGTCCACGCGCCGCCCTCGGCTGCCGCGTCCGAGGCCGGTTCGGTGATCGAGGCGTATAGATCGCCTGCGAGGGTTGACCGGATCGCGGATTCCGTGGTCGTCGACCGGGCCACAGGATAGCTGCGCCGTTCGGGTAACAGCGTCGTCACGTAGCTGCCATTGCGCCAGACTTTCAGCCGACCCTGATCGGCAAAGTAATTCGGCCCGCGCCGCTGTTCGACACCCTCGAACAACACCTCGAACCCGGCGATCTCGACGCGGTCCCCCGGCCGGACAAAGGCGATTTCTTCGCTCTTCCAGGCGCTTGACCCGACCATTCCCAGTATGATCACCGCAAGCCCGGCATGGGCCAGCGTCATGCCATGCGCGGCCCGTGGCACTGCGCGCGCGCGACGAGCCGACTCGGTCAGCGGGGCGACGAACAACTTGATCCGCAGCGCCCACTCCCGAAGCGTCGCCAGCAGCAACCATAGCGCTGCCGCAACTGCCACATAGGCCAGAACAGGTGCACCGGTCTGCACATACCACAGCACCAAGGCCGCAGCCACGCAGAGCAGCGCAATGAAACGCACCCGTTGCAGCACTCCGGCGATGTCCGCGCGCTTCCATGACAAGAATGGCCCGACCCCCATGAACAGCACGAGCACCAACATCATCGGCACGAAGGCCGCGTTGAAGAACGGTGGACCTACCGAGATCTTGTCGCCGGTCAGCGCCTCGAGCAGCAACGGATAGAGCGTTCCAAACAGCACCGTCCCGGTCGCCGCCGCGAGGATCAGGTTGTTGAGCAGCAGACCCGCCTCGCGGCTGACAGGCCTGAATAGGCCGCCGCCCTCCATCTCTGGGGCACGCCACGCATACAGCGCCAGCGACCCGCCGATGGACAGGCCCAGCAGCCCAAGGATGTACAGCCCGCGTTCCGGATCGACGGCAAAGGCATGGACCGAGGTCAGCAGACCCGACCGCACGATGAACGTGCCCAGAAGCGACAGCGAAAAAGTCAGGATCGCCAGCAGGATCGTCCAGCTTTTGAAGGCGTCGCGCTTTTCCGTGACGATGGCGGAATGCAGCAGCGCCGTGCCCATCAGCCACGGCATGAAGCTAACATTCTCAACCGGGTCCCAGAACCACCAGCCGCCCCAGCCCAGCTCGTAATAGGCCCACCACGATCCCAGTGCGATCCCGGCCGTCAGGCTGATCCACGCGGCCAGCGTCCAAGGCCGCACCCAGCGCGCCCACGCGGCGTCGACACGCCCTTCAAGCAGGGCTGCCACCGCAAAGGAGAACACAATGGAAAAGCCGACATAGCCGAAATACAGCAGCGGCGGATGCATGGCGAGACCGACATCCTGCAACAGCGGGTTCAGGTCGCTGCCATTGGCGGGTGGCGGAAAGACCCGCTCGAACGGGTTCGAGGTGAACAGCAGGAAGCTCAAAAAACCCACGCTGATCCAGGCCTGAATCGACAAGACGCGCGCCTTCGTCTCGGCGGGGATGTTCGATCCAAACAGCGCCACGCTTGCGCCAAAGACCGTAAGGATCAGCACCCACAGCAGCAGCGAGCCTTCGTGGCTGCCCCATGTTCCGGCGATCTTGAACAATATCGGTTTCAGGGAATGCGAATTCTCAACTACGTTCAGCACAGTAAAGTCGCTAACCACGAAGGAGCGCATCAACGCTGCAAAGGCTAGCCCGACAAAAACCACCTGTCCCATAGCCGAGGACTGCGCGGATTGCATCCACACCAGGTTGCCCCGCGATGCGCCCAGCAATGGCAGCACGCCCTGAACGATGGCAAGGGCCAGCGCCAATGCCAGTGAAAAATGTCCGATTTCCGGGATCATGCTCGGCCCTCCTCGGGGGTGTCGCGGTTATTTGTCCAGCGCAGCCTTGCGTTGCTGGAATTCTTCTTTGTCGATCTCGCCACGCGCATAGCGTAGGCGCAGTTCCTCGAGCGCATCCGGCACGGCTGTCCCGGTGTCGCCGCGGCCCGACAACCGCATCACGGCCAGAGCCACAGCCGCAATCACCAGCCCCCAGAACAGCAGCATACCGAACCCGCCAAAGCCAAATCCGTAGCCCCCCATGTCGGTGCCATTCATCATGCCGTCACCGGCATCGGCCACCGCATGTCCGGCTGCGGCCATCGCCACGCCCAGTGCAATCAGGATCTGTCTCATGGCGTTTCCCTTTCGGTGTTTGCCGCAAGTCCGCTCGGCAGCCGCACTCGCGCCCGCAGCCCACCTTCGGGTCGATTCGAAAGCGTGACATCGCCGCCATGCGACTGGATGATTGTCCGGGCGATCGACAGCCCCAACCCGTGCCCACCAGTTTTCAGAGAGCGCGACTCTTCCAGCCGCACGAACGGGTCAAAGACCTTGTCCAACTGGTCTTCGGGGATACCAGGCCCGTCGTCGTCGAGGGTCAGCACGACCTCTCCGCCTGTCTTTTGCCAGTTGATCCGCGCCGCTTGGCCGTAACGCAGGGCGTTCTCGATCAGGTTGCGTAGCGCGCGACGCATGGCATTGGGACGCAGGTGCAGTTCTGTGTCGTCGGGTCCCTGCAGGGCGACCTCAGCGGGCAAGGTCTGGCACAGCCCGCCCAGGTAGTCGCGTAGGTTGACGCGTTCGGGCGGCTCCGACCCGGTCAATCCACGCGCGAATGTCAGCGTCGCCTCGACCATGCCCTGCATTTCCTTGACCGAGGTGATGATGCTGTCGCGCGTTTCGTCGTCATCGACCATTTCGGCGCGCACCCGCATAGCCGTCAGGGGCGAGCGCAGGTCATGCCCCAGCGCCGCCAGCATCCGTGTCCGGTCATTGACGAAGCGTGTCAGGCGTTCCTGCATCCGGTTGAAGGACACCGTCAGGTCGCGGACTTCCGTCGGGCCGGCGACTGGCAGTTCGGGCACGTCCTCGCCCCGCCCCAGCCGGTCCGCAGCCCGCGCCAGCCGCCGCAGCGGTCCGGTCAGCCGCGCCATGACGAACCAGACTACTACGATCAGCAGCACAGAGGCTGACAGGGCAAAGGCCAGCATGGATTCCAGCGGCCATTGGATCGGCGGGCGTTCGAACCGCGTCCCAACGTTCAGCCAGCGCCCCCCGGAAATGGCGATGGACAGGTTCATCTCGATGGCCGTGAGCTCGCCCCGCATCATCGCCATGTGCATCTCTGTCATCTCGCGCGACAGATTGGCGAGAGGCATCAGTTGCCCCTCGATCTGGTGCAGCTCGACACGGATGTCGCGACTATAGCTGTCATCCAGCAGGGCGCGGATGCGGCTTTCGACCAGCCCGCCATGGAAATGGTCGCTGTGCTGGACCAAGGCTTTCTCAGACAGGTCGAACCGCACGAGGGGCGAACTGGCCGCACGCAAGATCGAGGCGTGCAGATCGGGCGGCGCCTCTTCGATCAGACGCGCCACATTGGCGGCGCGGCCCGCCGCTTCAAAGCCAAGCGCTGCGCGGATCGCGAGGCTGCGCTCGTCTGCGAACAGCAGCAAGCTGATGATCTGCGCCACGGTCAGCGCCGCCACGATCAGCAGGACCAACTGCCAGCGCAGGGTCATCGCCGCTCGCAAGCTCATGCCCCGGCCTCAACGTCGCAGGCAAGGCTGTAACCGCCATTGCGCACCGTCTTGATGATGCGGGGGCGCAGCACGTCGGGTTCGATCTTGCGGCGCAGGCGGCTGATCTGGTTGTCGATGGTGCGATCCAGCGGTCCGGCCATACGGCCCGCCGTCAAGTCCAGCAACTGATCGCGGCTCAACACCATGCGCGGACGTTCCAGAAAGACCGACAGCAGCTTGAATTCGGCACTGGTCAGCGGCGTTTCCGCGCCTGCGTCTTCGCGCAGCACCTGCCTGTCGGTGTCCAGCAGCAAGTGGGCAAAGCGCACCGTCTGACCCGCCAGTCGCCCGGCCATGGGGGCATCGCGAGAGGTCCGTCGCAGGACCGACTTGATCCGCGCAAGCAATTCGCGGGGGTTGAACGGCTTGGCCAGATAGTCGTCCGCCCCCAGTTCCAGCCCGACGATCCGGTCGGTTTCCTCGCCTAGTGCGGTCAGCAGGATGATCGGTAGGTTGCCCTGCGGCGACAGGCGGCGACAGACGGACAGACCGTCCTCGCCCGGCATCATGACATCCAGCACCATCAGGTCGAACTGGCCGACCGCAAGGCACGCATCCATTTCGGCCGCATCCTTGGCCGCCGTGGCGCGAAGGCCGTTCTTTTGCAGGAACCGCGTGACGCTTTCGCGGATCTGGGCGTGATCGTCGACCACGAGGATATGCGATTGCTGTCTCATGCGCCCCCTTCTAACGGACCGGGCGCGAGAACTTTACCGGTCGATTTGTAGCGGTTTGTATCACGCCCCGACTTTGCGACAGATCGTTACAAATCCGGGGCTGCATGTCGCCCCCAAACGGCGTTTGACTAGGGTCGGAAACGCCATAACCAATTGCAAGGAGCACAAGATGCCCCGACTGAAAAAAGCCGCCTCTGTTCTTGCCGTTCTGGCACTGACTGCAGCGCCCGCGCTCGCGGACGCAGACCACCACACCGGAAACGGCGCCGGCCCGACGGGCAAAGACAAGGCCAGCCCCCAAATGAATGGGGACATGCACAAGAACATGATGCAGATGATGATGCAGATGCACGCGGGCGGCGATTTGCCGATGAAGGGCATGGGGTCCTTTTCTATGGGCATGATGGACCGCGACATGATGCAGATGATGCTCCCCATGATGGGTGCATCAGGCGGTGGCGTGGGGGACATGCGCGACATGATGCAGCAAGGGTTGAAGTCCCATGACGGCGACGGGGATGGCAGCCTGAGCCTAAAAGAATTCGCCGACTGGCACGCACAAATGATGCGCGAGACGATGGTTGACCGGTTCCAGCATCTTGATGCCGACGGCGACGGCAAGATCACCGGCCCCGAAATGCAGGGTATTGCTGGGCGGATTGGCCCCAAGTCAGGCATGATGGATCCAACGCAGGAATAAGCCAGTTACACCGGCATGGCCCCCGCTACCGGGCCATGCCGCACTGAAAGGAGACTTGCCATGAGTTATACCGATGACCGCCTGCTGAGCGGAGTGTCGATGGACGACGCTGACATGCGGGTGTGCGCCGCCCTGTCCGAGGCCGGGTTCGGCGTGCTGACCGAAATCGACGTCAAAGCGACGATGAAGACGAAGATCGACGTCGAGATGGACGGCTACCGCATCCTTGGCGCCTGCAATCCCAAGATGGCCTATGAGGCCCTCGGGCTGGAACCACGCGTCGGCGCGATGCTGCCCTGCAACGTCATCCTGCGCGAGGTCGAGGGCGGCACCGAGGTCAGCGCCATCGATCCCGTCGCTTCGATGGCGGCGATCGACAACGACCAATTGCACGCCACCGCTGGTCAGGTGCGCGATATGCTGGTGAGGGCCGTCAATGCGGCCTGATTGCTCACGACGGTTCTTGCTGACCGGGCTGGCGGCCTCGGGCGGGGGGCTGTTGACACTGCCCGCCCGCGCGCAGGGCACGGGCGTATGGTCCGCCGATCAGGCCTATGACGCGCTGCTGAATGATGCCGCGCGGGTGATCGATATCCGCTCTCGCGAGGAATGGCAGGAAACCGGGATCGGCGCCGGGGTCTGGCCGATCAGCATGCACGAAGCCCGCTTTGCCGAGCGCCTCTTTGCGGCCCGCGCCTTGGCGGAAGAGCGCACCGTCGGGCTGATCTGCGCCACGGGCGGGCGGTCACTGTCGGTGCTGGGTGCGTTGATGCGCGCGGGCTACTCCGGCTATTTCGACATCTCCGAAGGGATGCTCGGCTCCGGGGAGGGGCCGGGCTGGATCGCTGCCGGGTTGCCGGTCGTGCCGCTGGACGCGGCGCTTGCATCCTTGCCAGAGGCGCTGGTCTGACATGCCTGTGCGGAGCGCGGATCAACCCAAGGCGGCGCTCCGCCCCTGGGCGTGGATCGCGGCGGCGCTGCTGGGCGCGCTGGCCCTGTACTGGCTTCTGGGTGGCCAAATTCCGACAATCGAGCGGGCGCAGATCGAAACCTGGGTCGATGCCGCTGGCCCGTGGGGGCCTGTTGCCGTTGTCGGGCTGATGACTGCCGCCGTTGTCGCGAGCCCGATCCCCAGCGCCCCCATCGCGCTGGCTGCGGGCGCGGCTTATGGGCACTATGCCGGGGCGGCCTATGTCGCTATCGGGTCCGAGATTGGAGCGGTCATCGCCTTTGTCCTCGCGCGGACCCTCGGGCGTGGCACGGTCGAACGTCTACTGGGTCGCAACGCAGATCGCGGGCTGTTCGGCTCTCAGAACGCGCTGACGCTGACGGTTTTCGTCAGCCGGCTCCTGCCTTTTGTGTCGTTCGACGCGATGAGCTATGCCGCCGGGCTGAGCCGCCTGCACGCCTGGCGCTTTGCGCTGGCGACGATGGCTGGCATCCTGCCTGCCAGCTTCGTTCTGGCGCATGTGGGCAGCATCGCCATGCAGGGCGATTTCGGGTCGGCGGAATGGCTGGCCCTCGGCCTCGGGCTGGTCACGGCAGTGCCGCTGATGGTGCTGGCCTTACGCGCTCGGCCAGTCGACAAGAGGAACATGGAATGAGTTCGGATTTTCGCAAGAACAGCCTGACCCTGCTAGATGCCATCGCCATGGGCACCGGCGTGATGATCGGCGCCGGGATCCTCGCACTGACCGGTCAGATCGCGGCTTTGGCGGGGCCGTTCTTTCCCTTTGCATTCATCGCCGGGGCCGTCGTCACCGCCTTCAGCGCCTACACCTATGTCAAGATGTCGAACGCCTACCCCTCTGCGGGCGGGATCGGGATGATCCTGCAAAAGGCCTATGGTCCTACGACCGTCGCCGCTGGGGCCGCCCTGCTGATGGCGCTGTCGATGGTCATCAACGAAAGCCTCGTAGCGCGGACCTTTGCCACTTACCTGCTGCGCGGGCTCAACATGCCGCGGGACACATGGCTTGTGCCCGCCATCGGCGTGAGCGTCATCGTCTTTGCCTGGCTGGTCAATGTCGCGGGCAACCGGTCCGTCGGCTGGCTGTCAGTGCTGATGGCAGCGCTGAAGGTCGGGGGCATCACCGTTTTCGGCATTGCCGCGCTTTGGGCGGGCGGGGTCAGCTTCGAGGCGACCGGGGGACAGCAAGACACCGGGGTCACCGGCTTTTTCGCGTCGATGGCGCTGGCGATCCTCGCCTTCAAGGGGTTCACGACCATCACCAACAGCGGAGCCGAGATCACAGACCCGCACCGCAACGTTGGCCGTGCCATCATCGTTTCCATCGCCGTCTGCACGCTGGTCTACCTTTTGGTCGCTTTTGCCGTCGGCAGCAGTCTGCCGCTGGACCGGATCGTTGCTGCGCAGGACTATGCGCTGGCCGAGGCGGCGGAACCGGCCCTTGGGCAGACGGGGTTCTACCTGACCGTTGGTTTGGCGCTTGTGGCGACGGCCTCTGGCCTGATCGCCAGCGTCTTTGCCGTGTCGCGCATGCTGGCCATGCTGACCGAGATGCGGATGATCCCGCACAGCCATTTCGGCATGCCTGGCGTCATCCGCGACCACACTCTGGTCTACACGGTTGTGATTGCCGCGCTGCTGACCATCTTCTTCGACCTCGGGCGCATCGCGTCTCTGGGGGCGTTCTTTTATTTGCTGATGGACATGCTGATCCACTGGGGGGTGTTCCGCAATCTGCGGACGCAGGTGGGCGCGCGAGGCTGGGTCTTGCTGACCGCCATCGGATTGGACGCCGTTGTGTTGGCCGCCTTTGCCGGGATGAAATGGCAGGCCGACCCGTGGATCGTGGTGATCGCAGTTGTCGGAATGGTCATCGTCTTTGGCTTCGAGCACGTCTTTCTGCGACGGCACCCGCCTGAAGCGCAGCACCAACACAGCGCTTGACCTTCCAGTTGCTGGAGGAGTCATGACTGATCCGGGAAAGGAATCCGAATATGTCCGACCATGCCCACCACCATGCGCATCACGCCCCGATCCCCGACGGGACCCGGACGGCCACTGACCCGGTTTGCGGCATGACATTCGCGGTCAAGGACGACACCCGGACGCAGACTTTCGGTGGAGAGACATATCTTTTTTGCTCAAAGACCTGCGAGGAAACCTTCATGGCCGACCCGTGGCTTTTTGCTTCCGGCAATGCCGACAAGGCAGGCCAAAAGGCGCAACCCGGCACGCAATGGATCTGCCCCATGCACCCCGAGATCGTCCGCGACAAACCGGGGGCCTGCCCGATCTGCGGCATGGCGCTGGAGCCGATGCAACCCAGCGACGAACCGTCCGAAGAACTGACTGACTTTACCCGCCGGATGTGGATCAGCGCCGCGGCGGCGGTGCCTCTGGTCATCCTGACGATGGGAGAGCTTGTCGGCCTGCCCGTCCGCGACTGGCTGGGCCACCGTGTCGCGACCTATATCGAATTCCTGTTGGCCACGCCCATCGTCCTGTGGGCCGCGCTGCCGTTCTTCAAACGCGGGCTGGATTCGTTTCGAAACCTGTCACCCAACATGTGGACGCTGATCTCGCTTGGGGTCGGGTCGGCCTATGTCTATTCGATCTTTGCCACTTTCCTGCCCGGTGTCTTCCCCGAGGACTACCGGATGGGCGAAGGCGTCGGCACCTATTTCGAAGCATCGGTCGTCATCGTCACACTGATTTTCGTCGGGCAGGTACTGGAACTACGCGCGCGCGAACGCACAGGCGATGCGATCCGCGCTCTGCTGGACCTTGCGCCAAAGACCGCCCGCCGCATCCTGCCCGATGGCGAGGAATACGATGCGCCGCTGGAAAACGTGGTCGCGGGCGACATGCTGCGCGTCCGTCCTGGCGACAGCATTCCTGTGGATGCCGAAGTGGTCGAGGGCCGGTCCTCGGTTGATGAAAGCATGATCACCGGCGAACCTGTGCCCATCGAAAAGACCGCAGGCGACCGCGTCACCGGCGGCACGATCAACAAGAATGGCACGCTGGCAATCCGCGCCAAGCAGGTCGGTGCCGACACAGTGCTTTCCCAGATCGTCGACATGGTCGCGGGCGCCCGCCGGTCGCGCGCGCCGATCCAAGGTCTGGCAGACCGGGTTTCGGCGGTTTTCGTGCCCACTGTGGTCGGTATCGCGACGCTGGCCTTCTTTGCGTGGCTTTTGAACGGGCCTGACCCGGCGCTGGCCTTTGCCATCACAGCTGCCGTTTCCGTGCTGATCATCGCCTGCCCTTGTGCGCTGGGGCTGGCTACGCCGATCTCGATCACCACCGCCGCCGGGCGTGGCGCGCAGGCGGGCGTGCTGATCAAGGACGCCGAGGCACTGGAGCGCATGGCCCGCGTCGATACTGTCATCGTCGACAAGACCGGCACGCTGACCATGGGCAAGCCCACCCTGACCGACGTGGTCGGCCTGTCGGGCACGAATGAGGCGGACGTGCTTGCCTATGCCGCCGCGCTGGAACGCGGGTCCGAACACCCTCTGGCCGAAGCGATCTTGAAGGGCGCGCAGGACAGGGGCGCTCCGCGCCCCGCATCGTCCCAGTTCGATGCGGTGACGGGCAAGGGCGTCACCGGGCGGGTCGAAGGCCGCGATGTGGCGCTTGGCAACCCAGCGTTGATGGTGACGCTGGGGATCGACACCTCTGCCGGGGACGCGGCCGCCGATGCGCTGCGCGCGGACGGCAAAACGGCGATGTATGTCGCCCTTGACGGAACGCTGGCCGGTCTGGTTGCCGTAGCCGACCCGATCAAGGAGACGACCGCCGACGCGATCCGCGACCTGCACGCGCTTGGCCTCCGGGTCATCATGGCGACGGGCGACAACCAGCGCACCGCCGAAGCCGTCGCGCGACAGCTCGATATTGACGAGGTCCGCGCGGGCGTATTGCCCGAGGACAAGCAAGCCCTTGTCGAGGAGTTACGCGCGCAAGGCGCCTATATCGCGATGGCGGGCGACGGGGTGAATGACGCCCCTGCCCTTGCCGCCGCCGATGTCGGGATTGCCATGGGCACCGGCGCCGACGTGGCTGTCGAAAGCGCCGGGATCACGCTCTTGGGCGGCGATCTAACCGGCATCGTCCGCGCCCGCAAACTTGCCACTGCGACGCTACGCAACATCAAGGAAAATCTCTTCTTCGCCTTTGCCTACAACGCGGCGGGCGTGCCCATCGCGGCGGGCATACTGTACCCGTTCTTTGGGCTTCTTTTATCGCCGATGATCGCGGCTGCGGCGATGAGCCTTTCTTCCGTTTCGGTCATCGGCAATGCGTTGAGGCTGCGTCGTGTTGACCTGTGAGGCCAGGCAGATACTGCCCAGATACCGATAGAATAGGTCTGCGTTCGTCGCCTTTGAATACCGGAAATGGTGCTCATCGAAAGATTCGGCCATTTTGCAATCGCCACTCGCTTGCCTCGCTTCGGATCGAGAGTTTGAATTCATTCGTCTTCTATCGTTGTTGTCATTGAATTGCCCTCTGTTCGGTCCCAATCGAGCCATCATTGCATACGAGATGCCGCTGGTTGGGGGGCATCCACCGCGTCAGTTCATAGGCTCATACAGCACGCCCTGCACCTCGCCGTCGAACCAAGCTGGCTGGAGGTCGCCGTTATCCCATTCGTAGAGGTAGCCGACCAGCGCGCCCGAGGTCTTGGAGAGGATCCGCATGGTGGGTGTGCCGGTCAAACGCGGGGCTTGGGACATTGCACTCTCCTCTGAACTCGTGATGCAAAGCGATTGATCTGTAGCGCTGTCACATTCTTGTCGGCGTCTTAGGAGCGTTATGCTGCACCTGCAACATGCAATTTGCGGTTGATAGATGCAATGCGCGGAATTTTCCGGCAAAACGGAAAAATATCTTTGAATTCAATGATTAATCACCTGGGCTCGTGTCGACTGCCGCGTTCCCCATTGGCGAATCTTCGCTCTGCGCCGCAGCGTCAGCCAGTTCCGCAAGAATCCTGTCGATCTCCTGCCATACCAGCGGCTCCAGCTGGCCACGGATCAGCGACCACTTGCTGCAGACGTCGAGCGGGTCCTCGGTGGCCATGATCGCGGTTAGGGCCTCCGCATCCACGGCCACGGTCGTTCGCATCCGCCAGGAAGACGGTTTCGCAGTCCGGCCGCTTCTCGGGGGAACGAACTCCGGCTTCACTTGCCAGTGCGTTGTCGCGCGTCTCAGCGCGGCACGGACGACATGGGCCGGATTGATGCCACAGGCGTTTAAGGCTTCTGACTGGCGCTCCAGAGCTGTCACCCGCACATCCACCTTCCGGGTGCGCGCGGATTGAGGCTGCGCAACACCTGGCGAAGGATTAACGACATCAGGGACAGCTTCGGCATGGGGCGCCGGTGGCCGTTCGGGCGTCATCAGCTCTGACCCCTCGCCTGCCCGCGTCATCCCAACCCCATCAGGCTCGGGCCTCGTGACCTCCTGGCGTTGCGGTTCGACAGGCGTAGCGACCTTCAGACCTGCGGCATAGCCGGGGTCCGGGCGCTTGATCGTCGGGATCTTCTTGCGCATCGCGTCAGGCCGCGAGGACGTTGTTGAGGATGTCGGTCGCTTCCTCCAGCGCCTCGACCATGCGGCGGACATGGGGACGCATCAGCGGGTTCGGATCGGCCTGCTTCCGCAGCGCGATGGCACTCTCGATCAGCGCGGCATCCGCCTTGGTGGTCTTCGGGTCGACCATGTTCAGGACGACGTGGTGCCGAGGTAGCGCGGAGGCGTCGTCGACGCGCGCCGCGAGCTGCCGGAACCAATCCACTGTCTGGCCGCCGACGTCGAAATCCGAGGTCGAGAGCATGACCGGGGTGACGATGTGATCGGCGAGCACCGCGATCTGTCCGTTTCCGCGCACAAGCTCGCGACGATCATCCTCGACGGCATCGCCTGGAAGGACGGCTACAACGGTCTCGATCGCGGCACCGCGGCGTTCACGCTGTCCACGCTTGCCGAGATCATGGGTGTAACCCGCCAGCATCTGACGACCCTGCTAGCGGAACTCGCGGCATCGGAGCTTCGCATCGAGCGCTGGAAGCCGAACGGAAAGTTCGCGCCGTGGCTCTTCCGCTTTGGCTGCGTTTCCGACGAGGTGCCGCAGCATCTGGCGTCAACTGGGGGCGACACATCACTATCTAGAGAATCTAATAACAAAACTATCTTCTCCGGGAAGATCGAGATCGCCCCTGGCTCGAACGTCCATCGCACCACATGGGCGGCGCTCATCAAGGCGGCGAAAGCCGCCCTGCCTTGCTGGAACGTCGATACGCAGGCGATCTGGGATCGCTTCATGGCCTTCAACGAAGCTCGCGGAAACACCTGCGTCCCGGCGGGTTTCCTCCTGGGCTTCATGCGGCGTTGGCAGACATCGGTTGGGCGACCGCCGGCAGCGCCGAGATCCGTCAGTTGCCCCAGATCGGATACAGGCAGTGCCGAAACCGAGCTGGTACGTCTGACGCGCTCTGCGCCGGTTGCGAACCGTCAGTTTCATGCCGCCGACCTGCAGCGCAGGATCGGAGCGGCGGCCTACGAAGCGCGGGTACTCGACGTAATCCGCAAGTTTGGATGTCAGAGGTTTTCAGCGACGTTGGCGGTTCACGGGCGGGCGGTGTTGGCAGGAGAGATTGCGCGGTAGCGTGCTTGGAACATCGAGCTTTTTAAGCTTTTAAGTCACCGCTACCTTGGCACATTCGATGCCGCCGGGGGGCGTCCACCTCATCGCTTACTCTTGATCTTGAGCGCGAAGCAGCGAAGGAGCTGCCAGAAGCCCAACGACTGTTGAGACAAAATGGCGCCGCGTTTTCTTTTTTGTCAGTCATGTGCCTTACCTCGCCCTTCTGCTGGCGAACGGATGCGACCTCTAGTAGCTGGAGGTTCAACTGAAAAACGATGACGTTCTCGTGAGGCCGCGAGTTTACAGGTATCGACGTGTTTCAGCGCAATAATCGCGATACTTGGAGCCGTATTGTTCATGCAGCCATGGCTCTTCCGCGAGCGGGGCAAGGGCCAGCGCGGCAACTCCAACGATGACGATAGGCCAAACCCAAGATGAGGCGAAGAGAAGACCAAAGCCTATCAGAATGGCCATGTCGGCAAGGTACTGCGGATGCCGAGAGAAACGGTAGAGACCCGAAGTGATCAGCGCGCCTTTTGCACCGCTGGTGGCTTTCAGTCCAATGCTGAATGCCCCCCACCAAACAATCAGATTTCCGGTTGCGATCAAGAACGGCCCGACCGCCCAACGGAGCGCGTTGGTCATAGAAGCAGATTTCCAATCCAAGATGCCCAAACCGATCACCGCCCCAAACACGGCCAAAGTGAGTCCCCATGCAATGTTTGGTATGACTGATTTTTCTCGGTTCGGAGGCCAGATGCGCCTGGACGGTTGGAGGATTGACCAAAGGAGCGCACCAATCAAAACCAGACCGGACAGCAGGCCAACGACCACTAGTATGCCTTGGGCAATCGTCATGAGCGGTGTCCGAACACCTGCGCCTCCTGATGCGCATTGTCGCTCGCTTCGAATTCAAGCGTGGAATGCTCGATTGAGAAACGTTCATGCAGCACCGATTTGACGTTTTCTTTAATCTTGTCGGTCTCACCCATCCGTTCGCGTTCGACGACAATATGGCAGTCCAATGCCGCAGCGTGCTCCTGCATTTGCCAAAGGTGGACATGATGTACGTCGACCACGCCTTCGACGCCTTGGATCGCTCTGACCACGTCGTTTCCATCCACATCCGGCGGGCTCCCGAGCATCAGGGTTCGGATTGGGCCGCCTATTTCAGTGAAAGACAGATACAGGATGTAGAGCGCGATGCCGATTGTGATGGCCGGATCAACCCAACGCATGTCGTAAAGGATGATCAGAGACCCCCCGATGATGACAGCTAGGGAGGCGAGTGCGTCCGACAAGTTGTGAAGGAATAGCGCCCGAATGTTCACGCTGCCCTTCTGCATCGAATAGGTCAGTATTGCGGTCAGCGTGTCGACCACAAGCGCAATTCCACCAAGGATGACAACGGTCCAACCCATGACTTCGGGCGGATCGATCATGCGCATGCTACCCTCGTAGATCAGATAGAAGCCGATCACGATCAGGGTGGTGTAGTTGATCAGGGCCGCGACGATTTCGACCCGGCCATAGCCGAAGGTCATGCGCTCATCGGCCGGGCGGCGCGCGATCTTGCGTGCGGCGAAGGCAATGACAAGCGAGGCCATATCGGAAAAGTTGTGCAGCGCATCGGCGATCAGTGCCAGACTGCCCGAGAATATGCCCCCGACGACTTGCGCAACGGTAAGTAGCCCGTTTGCCCAGATGGCGATGGCAACCCGCCGGTCCCCAGAATTCGGATCGATATGCGCGTGCCCGTGGTCATGTGGCATTGGCAGGCTCCTCATGCGCGTGTGGCGCGCGTCGGTCAGTCTTCAGGCGGTCGCTGCGGAAACCACGAACGCGCGCATTCATCCAGTGGCGTATGATATGACGGTAAAGGGCACCACGCAGCCATCCAAAGGATTGCTCATGGGACAAATAGAAGGCGTCCGGCGTATCAAACACGCCGAAATCCTGCACGATGCCGGTTTTCTGAATGTAGGTATCTTCTCCGTTCCAGGCGACGGGAGGCGCGCCAAGGCAATCCGTGCCCGCGCCATAACCGCAGAGACTGTCCGTGTCCGAGAAAGACTTTTGCAGGACTGTCAGGAAAGCGTCATCCAGGATGAAGCCTTCAAGGTTGATCCAGGCACCTTGATATTCGATCTCCACCCATGAGTGGAGAATTTCTTGCGGAGCAAGCGGATACACCAGCTCAGGTACAACACCGCGCTGCAAGCCTTTGTGGATCGTAAACCCATGCAACCGGCAACGAATGCCAACACCACGCAGCAGCGCCATCAAGAGCGTCCCTTTGGTATTGCACTGCCCATAGCCGTCGGAAAGCACATCCGAGGCGGGGATGTCGTCGGCTCGATTGTATCCGAACGCGATTTCATTCCGAACGAAATCATAAACTGCTCCGATCCGATCGTATTCGGATAAGCCGCGCCAGCCGCGGGCCTCAATTAGATGCGCAAGAGGCGCGGCCTCAAAATCCAGTAGTTTGGTGGGTGCAAGTAGGGGGTCGGTCATCTGCAACGGAGTCGCTCCTCGAATCGTCTTGGAACAAATCTAATTGCTATAGTCACTATAGCTTCAACCCTTTCTTTGAGAAAGAATCTCCCGCAACTATTTGCCCGTGTGAACCGCTTTGTGGTGTTCGCCGTGTGCGTCGCGCAGGATGTCGATACCGCCCCAGGCCGCGATCCCGGCGACAATCACGCCGAGAACGAGGTCCGGCCAGTTGGTTCCTAGCCAGGCGACGAGGCCGCCAGCCACGACTATTCCGAGGTTCGCGGCGAAATCGTTGTAACTGAAGGTGTTGGCCGCGCGGATGTTGACGTCCGGATCTTTGAGCTTAGCGAGCAGCCAGACGCAGACTGCGTTGATGGCCGCGGCAATCAGGGCCATGGCGATCATGATCGTCCCGAGCGGATCTGACCCGCCGATGTAGCGGCGCCATGCATCTTAGAGGATGCCTGCAGCGAACAGGATCAGCAGCCCACCGGCGATGTTCGCCGCCCCGCGTTTCCATTTGTCGGATCGGGATAAAGCGAAAAGGCTGATCGCGTAGACGAAGCTGTCGGAGAGGTTATCGAGCCCGTTGGCGATCAGGGCACTTGAGTCGCCGAAGGCGCCTGTTGCGAAAAAGGCCACGGCCAAACCGATATTAAGCGCCAGAACGATCCAAAGCGTCCGTCTCTCCTTTGAATCTTGTCTAGCGGCCATTTTGTGGTTCCAGCTTGTATTGTACGATACAATAACTTCCGCGGCTGATTTGCGTTCCAGCCGGAATGTTGGCTGAATTCCTTCAGGCCCCGATTTCCTCGTGCTCGGTCAGGCATTCCGAATGGTCCCGCAACACCTCAAGCACCTTGCAGTCTCCCGTCCGCCCGCCGCTGCATTCGTGAACCATGCGTTTCAGTTCGGTGCGCAGCGCCTTCAGGCGCGCCATGCGCTGCTCCACCTGTTTGAGCTGGCGACGCGCGATGGCATCGGCCTCGTGGCAGGGCCGGTTGGGATGGTCGCTGAGGTCGAGCAGCTCGCGGATCGCATCGAGCGAGAAACCGAGTTGTCGCGAGTGGCGGATGAAGGACAGTCGATCGAGCTGTGCATTGTCGTAGCGCCTCTGTCCGCCTTCGGTCCTGCCAGGTTCGGGCATGAGTCCGATCTGTTCGTAGTACCGGATGGTCTGCACTTTTGTGCCAGTCTTCTTTGACAGAGTGCCGATCGTGAGCATTTTCGCCTCCATGAAAAAGATACAGTTTGTGTAGGTTTTGCCGTCGGAATAAACAAGTGTCGGATTCACAGACGCGTGAGTTCAAGCTATACCATGATTTCGTGCTTGAACCTCTAGCGGCTAGAGGATGTATCCGCACATGCAATAAGAATCAAAAACAGGCGAACAGGATTGTCCCTTACATCGGCACAGAAGTTTCTTTGGGTTTTGGCAGGCGTGGCAGCGCTTGCCTTCGTATGGCTTTTGCTCTGGTCTGACTATCGTGCCGACAGCGCCCGAACTGACGCCGAGCCGCCTTTTTTCGCTGAACTCGAACTGACAGACCACCGGGGTATGGTTCAAACCGAGGAGGACTTTGCGGGGCGCTGGATGCTGGTGTTTTTCGGCTTTACCAACTGCCCCGACGTTTGCCCGACGACCCTATCTGAGGTCGTGGCGGTGATGGAGGGTCTGGGCGACGATGCCGCCAGGGTCCAGCCGATTTTCATAACTATCGACCGCGAACGGGACACGCCAATGGTGCTCGCAGAATACGTCACGCTGTTCAATGCGGGCATCATCGGGATGACTGGCACGCCGGAACAGATCGCCGCCACGTCTGAAACATTCCCAATCTTCTTTGAGCGCATCGAAGAGGCCGCAGCGCCGGATGGGTACACAATGGGCCACACGTCGCATCTGTTCCTTTTCGACCCCGAGGCAGGCTTTGCCGCCTCCTGGCCCTATGGCACCCCCGCCGAAGAGATTCTCGCCGATCTGGAAGAGAGGATCTGACCGACATGAACCGTATGTCCGGAGAAACAGCCCTCGGGCTGGCGTGGATCATCGCGCTCGTCGCCTCACTTGCCGTGCTTTTTATCGGCGAGGTGCTGGGGCAGACGCCCTGTGTGCTGTGCTGGTTCCAGCGCGCCTTCATGTTCCCCTTGGCCATTGTCCTCGGGCTCGGCCTTTGGTGGCGGGACGGCCGCGTGGGGCGCTACGGCATCGCATTGGCGCTTGGCGGCGGCGCAATCGCCCTCTGGCACATGGGGCTGTACGTCGGTCTTGTTCCCGAACGCATCCAGCCCTGCACGGCCACCGGCCCCTCTTGCACCGATGACAACCAACTGGTCTTCGGCATCCCGATCCCGCTGATGGCGCTCGCCGCCTTCGCGCTGATCGGGGCCCTGTCGGCCCTTTCATTGAAGGACACACGAACATGAACCGACGCGGCCTGATCCTGTCCGTTCTCGCTCTCGGCGTCGCCGGTTTCGGCGGAGCCACCTGGTTTGCAACCCGCCCCGGCCCGGTGGCCGAAGCGGAGCCTGTTGCGCCGGAACTCGCGGGTGCGATGATCCGCCCCTACTCGCCCATCCTCGGGCCTGCGGAAGCGCCCGTCACGATTGTCGAATTCTTCGACCCGGCCTGCGAGGCCTGTCGCGCCTTTCATCCCATCGTGAAGGACATCATGGCCGAGCATGGGGATGCTGTCCGCGTCGTGATCCGCTACACGCCTTTCCACGGCGAGGCATCCGAGGAAGCGATCCGCGTGCTCGAGGCGGCGCGTATGCAGGACGTTTACGTGCCGGTGCTCGAGGCCGTTCTGCGGGAACAGCCGAAATGGGCGTCGCACGGTGCCCCGGAGCCCGGCCTGATCCTTCAGATCGCCGCCACGGCCGGGCTCGATGCCGAAGCCGCGCGCACGCAAATGCTGGCACCCGATGTCGTGGGAATCCTGAATCAGGATCGTGCCGACGTAGAGACCGTGGGAGTTCGCCAGACGCCCACATTCTTCGTGAACGGCAAGCCGCTCGATCCGTTCGGGGAGGCAGAACTGCGGCGATTGGTGGCAGCCGAAGTCGCTGCCGCGCAAGGCTGAATGAAAAGGGCAGGATCAGAACGATGAAAACGCATACTTTCACCGGCAAACTGGCCGCGCTTTTGACCTTTGGAGCGCTCTCAGTGCCCGCGCTGGCCGGACCCGGGGATGTTGTTGTCGAGAACGCGTGGTCCCGCGCTTCCATCGGGGTGAACCGTCCCGGGGCCGCTTACATGACGATCCGCAACACTGGCGACGAGCCAGTGACGCTGATCGGCCTTACAACACCGCTCGCGATGATGCCCGAAATTCACGAGACGACGACAAATGCCAAAGGTGTGAGTTCCATGAGCCCGGCGGGGGAGATCGCGATCGCCCCGGGCGAGAGCGTCGCGCTCGAACCGGGGGGCCTGCACGCAATGCTGATGCGGCTGCAAGAACTGATGACGGAAGGGGACACCTTTACGCTGACCCTGCTTTTCGACGACGGAGGCGAAGTGACGGTCGAGGTGCCGATCCTCGGAATCGCCGCGCGGGGGCCGGAGGACTGATGCGGCGACGGACAATGCTGGGGTACGGCGCGGCTGGTGTCGGGGCGGTCGCCCTGATGCTCTTCGTCGGTTGGTGGCGGGTTGACGGACCCGGTGCACCCGCACCTACCGGGCAGCGGCCTGTGGCCCTGACCGAGATGGATTTCCGTCTGACGGATCATGAGGGCAACGCGGTCGGGCCGGAAACCCTGATCGGTCGCCCGACGATGGCGTTCTTCGGCTTCACCTACTGTCCCGATGTCTGCCCGACCACGCTCTCTGACATTTCGGGATGGCTCGACGATCTGGGAGACGAGGCCGAAGAAATGAATGTGGCTTTCATCACGGTCGATCCCGAGCGCGACACTGTCGAAACGATGGCCGAATATGTCGGCTACTTCCATCCTGGGATACGTGGCTGGACGGGACCGGAAGAGCAGATCGCGCGCGTCACGGACGGCTTCAGCGCCACCTACGAGCGGGTGCCGACGGAGAGCGGCGATTACACGATGAATCACACCGCGAGTGTCTTTCTGTTCGCAGCCTCGGGGCGGTTCGTCACCATGATCGACTATCACGAAGCCAGAGAGTTCGCGGTGCCGAAAATTCGCCGCGCGCTGGAAGAAGAAATGGAGGGGGCGACATGAGGCTCAGAACTTTGGCGGCTTGTGTCGCAATTGCGGGGACGGTTTCGGGGGCGGCCATCGCCATCTCCGATCTTTTGTCGAAAGAACCCGTGCCGCCGGAACTTGCCCAGGCAGGTAGCTGGATGCCCCAAGGTCCTGAAGCCCCTAGAAACATTGACATCCTCGTGACGTTGCCCGCGACGGCATGGGCAGAGGATGCACCCGACCTCGGCCCCCTACCCCTTCTGCAGGTCGCGTTTGCCGACGTGCCGGTACGGGCGATCGAGCCACCGCTGTCGACGTGGTCGCGCGACATTGCGCCTGGCGAGACGCTCGATTTCTTGCTGTCCGAAGCCGGTCTTGCGGCACCTGAAAGAGCCGCAGTTGCCCTCGCGCTTGGCGCGGAATACGATCTGCGACGGCTGCGGCCGGGGCATTCGGTCACTGTTGTCTCGACCATGGACGGCAGCCCCCGCACCGTCTCGCTCGCCGTCGAGGACGGGGTTCGGATCGAGGTGCTTTTCGGCGAGCAGTTGTCCACCCAGGTCGTGGCTCCGGATCCGGAGATCGCAACCCTTGCCGGCGAAGCCGTGATCGACAGTTCGATCTTCGCGGCACTCGGCGAAGCCGGCATACCCGCCCGTTTTTCCGTGGACCTTGCGCAGATGCTGGGTGGGACCGTGGATTTCCGCCGCGAGATGGCCGGTGGCGAGACACTGAGGCTTCTCTGGCGCGAGGCGCGTGTGGGTGAGGAGAGGATCGGACAGCCCGAGCTCGCCTTCGCCGCACTGGAGATCGGCGGTTCGCTTTACGAGATCGTATGGCCGGACGACGGCAGCGGTCAGGCGACGATCTACGTTGATGGCGAGGTGCTGCGCGTCTTCGCACAGCCGGTCGAGGGTGCGCGCCTCAGCTCGGTGTTCGGACGCCGCACGCATCCGGTCTTTGGCAACGTCCGGATGCACACAGGCGTCGATTTCGCAGCAGCACGTGGGACACCGGTTCAATCGACGGCACCGGGGCGGGTCAGTTTCATCGGCTGGCGCGGCGGATATGGTCGCGTGGTCGAAATCTCGCACGGCTCCGACACCGTGACGCGCTACGCGCATCTGAGCGCCGTGCCGGAAGACCTGGCACAAGGCCAACGCGTTGCGGCGGGAGATGTGATCGGCCGCGTCGGCGCGACTGGCACGGCGACAGGTCCGAACCTGCACTACGAAGTCCTCGTGGATGGGCGCCCGACTGACCCCCTCTCTGACGACCGGCTCGCCGAAGCGGCCGAGAGGGAAGCGGATGACACCGCCGCACTCTCGCGCCTCGCCGAGGCGCGCGCGCTTCTGAATGAAAACCTCGGCAGCGAGATTGCCGAAACGGCAACCGAAAGGCTTTGACCCATGAAACGCATGACCCAAGCTCTGGCAATCACCCTCGCCCTGTTACCAGCGGCCCAGGTCCTCGCAGAGGCAACGGCGATCGACGTCCGCAAGACGAACGGTTGCGGCTGCTGCCTCTCGTGGATGAACCATCTCGAAGAAAACGGGTTCAAGCCGACCGGCCAGGACATGAACGGCGGGCTACTCGTACGTTTCAAGCTCGACAACGGCGTGCCGCAGCGCATGGTCTCCTGCCACACCGCGCTCATTGATGGCTACGTGATCGAAGGCCATGTCCCGGCTGCTGATATTCGCCGGCTTCTCGAAGAGCGCCCGGACGCCGTCGGCCTCGCCGTTCCGGCGATGCCCTATGGCTCGCCCGGCATGGGGCCGGAAGAAAACCGTGAAGCCTATGATGTCTTCCTCATCCGCAAGGACGGGTCGACAGAAGTCTTTTCAAGCTACGCCGAAGGATAATCTGGCCGGCCCATGGAAAATCTGTCTCCGATAATGCTCGGCTTTCTCGGAAGCCTCGCTGCCGGATCGCTTACGGCAGTCGGAGCAGTTCCAGTGCTGTTCGGGCGCATTCCGTCTCGGGCCACGCGCGATCTGTCGCTCGGCTTCGCTGCCGGTGTCATGCTGTCAGCCTCGTTCTTTTCGCTGATCATCCCGGCATTGGATGCGGCAGAGCCAATGTTCGAGAACGGCGCGATGCCTGCGGCCATCGTATGCGTCTCGATCATTCTGGGCATGGGGGCTGTCGCGCTGATGAACGAAAAGCTGCCGCACGAGCATTTCAAGACGGGACGCGAAGGGCCCGAAGCGGCGTCTTTGCGGCGGGTCTGGCTGTTCATCATCGCGATCACGATCCACAACTTCCCCGAAGGCCTCGCGGTTGGGGTGAGACAATGTCACTAAACAAGGTATCTCCGATGATCGGCGTCTTCGCGACGCTTGCAGCGTTCGTGATCGATCAGATCTCCAAAGCCATTGTCGTGGCGAATGCGGCCTCTCTAGGCTCCGGGATCGCCGTTTTTCCAGGTTTCAACCTTGTCTTCTATCGCAATGACGGCGTGACTTTCGGGATGCTGGGCGGCGCGCCGTGGTGGAGCCTCATCGCACTTGCTCTTGCCATCTGTGTTTGGCTGGGGGTTATGCTGTTTCGCGCCGAAAATGCGGTCGAAACACTTGCCTATGGCGCGATCATTGGCGGAGCCCTGGGCAATGTCATCGATCGTGTGCGGTATCGGGCTGTAACAGACTTCTTGGATTTCTACATTGGCACAACACATTGGCCTGCCTTCAACATGGCCGATGTATTTGTCGTCAGTGGCGTGGGGCTCTTGCTCGCTGGGCCATGGATCAGCGCGCGGCGTTCGATCAAGTCGTGAAGCCGGAAATTCTGAACCGCATCGCTCTGCGCCACCGTTTGCTTTCGCGGATGACGCTTGGTTTCGCCGCCGGGGCGCTGACCATTCTGACTTTCCCGCCTTTCTCGCTTCTCCTACTTGTTCCCATTGCCTATTCCGCGTTGTTTGTCGGTCTTCGCGATCTCTCCTTCGGGCGCGCTTTCCTTGTCGGCTGGGCGTTTGGTCTCTGCCAGTTCGGATTCGGGATTTCGTGGATCGCAGAGAGTTTCTACGTCAAGGCCGAGCGTTTCGGGTCACTGGCGATCCCGGCCGTCGCGGGATTGTCGGCAGGTCTCGCGATTTTCCCAGCCATTGCCGCAGCGCTCTTCGCCGAAATCGCGCGGCGCGGAGCCCTGGGCAGTCTCCTGGCCTGCCTCCTGTTCGCGACCTTCTGGACCGTGGCCGAGTGGTTGCGTGGTCACGTTCTGACAGGTTTTCCGTGGATCCTCGCCAGCTACGCTCTGGTCGATTACGCCGCTTTGCGCCAGCCCGCCGCCTGGGTCGGAAGCTATGGGCTAAGCTTTCTCACCGTGTTCGTCGCGGCACTTCCCGGCGCGGCTGTCATGGCGTCCGGGCGGCAACGATTGACCATCTCGCTCATGGCGCTGGCCGGCATAGCGACGATGTGGGCCGTCGGCACGCTTCGCCTCCAGTCGGATGCACAACAGCCACCCGGTGTCGACCTGCGCATCGTCCAGGGCAACGTTCCCCAAGAGGAGAAATGGGCGCCCGAGAGCCGCGAGGCGACCTTCGCGCGCTATCTCGAACTTTCTTCCCGGCCCGGCGATTTCGACGTTCTTCTCTGGCCGGAAACCGCCTTTCCGGGTTTCCTTGATGAGGATACAGAGGCACGGGATCGCATTGCCGCTGCGCTACCAGACGGCAGGGTGCTGCTCACCGGTGTGCCGGACCGTGTACCCAGCGAGGATGGCACCCGATATTTCAACACGGTCCAGGCTTTTGGCGATACCGGCAAAATCCTGACCGGATACGCGAAACACCATCTCGTACCCTTCGGCGAATATGTGCCATTCCGCGGCTGGTTGCCCATCGAGCGGCTCACGGCGGGTCTGGGCGATTTTACGCCCGGACCGGGCCCGAGAACGCTTGCGCTTCCGGGTGTGCCGCTGGTCGCCGTGGCGATCTGCTATGAGATCATCTTCCCAGGGCATGTGGTCGACGACCTGTTCAGGCCCGACTGGATCTTCAACGCCACCAACGATGCCTGGTTTGGAACCAGCATCGGACCTGAGCAGCATCTGGCTTCCGCACGTATGCGCGCCATAGAGGAAGGCCTTCCTGTCATTCGAGCCGCGAATACGGGCATCTCTGCGGTCATCGACGCGAACGGAGAGTTCGTTCCGCGGCTCGATACCGGCGAAACGGGCATCATCGACGCTAGTCTGCCCTCCGCGCGGCCGCCGGCACTCTACGCGAGCTTCGGGGACTGGATGCTGTTGGCGCTCATCTTGGCTTCGTGGAGCTGGGCTCTGACGGCCAATGCGACGGCTCATTTCCGCCGCATGAGAAAGACCGTCATGCAAAGATGTGGATAGGTGTTCCGTCCTTCACCATTGCATAGATGTCCTCGATCTGCCGATCTGTGACTGCGATGCAGCCAGCTGTCCAGTCGTGGACGTCCGTCGGCTCGATGCCGGGTCGTGGACCACCATGGATGAAGATGTCGCCCCCTGGGGATCGGCCCTGCGCTTCGGCAAAGGCAATGTCGGCCTCGTTCGGATAAGAGATGCCAACTGAAAGATGATAGGTGCTTTCAGGGTTGCGCTTATCGACTAAGTAGGCGCCCTCCGGGGTCCGACCGTCTCCCTCAAATTGCTTGTGACCCTCGGGCGCGAAACCCAGCCCGACCGGATAGGTTTGCAATACGCCATCGCCTCCGTCGAGAACAAGCAAGCGCTGCCCCTTGTAAAGCCGAACACGGGTCACCTCGGGTCCGCCATAGCTGCGGAACTTGCTGGCACAGCCGGACAGAAAGGCGGACATGATGCCCATGAGAAAAATACGACGTTTCATTGAAGGTGCTCGATTTTTGTTCTTTGGCCGAAGATTTATCATGAATCTTCAATTCAACAAAGGGCTGTCTGACTTGGAAAGAACAAGTTCCGGGAGCCAGGTGATCAATTCTGGCCACAATGCCAGCACTGCGATGAGCAGGATTTCAATGATCACGAGCGGCCCGGCGCCACGATAGATGTCAGCCAGATTGACACCTGGAGGAGCGGCCATCTTGGCGAAGAAGAGAGCATATCCGAATGGGGGCGTGAGAAAGGACGTTTGAAGCGCCAAAGCAATCAAACCGGCCAGCCAGATTTTTGAAAAATAGTCCGAGCCAACATGATCTGAAAAATCCAGCTGCCCGAACGCCGGCAGCAAGATCGGGAAAAAGACGAGCAGGATCTCGATCCAGTCGAACACAAACCCGAGGACGAGGATGATGCCAAGCAGCAAGGCAAGCGTCATCCAGCGCCCGAGATCGAACCCGTTGATCCATTCAAGCAGAACTTCGCGCCCCTCAATCAGATTGAAGCCAAGCGAAAAAATGGATGCCCCGACGACGATAAAAAACACCATTGAAGTCATGGATGCGGTCTGAACTATCGTCCTGTTGAGGCGTGCAAATGTCATGCGTCCGCGAAACGCCATGACCAACAGCCCCCCGAAGACGCCGATACCTGCCGCCTCGGACAGGGTCGCGATCCCACCCACAATACTGAGAGGAATGGCCGCAATAACTCCGATGGCAATGATCACCGACAACACGTCCCGTATGGTGGGCTTTTCCATATCCGACAGGGCAACGTCGACACGATTACGAAGCGTTACCGCGTAAAACAGCGAAAAGAACAAGACCAGCAGCAAGACCGGGATGACAAGCGCTGTGTACATCAACGCGATCCGAAGCTGAAAGACGTTGGCCACAAAGAACAGCAGGACAGCCGGTGGAAAGACGACCCCCAACGCCCCGGACGCCGCAACCGCCGACCCGGCCGTCGAAGGCGCATATCCCGAGCGCAGCATCGGCCCATAGGCCACCAGAGCGACCGTCACAACCGAGGCGCCAATGACACCCGCGGCAGGCGCGAGGATCAGGCCAATCAACAGGGTGGCAATCGCATATCGGCCCGGCACGGATTTCAGGACATGGCCCAACGTCTGAAACAGCGTTGCTGCAACCCCGCTGGCATTCAGGACCAGCCCGAGAAAGATAAGAAGCGGGACACTGGTGAACTGCACACCTTCGTTGGTCAGCATGCCACGCACCCGAAGGTAAATGAGGCCGAGATGGCCAAAATCTGTAACGCCGATCACAACCGCAGCGACAAATGCCAGAAAACCGGTTGCGGTCAGGACCAATGCCACAGGAAAACCGCTGAACACACCGATGCCCAACAGCCCAAGCATTGCGATGGTCAGGATTTCAGTCTCCATGTGGCATGTCTTCCTGAGAGCTTGGCGCGATGCTGTCGTGTTGTCCGCGCAGGAAGGCGATGTTGCGCGCCACGACGACAAGGCCCGCAAACCCCAGCAGGACAGGTCCGATCACGGCGGCAATGCGCCGTGCCCAGATGTCGGTCTCAGCGTACTTGGTTGTCCGCATCAGCCCATCCCAACCATAATTGGTCAGGATGATCGCCAGAGGCAGCAGTACGAAGAGACAGCCAGCAAGTTCGATCCAGGCGAAACGGCGGGGCGGCCAGTTTCGTCGAAAGACGTCCACGCGGACATGCCCGTCGCGCAGGTATGTAAATCCGAACGACATGAAAATGAGGATAAAGAGTAGCGAGGTGGAAAGATCGGGAAGGATGGCCGACACCCCAAGCTGAAGCTTGCGATCGAGCATTTGCAGGCCGGTAAAAAAAGCGATTGGAACCACGGTTAGCCACGCGGTGCCCACACCTACGGAACGGATGACCGTTTCCAGAAAATCAAGTATGCGCAATTTGTCCCCTCCCTGCCCCTCTCCGGAGGCTGCCTAATGACCATGCGCCAGCGCACCCTTCGCCATCTGCTCGCCAACCGGTTCACCGCCCGAAGGCCCCGCCTCGACCCAGTGTCCGTTCAGGAGCCGAAGCGCATTGGTAACCACCAGCAAGGACACGCCCACATCCGCGGCGATTGCCCCCCACATCGAAGCCATGCCGAAGGCGGTCAATCCGACGAACACCGCTTTCGTCGCCAGCGAGATGCCGATGTTCTGATGGATGATCGTCATGGCTCGGCGCGAATGGCCAATGAGCCACGGCACCTTGCCAATATCGTCGGTCATCAGCGCGATGTCTGCTGTCTCGATGGCCGCGTCCGAACCAACAGCACCCATCGCGATGGCGTAATGCGCGCGCGCCATGGCGGGGGCGTCGTTCACCCCGTCGCCGATCATGGCCACCATGTCATGCGTTTCGACCAGTTCTTCGATGGCTGTCACCTTGTCTTCGGGCAAAAGCTCGGCACGGACCACGTCGATGCCGACCTCGGCGGCAACGGCGCGCGCTGTCCGCTCGTTGTCGCCCGTCAGCATCACGATAGTCTTCACGCCCTGCGCGTGGAGCTGTGCCACGATGCCTTTGGCGTCGGGGCGGATACGGTCTCGCAATTCCAAAATGCCGGTGACGCCGGTGTCGTCGCCCACGGCAACAAGGGTGCTGCCAGCCCCTTCGATGCGGTCGCGCAAATCCTTCGGAATGGCGTCGCCGAAACCCTTCTCCTCGGCAAACCGGTCCGACCCTAGCCAGATCGACCGGCCGTCTGTGCGTCCTTCAAGTCCCCTACCGGGAACAGTTCGGGTATCTTCCGCGGCGGACACCTTGATGCCGTCGGCTTCGGCCCGCGCGAGAATGGCGCGCGCCAAGGGATGCGAGGAACGTACCTCGAGCCCAGCGGCGAGGGTCATCAGATCCTGCGCCGATGCTTTGCCCAGCGGATGCACCGCCGCCACCTCGGGCTCGCCCATGGTGATCGTGCCGGTCTTGTCCATGGCCAGTGCAGTGGTCTTGCCCGGTGCCTCAACATATGCACCGCCCTTGATCAGCACCCCAGCCCGCGCAGAGGCGGTGAGTGCAGCGACGATGGAGACCGGTGTAGAGATGACGAGAGCACACGGGCAGGCGATCACCAGCAGCACGAGTGCATTGTAGAACCAATAATCCCAGGCCCCACCGAATAAGAGCGGCGGCAGCAGGGCAATTGCGATGGCGAGAGCCATGACGATAGGCGTATAGATGCGGGCGAATTTCGCCACCCACTGTTCCACCGGCGCGCGGCGGGCATGGGCGTCGCCGACCATGCGGATGATCTTGGCCAAGACGGTGTCCGAGGCGGCCTTCGTGGCGCGCACCGTCAGTGTGCCTTCGCCGTTGATCGTACCGGCATAGACTTCGTCGCCCCGTTCCTTTGGGACCAGCGCACTCTCTCCGGTGATCGGTGCTTGATCGACGGCCCCTGCCCCATCGACAACCTCACCATCCAATGGGATGCGGTCTCCGCCGCGCACGACGAAACGTGCGTCGATAGCAACCGCAGAAGCCGGAACGTCCGCTTCCGAGCCGTCATCATAAAGAACTCTCGCCGTCGGCGGCGCCAAGTCGAGCAGAGCGGAAACCGCATTCCTAGCACGCCCGACGCTCCAGCTTTCGAGAAAAAGCGAGAGCGAGAAGAAGAACGCGACCGTTGCCGCCTCGAAAAATTCGCCGAGGCCAATTGCACCCGCGACTGCGACGACCATCAGCAGGTTCATGTCGGGCGACAGCCGCCGTGCGGACGACCATGCCTTGGGTGCCACGAGCCAGACACCGAACAGGATCGCCACCGCGAAGAACCCGGCCTCGACCAGTGGCATCGGCGCTTCGCCGTGCCCTGCGAAGAGGCCCAGTGCCCCCCCCATGCCGGTCTCGATGATGTGCCACAGAAATCCCGCGGCCCAGAAGCCGCCACTGAGCGCCGTAAACAGCCGCTGTCGTGCAAGATGGGCCGCCTGGTCGACCGACGCGTTTTCGGCATCCCAGGGCTTGGCGGTCATGCCGGTGCTTGCGACCAGTTCTGCAACTTCGCCGTCCGATACCTTCCTTGCGCTGTCGAGGATGGTCATCCGTCCATTGATCACGTCGAAAGCGAGATGCTCCGCCCCGCCGATCTTCGGGCCGACCACCTTGTTCAGGATCGCGACCTCCTCGGCGCAATCGAGGCCTGAAACCTGAAAGCTGCGCCCGGCATACGGCGCGGGCGTCGTCGGCGCGATGTCGCCGCAGGTTTCGGCCCTCCCGCAGCAACTGCCGCCGCTTGCCCTGGCAACTTGGGCATCATCGTGATCGTGATCGTGACGGTGGGAGTGGGACGGCATGAACGAACCTCTGGATTCGGGTGCTTTATCATGACATAGCCCCTACAGTGGCTAGAGCTTCAAGAGCAAAATACGGTGGTATTTCAGTTTGTTTTATTGCTAGAGGATGCGGTGACTGGCTCTATCACGCCTTGAGGCATGAACAGCCGCTGCAAAGAAAAACAGTCACGAAAGGAAGCTTGATGCGGGTTTTGATGCTGAAGCAAAAAATGATGGTCGCAGTGGCGCTGTCGCTCACGGCCGGGTGCGCAGTCCAGCCGACTGGACCGGGCGACGCGGCAAAACAGGGGGGCAACGTTCCCGAAGCCGTGATTGCAATGGCAGCCCCGGATCAGGATGTTGCAACTGCGCGCTTGGTGCCGGAAGACGGGTGCTACTGGTACGAACACAGCGGCCCCGTTGAAACGACCTTGCTGCCGCTGCGCACGGCGAACGGCAATCGTATCTGCACCTCTCGCGAAACTTAATTACGTTTGCCGACCGCTGCTGGGCTTAGCTGCGGGCAGTCACGCTGTCCTCCGCCGAGTAAAGATATGCCGTAGAGCCGGTTTCGACGTTCGGGTAAAGGTCATTGATATGAGCCATAACCATCCGTACGCAGCCCGAACTTGCGCGGCCACCGATACTTCGTGGGCTCGGAGTGCCATGGATGCGCAGAAGGGTATCGCGTTCCCCGACGTAGAGATACAGCGCCCTTGATCCAAGCGCGTTTTCCGGTCCCGGTTCCATGCCATCGGCAATGTCAGCATAAAGTTCGGGGTCGCGATTGATCATGCTCTGTGTCGGTTGCCAGTGCGGCCACCTGACCTTGCGCTCGATGGTATAGACACCCGGCTCGTAGAGGTTGCCCCGCGCGATCGCCACGCCGTAGCGCATCGCGGTTCCACCCTCTTCAATGTGGTAGAGATATCGCGCGACCGCATCGACATGAATATCTCCCGGCACGAGCCCGGCCTTCGCGTCTACACGTTGCGGTAGGAACCGCGGGTGCAATCCCCATGGGTTGGAAGTCTCGGCAACATAATCCAGAGGCGTCACCTGTGCGTCCCATTCAGCCTTCTGAGCCTCGGTGGGCCAACTGTCGGCAAAAGCCATGCCGGGACCGGTCACCGAAAATAGCGCCGTTGTTGTCTGAATGAAGTGTCGTCTTGTCAGCATTTCGTACCCTTTCGGTTCCCGCCGGCGATTGATGGCAAGAACGGTATGTGTTCTCCTTGAATAGATAGGACTTCTAGTGGCTAGAGGTTCAAGGGCAAATTTTCGTGAGCAAACATGCGATCCTGGCAGTTTCCAGTTTGCTTGGGAGGAGAAAATTGCTCGCACGATACCTGGTCCGAAGTTGCGCAGCGACACTTCGTGAAATCGCAGATTGTCTGGAAATTTAAGCACAGCGGCTTCGATATCGCGACCATGAGATCGGGAGCGTCACGGCACACGGAACTTACGCCACTCGCAAATGCTACGATGCCATCTCTGGCTCCGGCTCTCATTCCGTTATTTCGCCCCGTAAGAACGCAAAGCTTGGATGGAGATCATAGCTGTAGCGGCGGCTCGTAATTAGGCCATACGGGCATCGCAGTATCTGGGCTGCGCGCTCTGGCGACAATGGAGCGGATATCCCCGCCGAAGCCGCGCGGAGACGAAGATGCAATGTGTGAAACTGCTTGGCCAGCCGCTCATCGCGTCGGACTTTGGCCGCCAGGGTGCGAAGCTTCATTTCCGCATAGCAGTCGTCAACAGCTACACCGCCCTTGGCATCCCAGTCACAGAAGCTTTGGAATAAGTCCGTCCGGAGAATGGCGAACACCGCCTATCAGCCTATTTGTAGAACATTTCCTCGAGGACCCCTCGATTGGTAAGTTAAAGTCTAAGGTCAACCCGCTTACTTCAACGGCAACCACCCGCCTATGACCGCTGGGAAAACGCCGCGAACAGGGCAAGCGTCCGTTCGCTGACATGGTGCTCGATCCCTTCGGCATCGCGTTCAGCCGTCTCGGGGTCGAGCCCGAGGCTCAGGAGAAACCGCAAGACGATCTCGTGGCGGTGCCTGCATTCCTTGGCGAGCGCCCGGCCTTCCTCGGTCAGAAATACCGAGCGATACTTCGCACGGGTGATCAATCCGTCCCGCGCCAGACGGCCAAGTGTTTTTGCGACCGTCGGCGCAGTCACGCCCATCCGTGTCGCGATATCGACCGGCCGGGCCTCGCCGTTCTCGTGGATGAGTTCGGCGATCAGTTCGACATAATCTTCCGCCACTTCGCTGCGCCGCGCTTCGCGCACACCGATGAAGGCCTCGGCGCGGGATTCGACCGCACGTGCCTCTGCCTCGGTTGAATCAAGGTTCTCATCATCCGTCATGCCGTCACCCTCGCACGATCGGGATTGACTCGTAAAGCCTAAGCGATGATTATTAGCCGAAGCTAACTTTTTGCGCCGGAACTTTGGCCTGCGTGTCATCTGAGGGGACAACGTCCATGCCTGTCGATACCAGCAAGCGAGGGCGCGATGTGTCGTCCGCCGTGGAGACGTCGCTGCCCACAGCGCCACCTGCCCTGGTCACGGAGCCAGTTTCGGCGTCGCGACGTGCGCTGTTGGTCGGCGGTCTGGTGGCTGCCGGCGGAGCGGCCGTGGCCGCGAGCCGCGCGCAATCCCAGGCAACGCCTGACCCGATGGCGGGGCATGCGATGCCCGGCGGGGCGGTCGATCCGTATTCGGCCCATGACAGTGGCGTGGCGCATGGCAACATGACGATGGTCGGCCAGGTCGACCACGCCCGGAACGGGTTCGACCCGACGGCCATGCTGACCGACTGGGAGACCGGTCGCACCGAAGTTCTGCCGGATGGGCGCACGTTACGAACGTTCGAGGTGGACGCCATCGACATGGAGATCGAGATCGCTCCCGGCGTTTTCTTTCCCGCCTGGACGTTCAACGGACGCGTTCCCGGCCCCGCTCTGCGCGCCAAGGAAGGCGAACGGCTACGGATCATCTTTCGCAACCTCGGTTCACACCCGCATTCCATGCATTTTCACGGCATTCACTCTGCGCGAATGGACGGCGTTCAAGGCGCCGGGCTGATCGATCCGGGCGAGGAGTTCGTCTATGAGTTCGATGCCAGGCCCTTCGGCTGTCATCTCTATCACTGCCACGCGCTGCCGCTGAAACGGCACATGCATAAGGGCATGTACGGACTTTTCGTGGTCGACCCTGATCCGGCGCGCCACCCCGAATTTGCGGCCGTTGCCGCGTCGCGCGTGCTGGGCAGCCCGGAAAACGCCGAATGGCAGGAACTGGCGATGGTGATGAACGGCTTTGACACCAATTTCGACGGCGAAAACGAGGTCTATGCCGTCAACACGGTCGGCCAAGCTTACATGAACGCGCCTATCCGGATCGACAAGTCGCGCCCGGTCCGTATTTACCTCATGAATGCGACCGAGTTCGACCCGATCAACTCGTTCCATCTGCACGGCAATTTCTTCGACTACTACGACACCGGTTCGCAACTCACGCCGACCCTGCGCACGGTCGATGTGATCATGCAGTGTCAGGCGCAGCGCGGCATCCTCGAGTTCAGTTTCGCTGACCACGAGGATGGGTTGTACATGTTCCATGCCCATCAGGCCGAGTTCACCGAACTAGGCTGGATGGGCTTTTTCGACGTGCGGGAGGCCGGAGCATGACCGATCAGACCCAACACAGCCGCCCGCCGATGACCCGCCTGCTTCTCGTTCTCGTGCCGCTGGCCGTCATGCTGGGGGCTTTCGTGTGGATTGCCTCGCTCGATCCGCTGCGCGGCTTCAACAATGGCGCGCCCCCGGTCGAGGCGTTGACCGTCGAACGGACGATCCTCGATGGGTCGGGGATTTCGCTCAGTGTGCGCGCCGGCGGATCGGAAGCAATGGTGGTCGCGCAGGTCGCAGTGGACGATGCTTACTGGACCTTCACGCAGGAACCGGCCGGGCCGATTGCCCGCGGCGAAGCGGTCTGGTTGCGAATTCCCTATCCGTGGGTTCTCGGCGAGGCCCATCACGTCAACCTGCTGACCAACACGGGCGCGACCTTCGGGCATGAGATCGGGGTCGCCGTCTCGACGCCAAGTCCCACCTGGGGTCAACTCCGGCTGCAGGCAGTGATCGGGGCGATCGTCGGCCTGTTGCCGGTGGCGCTTGGCCTGATGTTCTATCCGGCCATGAAGGGCGTCGGGCGAAGCGGGATGAACTTTCTGCTCGCACTGACGGTTGGGTTGCTGGCCTTCCTGCTGATCGACATGACTGCGGAAGCGCTGGAGTTGTCCGGCGATGCGGCGGCGATATTCCAAGGCTCCGCCATGGTCTGGCTGGCGGCGCTGGCAAGCTTTCTGCTGCTGATGGCGATCGGGCGCTGGCGCGGCAACCCAGAAGGCATTGCGCTGGCGTTCTACATTGCCCTCGGGATAGGGCTGCACAACTTCGGCGAAGGGTTGGCGATTGGCGGCGCATTCGCCGCAGGATCGGCCGGGCTTGGCACTTTCCTCGTCTTGGGCTTTGCCTTGCACAATGTCACCGAGGGTATCGGCATCGCCGCCCCGATGCTTCGGGCCCGGCCCACGCTCTGGATTTTCGCCGCCCTGACGCTGCTCGCCGGTGGCCCGGCCGTCCTTGGAATGTGGGCAGGCAGCCTTGCCTACGCGCCGCAATGGTCGGCATTGGCTTTGGCCGTCGGGGCGGGTGCCATTCTGCAGGTCATGGTCGAGGTCAGCGCCTACCTTGTCCGTCAAAACCCCGACCGGCAAACGGCGCTGATATCACCCTCTGTTCTGGCCGGGTTTCTGGGCGGCATCGCCTTCATGTACGCGACGGCGGCACTGATCAAGATCTGAGCCGGTGGTTGGCTGTCTAGGACTCATGGTGCGGTCGCCCAGCTCTATAAACTGACCCCGTCTGTCCACGGGGAGATCGCAATTTTCGTGCCCCAGTTTGTGCGCCCAAGAGACTTATTCTTTCGTGATTTCGAAATAAAGAGTTTGAGGCTAGAGCGACTAGAGGATCCCACAGATAGGAGAAAACACTGCAAATCCATCTGACTACTATTGCTGAGCCGCACGTCGAAATTGACTGTCTCATATTTTTGGTCTGTCACGATTCTGGGCCTCCGTTGAACTATCAACAGATGTTACGCACCAAAACGAGTACTTTTTTAGAGGTGTTTCATGGCATCGCCCGCCACATGCGGAAACGCACCTGTTCGGTCACCTCGCGGATTAGACCTTGCGCTTCCATCCAAGCAAGGTTGCGCTGGACGGCGGCGCGGCTGGCACCGGTCAGGGTCTCGGCCATTGGAGCGGAGACGACGGGCCATTCGGTCAGCACCGCGCGCAATGCAGGTGGTGTCTTGCCAGAGAGCGGTGCCATCATGTCGTCCGCCCGCGCTGACCATGCCTGGATATCGTCGAGGTGCCGCATCGCGGTCAGGCATGCTGTTTCCATTCCCTCGAGCCAACGCTGCAAGCGCTCGGCAGGTGGGCCACTGGCGCGCAGCCCCCCTGCCCCGCGCATAGCCAGAGGCGCAAAGATGGCCCCCCCATTCAAATTCGGGCCTTCGCTCGCGGCAATGCGTGCGGCGGTAACCGCCGCTTCCATCCGGTCGTCCTGTTGCCCGAGGCCCGCAAGGTTCCAGAGGTGAAACCCCATGCAGGCGCGTGTAATCGAATGCAGGTCGGCGGCTTGCGCCATCAGGTCAAGCCAACCGACCGCGCGATCCGCAAAGGGCTCGGCTTCATCCGCCATGTTTTCAGGGTCACGGCGATCGAGGAAAGCGGATAAGTCCACCTCTGGACCGGGACCGCCTGTCAGACGGCGCACCGCCCATCCGACACGCGCGAGCGCTGCGGTGTCGTCCTGCACCCCGGACAAGCGCATGGATATCCAAAGCGCCAGCCGATCCGGGCCAATTCGGTCACCCACAAACCAGCTGAGGTCTGCCGCCTCCATCAGGGCGAGCCTGAGCCGCCAGCCTTCCGGGCCACGGTGCAGACGGTCATCCAGCGCGCCAATCCGGCTAGCCACACAGGCAAGACGGGCGGCATTACCTGCCTCTGCCTTCCGCCAATCGTCGAGGACTGCGGTTTCAGGCAGCTCTGCCCTCGGTCTGGGCGGCAGATAATCCGGCTCCACTTCTATTGGACCGGGCAGGAACCACAGGTCGTCCTCGGACGTCTCTTCAATCCCCTCCGCATCAACTAGAGGATCGTCCAATTTACTATACTGCGTAGGTACTTGAGGCTTCATATGTGCAAAATATGGCGCTTTTGCATTTTACCAAAGTGTTTTGTTAGGGTGCGCCTGCACTGTCGCAATTGCTTTGCCGTTTCATCATAAAGTTCTTACAGGATTTCAGTAGGATGAAGCGTAATCCGACGTGGGTTTTTACGTTTCGATTTCAATTTTTAACTCGCGTTTCAACAAGCGAGAGACTGGGGCAGAAAATGGAGTTCAAAAACCGTGGAGCGGCGGTTTCATGACGCCGCACGAATACGAAGCGTCTGACGAGGCTTGGGCGAGGGCAACGCGTATCGGACGAGAACTGGATCGAATTTTGGACGGGCAAGAGCCTATGCGCACCGCAGTTGCTCGGGCCGCATCCGAATTGCGTCTCTCGACGCGCCAAGTCTACAACCTCCTGCGCCGATACCGCACCGAGCGCCGGGTTTCTTCGCTGTTGCCAAAGACTGGTGGGGCCAGGCGCACAAGGATCAGCCCGGCTGTAGAGGAGATCATTGCGGCAACGCTTCGGGAGATGTGGCTTCAGCCCGAGCGACCGGACCTTGCGCCGATTGCCGATGAAATCCGCACCCGTTGTATCATCGAGGGTCTTGATCCGCCCGCCTATGTCACCGTTTCCAAGCGTATCCCACGACTGTTCACGCCCGAGGAGATTGCCCGACGGCGACATTCAGGAGAGAAAAGCCTGCGGCGTCTGAAACCCCGCCCAGGCTATATTTGGGCCAAACACGCACTCGATGTTGTCCAGATAGACCACACCCCCGCCGACATCCAGTTTGTGGAAGTCATCGATGGTCAAGGCATCTATGTCGGACGCCCCTATCTCACTATCGCTGCCGATGTGGCAACAAGCGCGATTATTGGCTTCTGCCTGACCCTGGAGAAGCCCTCACGCCTGTCGATCGCCCTCTGTCTTGCGCAGGCGATGTGACGCAAGGAGGACTGGCTGGCAGCGCGCGACATCAATCATTCCTGGCCGATGTTTGGCCGCCCGAAGAAGGTCGTCGTGGATTCTGCCATGGAATTCAGAAGCACCAGTTTCATCCGGGGTTGTGCCGAGTACGGCATTGTAATTCAAAGCCGGAACAAGGGGACCGTCCATCGTGGCGGGGTTGTCGAGCGGCTTCTCGGCAAAGTGAATACGGTGCTGCGCTCCCTGCCTGGCAAGACCGGGCGTTCCATCGCGGATCGGGGTGAGTACCTGTCTGAAGACCGTGCGAGGCTCAATTTTGCAGACCTCGAACGCTGTATCGCGCTGGCGATTATCGATCACAATCTTAGCCAGAATGAACGCAAGCTGACGGTCCCGGCCAGGGAATGGGAACGAAAATGCCGTCAGCCGGATGGCCCGGAAGACAACCCTTTCGACGTACTGCTCAGCTTTCTCCCGAACAAGACACGCAGGATTTCACCTCAAGGTGTCAGCCTGTTTGCCAACGACTATTTCGAACCATGGATGGGCCCATTGGTCGCCCGCCGTGATCGATTGGATGCTCTCGATGTTCGTTATGATCCTCGGGACATTAGCCATATCTACATCAAGGATCCCGATACAGGGGCCTGGCTCCCTGTGGCGCGGCGGGATGGACAGCTTGAGGCGGTCACCCTCTGGCAGCACAGGGCCGAGAGAAACCGAGCGCGCGAAACCGGTCGGCGCCCGATCGAGGAGAAGACCGCGATCCGCCGCGAAATCGCGGCGACCGTGGATGCCTCGGCAACGAAGAAGCAAAGGCTGAAGGAAATCGCACGGGCCAGGCATGCGGCTCATGCGCCGAAACCCTACCAGAGCCTGACTCCTGCCCCGACACCAATCCGAGAAACGCCCGACCCCGAACGTCCGCGCCGCGTCTTTCCGGTGGAGGATTGGTGAAATGACGGATCACCTCCTGGACTCCGCCGCATCACTTCTTGATGCCGGTGACGCGTGCCGCATCTCCCATATCCGGACGGCCTGTTGGATCAGCCACCCGGTGGCAAGTCGCGCCCATAACGCAATGAGCCTTCTACTCGATCGACCAGTAACCTTGCGCCCCAGAGGGCTCTTGCTGACAGGCCCCTATCACAATGGCAAGACGATGATCGCCGAACGCTTCGCGATCGAACATTTGCGTCAGTCAGAGCGTCAAAGGATCTGGGTGATTCAGACCCGAGAAGGTGCCGGACTGTCTCACTTCTATGCCAGCATTCTTGCCGGGTTGCGTGCGCCTCAGGCATCTGGTTGGCGAAGCCTGTCGCGCGCGGGCGAGCAGGTGGATCATTTGCTGGACGGCTTGAAACCCCGCCTGCTCATCTTCGATGAGTTTCACAGTGCCCTTCGAGGGCGCCGACAGGACGTGAAAGCTATCTTTTCGTTCCTGCGCCGTATCGCACGTGTCCACGACATCTCGCCCGTACTGGTCGGCGAGGTTGCGGTCTATGACGCGGTACACGACACCGAGGAAATGGGATCGCGGTTCGATACGATCCCTGTTCCCAGATGGGCGTATGATGAGGATTTCGCGACGCTCCTCGATAGTCTCGAGACCAGCATGCCTCTCGCCCGAGCCTCGGACCTGTCGCGACCGTCACTGGCTGAGATCATCCATGAATTGTCAGAGGGCTTGATCGGAGAGGTCGTCGATATCGTGAGCAACGCGGCCATCAAGGCGATAAGGAACGGCGAGGAACACATTTCTGAAGCGACCATCACCTCGCTTGGTTACACGCCCCTGTCGAAACGCCGAAATGCTCCTTTGCGTCGCGAAATGACGTGAACCAGTCTGCGTCCGAGATCACAGTCACACCTGCGCGCGACTACGGCAATGAGATGGGGCAAGGCTGGCCCGGCGTTGTTGCACTGGCACCCGGAGAGCTTCTTTCGAGCTGGCTGCATCGGCTGGCCATGGCCAATGGAGTTCCGCCTCAGTATTTTGGCCAGGTTTTGGGTGTCGCAGGTGGGGATTGGTCTGCGAAGCTTGACCGAGACCTTCCCGGGCGAATCCTCAAATTGCTGGTCGAGCGAACCCGGTTGCCCGCCGAGGATATTGATGGCCTGGCTTTGCACCGCGACCCACTAGCCCGGTTGCGATTGCGGCAGATCACAGGATCAGGAGATGCCCGCAAATCGACCGCTCGGGTCAATCGCCTGCAATATTGCCCGGCATGCCTGAAAGAGGATCGCGCACCGTTCTTCCGGCGCGGCTGGAGCCTGGCGACGCGCGTTTCCTGCTTTCGGCATGGATGCCGCTTGCGCGATCACTGCCCTGCCTGCGGCGGCGGCATTGCGCCTGCTCGACAAAACCGCCTGCTGCCGCAACATTTCTGCGTCTGGTGTGATGCTGATCTCCGACACCCCACCCTGCCTGCCGAGTATGATGTGCAGCGTCTCGAGCGGCTCATAGACGATCTGCTTCGAATGCATGTTGCGGGACATGGACGGCATGGAAAGACATCCCTGCCCGCCATGCTTGGAGCGGCTTGTTTCGCGTTCAATGGCGAGCCGACGTCAATTTCGCGCTTGCCGCACCGGGTCCGCTACGTATTGTTCCGCCAGTTGGCCGATGGAATGACGCCCCTCCAAAAACGTTCCGTGCGCCCTGCAATTGATCTCTGGACCCGCATTGCACTGGCTGCGCCCAAGCATTCCGACTTGGTGGCGTCATTGAGTGCAGAGATCACGTCACAGATAACACCGGGATCAAAAACGCGCTCCAGACTTCCTGATTTGGCGGACTTACAGCAGGTCATCGTTCGCCTTCATTCAAACCGCCGCACATCATTGGCAACGGCTATGCCTGCCAATTGATGACCCCTGCATCCTCCATCTGCTCCCGATCGGGCAGGTCCTGCAGCGACTCCAGATCGAAAGCGACCAGGAACTGCTCCGTCGTCACATAGGTATAGGGTGCCCCGCGCCGCGGCGACCGTGGCCCGGTGACGATCAATCCACGCGCATTCAATCTTCCGATCAGGTCGCGGCTGATGTCTTTGCCGAAGATGTCTTTCAGGCCGTCCCGTGTGATCGGCTGGTGGTAGGCGATGGCGGCCAGGACAGCGACATCGTACTCGCGCAGATCGAGGTCCTGTTCACCTATGTCAGCGGCGGTCCGGATCGCCGGGGCGTAGGCGGGCCTGGTTCGCAGCATCCAACCGCTGGCGACCTTCGCCACTTCGAAGGACCGCCCTTCCAGATCGGCGGCCAGGTCCTCTATTAGCAACTCGACCGACACCCCATGCCCCACGACGCGCGCCAGGTCTTTACTTGGTACTGGCGAGGCGCTGGCAAAGAGCACTGCCTCGATCCGTCGCAGCCATTCGCGCCAGCGCAATTCGGCTGGCAGATCGTTCAGTTCCCGATCGAAGTCAGTGTCGGCGCGATCCTTGGCCTTTTTTGGTGGTCGCATGTCCGAACCGCGAAACCGGTTCCCACTTTCGCTGGCCATGCTCATCCCTACACCCCGTAGAGCCGGAACGTGTCGCGCCCCGTCAGCTCGCGCACCGCGCCGAGATCGACCAACCGGTCACAGAGCCGCCGTGCGGACCGGTCAGGTAATGGCAGGGCCGCCGGCGCGACGGCATCTTGGGTCAGGAACATCGCGACGGCGGCCTCCGCGCCTTTGGCGCGCAGCTTCGGTGCGACCGCTTTGAGATGCGCTGCCCGCCGAGCGAGGTGAGTTGAGAGACGCACGGCATCGACCGCCGATGAGACGAGCGCACGATGACAAGCCGAGCGTAGGTCTTCGCCTCGCTTGCGCATGTCGGCGCGTTTCAGGCCTGCGGCCAGAAGCGGCACGAGATGTTCCCAGCCGAGGGCTTGGGCGAGGGCCGCATCCGCGAGGATCAGTCCAGCTGCGTCTGCGCGCAGCACCGCCTCCAACACTATCGCGGCCCGGGTCACGGGCGCCCCTTTCCCCGCATCGAGCCACGTCGCGATCTGGCCCGGCTCGAAGGCCGGCAAGGCTCGGCCCAGAACCTTGATCGACACCGGCCGCTCCACCGCACGCCGCCAGGCAAGGTAAGTATCCCCTGCCGGTCCCGGCAGATCGCCAGGCCGCAACAGATGCACCGCATCGCGCAACTCCGCTTCCCGCTCCGGCCGTCCGGAGAGCGCGACGCAAGCCGCCGCCGCGCGCAGCGCGAGCCTATCCCGCAACAAGGCGTGGGGCACTTCCTCGTGTCCCAACACAAGATGCAGGTGGTTCAGTGCTGCGCCCGACAAAAACGCCACATCTTCAAGGGGTTCGGCGCGTGCCGAGGTGACCCAGGGCGGCATCTGGGGTAAGCTAAGAGGGTCGCTGTCGAAGGTTGGTCGGGCATATGTCATGCCACAACACTATCTCGCGGCGGCGCTTTTGACTACCACATAGTGTAGAAACCGCCCCTCTTTGCCGAGTATTTCTACGTCCAATAAGTTTGCATTATCAGACATCGAAAGTTAATCTCCGCGACATGTCAGAAAACACCGGGAAATCGCGCTCAGCGGCGCCAAATGGGTCTCCACTCCACGAGGACGACGAGAGAGAGCAGCCTGACGGGGCGGCCTTGTGTCCTCCTTCCGATGTGGCGGGTTCAGGCGCGCTCGACCGGCTGGTGGACACCGCGCGCGATTATGCCCGCGCTGCGGCATCTGAGAACACGCTGAAAGCCTACGCCAAGGACTGGGCGCATTTTGCCCGCTGGTGCCGGATGAAGGGCGCCGAGCCCCTGCCCCCCTCGCCCGAGATGATCGGGTTGTACCTCGCTGACCTCGCCTCCGGGACGGGCCCCTCTCCTGCCCTGTCGGTCAGCACGATTGACCGCCGACTGTCCGGGTTGGTCTGGAACTATGTGCAGCGCGGGTTCACCCTCGATCGCAAGACCCGCCATATCGCGACGGTGCTGGCCGGGATCAGGCGAAAGCATGCGCGCCCACCGGTCCAGAAGGCGGCAATCCTGGCCGAGGATATCCTCGCGATGGTCGCGACGCTACCCTATGACCTGCGTGGGCTGCGGGATCGCGCGATCCTTCTCCTTGGATACACCGGGGGTCTGCGCCGTTCCGAAATCGTATGTCTGGACGTGCATAAGGATGACACGCCGGACTCTGGCGGCTGGATCGAGATGTTCGACAAAGGCGCCCTGCTCACGCTGAATGCCAAGACCGGCTGGCGCGAGGTCGAGATTGGCCGTGGATCCAAAGATCAGACCTGCCCCGTGCATGCGTTTGAGCAATGGTTGAACTTCGCAAAGATCGACTTCGGCCCGATCTTTGTCGGCACATCGCGGGATGGCAAACGCGCCGCCGAGACGCGGCTGAACGACAAGCATGTCGCGCGGCTGATCAAACGCACGGTTCTGGACGCTGGCATCCGATCCGATCTGCCTGAGAAAGAACGTCTGGCGCTGTTCTCTGGCCACTCGCTGCGCGCCGGCCTCGCCAGTTCCGCCGAAGTCGACGAGCGCTACATTCAGAAACAGCTTGGACATGCCTCGGCCGAGATGACCCGCCGCTATCAGCGGCGCCGCGACAGATTCCGGGTGAATCTCACCAAGGCCGCGGGGCTCTGATGCGTCATCCTTGAATGCCGTCAATGCCGCAACATGGCGCGGAAGATCGCTGCGGGAATGCAAAATGTCGATTATTATCACTTCGTTCGGACGATCCAGAAACACCTCGAAATGCTCCCCTACCATCGCAAAGCGCAGGTCTGCAGCATCGTCCACTTGGCAATCTCAACCAAGCTGGCCTCTGCGCGGCGTGTCAGCCGAAAGGATCGGCTCATGAAGATGCGCGGGCTCGTCGAAAAGCCCGCCGGATCGCCTCATCTCCACTGCCCTCAGCAAACTCATCCGCCTTGGCCTGCGCCAATCCCTCCAGCAGTCCTTGGCGGATGCCCGCGATCTGCGCTTCTTCCTGTTCCAGCAACCGTAGCCCCGCGCGAATCGCTTCACTCACGTTTTGATAGCGTCCGGACGCCACCAAAGCTTGAACCAGCTGGTCCTGGGTTTCGGTCAGAACGACATTCCGTGTCACCATCATGCGGTGATTTCAGCCACATAATCGTTCCACAGGCCGAGCGCATCAGCCCGGGAGTGGCGATAGGATATTGCGGTGAGGCGATGGCGCTTTGGACGGAACAAGGTTGCGGTCTGATCATGAACGGAAAGAAATCCCTGCGCTTGGGGCGAAGATTTGAAGCGGCCCATGATCTTTACTCGTCGAATTGTGTGTCGATGCGTAGCTTCTGACCGGTTGTTCAACCCGTTGTGCGAGCGATGCTCGACGCTTGGGAAAAGGTTCCGGACGGCGACGCCATAGCTGCGTAGTTTGTCGGTCACGGTGACCCGCGATACGCCCCGTCGCCGCACCAGTTTTCGGAGAAATCGCTTGGCTGCATGAGCATTCCTGCGACTTTGGACCGGGATCTCCAGCACGTCGCCGTTCGTATCGGCCGCCCGTTAAAGCCCGTGCTTCTGGCCTCGGATTGGGATCACGACCTCGTCGAGGTGCCATTTGTCGGTCGGGGCCGGGCGGTCGCGACGGACACTCGCGGCGACCTGCGATCCGAACCGTTGGCACCAAACACGGACGCTTTCGTAGAAGACGATCACACCTCGCTCGGCCAGCAGATCCACGACATCGTGCAGGCTTAGCGCAAAGCGTTGATACGCCCAGACGGCGTAAGAGATGACAGAACGGGGGAAGCGAAAGCCTTTCAGTCGAGGCTGTGAAACCTTGCTGATCATGGCAGAGGACTATGCATGTAGCCGGGGCGCGACATGAATCCATGTCTTGCCCGTGAACGCCGCGCGGCACATCTGACCTTACCCACGGGTAAGCCCCCCCTGCCCTCAGTCGTCCAGCGCCGCATAAAACGCGGCGATGGCCTGTTCCAGTTTGCGCCGCTCGATAGCGGAAAAATCCCGATCATCGCGTAGCTCCAGCCGCCCCTGCGAGGCACTGCATTTGGCCACCCCACCGGCCCGAGGCACCTGAAAGGTTGTCTTAGCCTGACGCGGGCGCGCGGACTTTGCCGTGGTCTTACCCGTGGGTAAGGTCGCACCGGCATCCACAAATCCGCGCAGGATCTCAACCTCTCGCTGGGCGTCCCTGCCCGGCTCTTCATGCAACGCCAGTGACACACGCGCAGCTAGTCCATCGTCACGATCCATCCGGCGTTTCAGCTCTACCCCGACATTGCGCGGAATGTCCTGCGGATGTTCCAGCACCTTGTCCAGACGCATCAGCAATTCGGCAAAGGCACGGATATAGCTGCGCTTGGTGTAGGTCGCGGATTTGAACAGCGTCGACACCGCATCCGCCACCTCTGGACAATTGTTCGCCGGATCATCCGCATAGCGCCGTGCGAGGGTCGCCATCTCGGCAAAAGAGATATCCTTGCGGATCAGGTTTTCGTCGACCATGCGGCGATAGCTGGTTTCGGCCTGCGCCTCTATGGGGACGATCCCGGCGGGAATCGTGGCGAATGCCGCGTCGCTGGTGTCCGCGAACAACGCGCGAAACGCCAAAAGGCGGCGCATGCCCTGGATCAATTCATACTTGCCATCATCGCGCGCCTCGACCCGGATTGGGTTCGACAGGCCAACCTCACGGATCGAGGTTTTCAGCTCTTCCAGTTCCTCATCGGCACCCGGCTTGCGATCTCGCAACAGGCGTTCCGTCACCACGCTGTCCAGCGGGATGCGGTCGGTGATCAGCCCGTCGCGTTTCAGCCGCACGAACTCGGACGCGAGGCGGTCATTCTCTTCGCGGATGGTGTCCTCGGCCACCTTGCGATCCCGCAGAGAACTGGCGTTTTCGTTGATGGCCGAGGCCATCGGCCCCCGGCGCAACGCCCGATCGGGAACCTTGCCGACCTCCATTTCGCCCATTTCGGGGATGTCGATGTCGAACATTCTGCGTTTCTTGCTCATTGGTTTGCCTCCATCTCTGCCCATGCGTCATGCACGGTCTGGCGGAACTCTTCATAAGCGGCATCGAATGTAGACCGCGCTCTGCGCCAGGTCTCTCTGGTCATCTCTCGGTAATCCATTTCGTACACCGAGTTCAGGAATCGCCCGGACTGTTCCACGGCGCGCGTCATCTCGACCGGGTTTTCGGTGACATGTTCGCCCCAAACCTTGCGAAAGGCATCCCACATGGCGCGGTGCAAATCATTGCCCGGCTCATAGCGGGTCAGCAAAAACCGGATGTCATAAAACGCCTTGGGCAGTGCGATCTTACCCGTGGGTAAGGTGCCGTCGAACCCGGCGGACAGATCCTCAAGCGCCTCGGACAACTGCCCGACAAATGAGGTGGTGCTGTCGTATTCCCAATAGCCGGGGCCGGAAGGCACATAGAGGATGTCAGCCGCAAAGACCGCGTTCATCGATTGATACCCAATGGCCGGCGGACAGTCGAAGATGATCATGTCGTAGCTGTCATCGGGGATCTGGTCGAGGTAGCGCGACACGGCAGCAAAGAACGACCAGTCCGGATTCAGGTGCCGGTACTGCGCGCTGGCGAATTCGACAAAGGCAGCGTTCGCGCAGGACGGGATCGCGTCGATGGTGGGCCATGAAGTCGGCTTGATAAAATCGCCGATGCGCAGGTCGCCAAGGCCCAGTTCGGTGATGGCGGCGGGCAAATGGCGCTGGGGCAGGGCGGCACCGGATTCCGCACCGACCGGCCCGGCATTCATACGTTCGGTTTCGCGAATCAGATCGCGGGCCATCACGCCCCAGACGGTGTGCTCCTCCGCCACGTCGGTGAGGCCCATGGAATGGCTCAGCGTCGCTTGCGGATCAAAGTCGACGACCAGTATGCGGTAACCGTCAAGCGCGGCGGCATGGGCGAAATGCAGGGCGACGGTGGACTTGCCCGCGCCGCCTTTGAAGTTGGCGACCGCCGCACGAATGGCACGCTGGCCTGCAGGACGGTGGGGCATCAGGCTGCGCTTGTTGATCTTGAGGCGGCGGCGCAGTTCGTTGATTTCCTCCAACGAGAACCACCGCTGACGGCCCTCCTGTTCAACCTCGCCGGTGGGCAATGAGGGGTCGGCGGCCAGCTTGCCGCGAAAGGTCGACTGGTTGATGCGGAAGATCAGCTCCGACACCTCCCAGCTGGAAAAGCGGCGCAGCTTCTTTTCCAGACCGGGGGAAAAGGTCTGCTGCCTGATCCAGCCCTGAAGCTTGAGTGAACGGTTCTGGAGAATGCCCAGATCTTCGTGTGTGTACATGCTGTGCCTCACAGGACGGGTTTCAGGTCTTTTTCCCGATTTACGCCCAATTTGCGTTTAACGCAAAAACTATTATCGTGGAGCGGCAGGGAAAGGTTTTCTTACCCACGGGTAAGAAAGCCTGAGGAAATACCCGCCTGAGCGATTCGGAGACAGCAAAGGGGAGCGCCGAGTCCAGGCGGGCAAAAGGATTGATCCTGCCCCCAGATTTAGGGGGACACCCGAAGGCCGCCAACCACCGATAGGGGGACATTTCCGGGCTATAGGGGGACAGACAGGATGTCCCCCATCACCTTTAACTTCACCTATTTCTTTTTTGAAAGGGATAAGGGGAAGGGCCTGATGCGGGTCGGAGCGTACGACCGCTTGACAGAATCGTAAGGTTGGACGCAAATTGTCCTCAAGCTCGGAAAAGCGTTGGCAGGCGTCGAATATCCGGGCATGACAGCCGGAACGACCCGGCAATGAGGCGGAGCAGGTCATGCAGGTGGCGAAACCGGTTGGACGCAATGCGTCGGCCATGAAATACGACATATTGTCGGCGTTGGGTGTTTCGGCGCTGTGCGGGGACAAACATCGTCAACGGCTGATGCTGCGCCTCATGGTGCTGATCACGACCCGGTATAATTGGCAGAGTAATGAGCTGTCGATGGGACGATCTGAAATTGCCCGGCTGTGGTCTGTCGATGAACGCACCGTCAAACGCGAGATGGCCAAGATGCGCAGCGCGGGCTGGGTTGAGGTCAAGCGCGCCGGGGTAAAGGGCCGGGTGACGGTCTATGCCTTGAACCTCGACGGGCTGATGGCAGAGACCACCCCTAGCTGGGACATCATCGGCACCGATTTCGCAGAACGGATGGGCAGCCGTCATGGCGGGGCAGGGGGTCCGGCGCAGGTGGCTGATCCGAATGTCATCCCGTTCCAGCCCCGAAGCCGCACGGATGCGGCGCAAGGTTTGGCAGAGGGGGCATGGGGCCGCGTGCTGGCCAAGTTAGGGCAAGAGGCCCCGGCGCAGACCTCTGCATGGTTCGGGCAGTTGTCAGAAATGTCGCATGACGGTGGCTGCGTGACGCTGGCCGCGCCGTCGCGATTTGTGGCGGATTACGTCAACACACACTTTGTATCGCGCCTGCTGAGCGCCTATGCCGAGATTGATCCGGGCGTGCGCCGCATTGAGGTTATGGCCGTCGATTGATCCTTGAGCGAGCGGTTTTCGGTTGGTGGGGCAGGGGGCTTAGGCCTGCAAATCGGCCTGATAGGTGGTCAAAATCCACTGCGGCAGCACCGGCGCGGCCAAAGTCAGACGCCCCTTGGCAAACCCAAGCATCTGTTTTGGCGGCACATTCAGCTGTGAGTTGTCAAACACCATCCCGCGATCCGCCTGCAAGATCGCGGTTCGGATCAGTGGCAAACTGCGGGTATAACGGGCGCGGATCTTGTCCTCGGGGACATTGTGCCCACCCTCATCGGTGCGGGCACGGACACGGCCAACGGACAGATCGGCGCTGTCGACACCCACATGCATCACGACAACCAGATAGCCGCGCGCGCGGGCGGTTTCGAGGATCGCCAGTTTTGAGGAATGCGAAAACACCGTCTCCGTGGCAAAGCTGTGCCCCGCCTCCAGCATCGTGCTGCGGCGGTCCTCTGCCATCTTGGCGGCGGTGTAAGAGGCGGTCATCGAGGCGTCGCGCAGTTCATCGCGCTGGATGATGTCGGCGTTTATGAATGGCCCGGCAAAGCTGGGCGCAACACGGGTCTGATACAGCGTCGACTTGCCCGCGCCATCGGGACCGGCCAGCAGGACGAGGCTGGGCCTCATGCGGGGGTGTCATCCTTGGCGTGGATCAGGTTGCCGCCCGCGTCCAGCCCAACACCCCGGCCCAACATCCGGCGGTTGGCGAAGAACGCCTCTTCGGCCTGCGAGGGCTGCGCCATTTTCTCGGTGAAGGCATCCAGCCAAGCAGCCTCTTCGTCCTCTTGCAACTGGGTGGTGTCCAGCTTGCCCTCCAGCGCGGCGGTGATGCGCGCGTAGTCAAAGCTGTCCGAGTGTTCGATCGCCCGCCCCAGTTTCAGCCAATGGGTGATCTGACCCGCCACAGACCGGCTGTGCAGGTCCGCCTCACGGCGCACGAGGGACATGATGTCGTCAGCAAGTTTCACGGATTGGGCCATGGGTGCCTCCATTGTCTGGCTTAAAGGTAGCAAAATGCCACCTCAAATTCAAGGGCAGGGGGCTGTGGCGGGCGGAACGGTGACCCCGCATGAACCAAAGGCAGAGGTCTGCGTTCACGCGGTGGACAGCGATTGCGTGAAGGGGCGCTATTCGTAGCCCTTTTTGGATTTCGCCATCTGAATGGCAAAGCGGGCATCTTTTGCCTCGATCTCATGGTCGAACCAGTCGATGCGGATTTGTCCGGGGCGGCCGTTTTGGCCCCATTCGCGGACAAGGGACCAATCGCCAAACAGGCCCGGCATGATCTCCATTCGGTAGAACAGGCTGGTGTTGGTGCCGTGTTCGGTCAGGGTGAGATCCATGGCGTGCTCCGCGTCGTGGCTGTGTTTATGGGTCCTGATGCCGCTGCATCCTGTGTGTCAAATCACAGTTTAACCTAGCATTGGTGTCACAGCCATACCCTAGCTGGATTCTGAAAAGGTCCGACTCGACAGTGATTTGAGAGTTTGATTCACTCTTGGCCCGATAGCGGCGGGGTGTGTGGCCCTTGCGTTGGCCGCTGGAATCTGCGCGTCCTGCCGGGGTTTGATTGGGCAAGGCCGCTGTCGCCCTCCCCCGGCAGGACGCGGGGGGCAAGTGCTGGCCGAAGAGTGAAAAGGAAATGCCATGCGCCACGTCGTCGTTACCGGAGGAAGCCGCGGGATCGGAGCTGCGACAGTTCAGGCCTTTCTGACGCAGGGGGATCGGGTCACCGCCTTATCCCGCAGTGGTGACGCGCCGAATGGCGCGCAGGGCATCAAGGTTGACCTGACTGACAGCACCGCAACCCTTTCGGTGGTGGCCGATCTTGGCGACATCGACGTTCTGGTGCTGTGCGCGGGTGCGGCGCGTCAGGTGCCGCTGGCGGATCTTGATCTGGGCGATTTCCGCAATGCGATGGAGGGAAAATACTTCTCTTACGTCAATATCATGATGCCGGTGGTCAAGCGTATGGTCGCGCGCGGATCGGGGATCGTGCTGCCGGTGATCGGCATGGGCGGAAAGTCGGCCAGCCCGCTGCATCTGTCAGGCGGCGCGGCGAATGCGGCCTTGATGCTGGTGACGACCGGGTTGGGGGCGGCGCATGCCAAGGACGGGCTGCGGATCGTCGGGCTGAACCCCGGACCCGTGGCGACCGGACGATTCCAGCAAATGGCCGAGGCCCATGCCAAGGAGACCGGGCAAAGCGTTGAGGCCGCCAGGGCAGAGCTTTCGGCAAGGTTTCCCTCTGGCAAGATCACCGAGCCAGAAGACCTTGCCGATATGCTGGTGCTGCTGGCCTCGGATGGTGCGCGTGCGGTGAATGGCACGGTGATCGCCATGGATGGCGGCGCGACGCCGATTATCTGAAGACGAGCCGGCGTTGGGGGCAGGGGCCGCCTGCTACCCATGATTTCAGCCAGTATTCTCTGCAACAGGCGCGCAGGTTCCACACCTATGCAGTCGACGCTCTTTGAGGATCGGCCAGCGCAAACTGCGCAACGCCGCCGTCACCAAGGGTATCACATCAGCTTATGGCAGCAAAAGAAGGCGGTATTTCCACGATTCGATCCGGGGGCCTATGGTCTTGATCAAAGGCTGTGGTGGCACTGGTGGAATTGTGACTCTTCCCGATGGCGCCCCGAGGCCAAAATCAGGGGCGTTGGCCCGCGGGGGAGCAAAAAATGGCATATCAGTTCGACACCGAAACCGCTGGAAACTTGCCGCGCTGCCGGATGCTGTTGGGCGGTGACTGGGTCGAGGGCGATGGCCCCGCGCAGGACATCATGGACAAGTTTCGCGTGACGCCGTTTGCGCAACTGCCCGCCAGCACCGAGGCGCAAATTACGCAAATGATTGATCTGGGTGTGGCCGCGTTCGAGGCGGATCGGATGTCGCCGCATGATCGCGGGGCTGTGCTGGACAAGGTCGCGGGATTGCTGGAGGCGCGGGCGGAAGAGTGCCGCGCCGTCATGCAGGCCGAAACCGGTTTCACCGTTTCCGACTGCCGCAACGAGATCCGGCGCACGGTGCAGACATTGCGCCTGACCGCAGAAGAGGCGCGGCGGTTTGCAGGTGACGTCCTGCCGGTGGCCGGGGCGGCAGGGCAGGGGGGGCGCACGGCCTTTACCATGCGGGTGCCGCTGGGGCTCGTGCTGGCGGTCACGCCGTTCAATGCGCCGCTGAACACCGTGACGCACAAGATCGCGCCGGCGCTGGCGGCGGGCAATGCGGTGATCCTCAAGCCTGCCGGGCAGACGCCGCGCACCGCCTGTTTCATCGCCTCGTTGTTCCTAGAGGCGGGCCTGCCCAAAGGTCTGTTGCAGGTCTTTCATGGCGGTGGACCGGCGGTTGCGCTGGCGATGAAGGATCAGCGCGTGCGCTATATCGCCTTTACCGGGTCGACCGACGTCGGACGGATCATCCAGGCGCAGGCCGAGCTGCGGCGCACGCAGATGGAATTGGGGTCGATCGCCTTTACGGTTCTGACCGACGATGCGGATCTGGATCTTGCCCTGCCCAAAGTGGTTGGCGCCGGTTATCGCAAGGCCGGTCAGGTCTGCACCTCTGTTCAGATCCTTTTGGTGCATGACAGTCTCAAGGCCGAGGTCGAACGTCGCATGACCGACCTGGTGTCGGCGCTGAAGTTTGGCGATCCTTCGGACGAGGACTGCACGACCGGTCCGCTGATCTCGCTGAAAGACGCAGAGCGGGTTGAGGCCTGGGTGACAGAAGCGGTTGAGCGTGGCGCGACCTGCCTTGTGGGCGGCACGCGGCAGAACGCGGTGATCGCACCGACGCTGTTGACCGGCGTGTCGTCCGACATGCGGGTGGGTTGTGAGGAAATCTTTGGCCCGGTGATCTGCATCGAAAGCTATGACACCTTCCCCAACGCGCTGCGCCGTGTGAACGCCACGCCCTACGGCCTTGCCACCGGGCTATTTACCAACCGGCTGGACGAAGCCTTTGCTGCCGCGCGCCAGTTGCATGTGGGCGGGGTCCACATCAATGAAACATCCTCTTCGCGCTGGGATTCGATGCCCTACGGCGGGTCGAAAGACAGCGGCTTTGGTCGTGAGGGCCCGCACTATGCGATGCAGGAAATGTCTGAAGAGCGGGTCGTGAGCTTTGCGGTATGACGGACCTGTGGTCCCTTTCTGCTGGCCTGTCCACGACGACAGTTGTCGGTGACGGGCTTTGGCGGCGATGCGCTGTTGTCGCATTTGTTGCGACATTCTGAAAAGGCTGAAGCGCTGCGAGGGATGCCTTTGGGTCAATTCGAATGGGCGCGGGTGACCCGCTCTGCGTACACGAGCAAATTGTCCGGCCCAATGGTGGAATGGATGGCGCCGCCGGTAGGGCAATGCAGCAGCGGGAGTTTTGGGCAGGAAACGAGGGTAATTTTCGATCTTTAGAGGAGAAATCCGGTCCCAAATCACACCAAACCGATTCGGCTTTAAGCGGTGAAGGGGGACGTTCCAAGCCATATGGGCGATGAAAGATCCCGCTTTGCAACCCTGTGGTGCGCACCCTTCGGCCTATGCGGGAGGGCTGGTTGGCTATGCCCTGCTTGACGTCCTGATCTGACGTTTCCTGGCGTCCGAAGGTGGCGCAGAATATAACGAAATCAATGGGATACGCGGAAAAATCAAAAACCACGCCGTAACCCAAAAATATTTCATAATGACGGTTGCCATGCGGCAATAAGAGGGGATAGGCTTTGGAAAATCAGGAAATCGCAGCGCCACCAGCGCGCCGCGGCATCTTGTGAAAGCGACAAGGTTTCCGGGAAAACCGGGCGGTATCTTGGAATTGCACCATTGACCGGCCGCGCGTTGGGGAGGGCGGGTTTCACGGATGCGCAGGAAATTGGGCAAAGGCGGACAGGAGACCGGCTTTAATCAATTAACGTCACTATCACGAAAACAGGGAGGAAATAATGTCATATTCAAATTCGTTGAAGGCGGCTCTGGTGCTTTCGGGGGCGCTGCTGATGTCCCAAGGCGCATACGCCCAGGACTTTCCCGAGAAGCCAATTGACGTAACGGTTTGGGCGTCTGCCGGTGGCGGCACCGACACCACAAACCGCTTTTTGGCCGAAGCCATGCAAAAGCACCTTGGCGGCAAGGTCAATGTGTCAAACCGGACCGGTGGTGGCGGCGGTATCGCCATGAACCACGTCTGGAATCAGCCGCATGATGGATACACCTGGTTGGGGGCCTCCGAGGCCATGCAGGTCGTCAAGGTCATGGGCTACCACGAAACCGGCACGCAGGATTGGCGCTGGTATATGGTTGCAGGTGCACCGGGCGTCATTTCCGTGCATCCGGATTCCGAGTTTGAAACACTGGACGATCTGATTGAAGCTGCGCGCGAAAACCCGAATTCGGTTCGCGTTGGCCACTGCGCAATTGGTTGCGTTTGGCATATGCGGGCCATCGCGCTTGGCCAAGCTGCAGACGTTGAATTGAACTATATTCCGTTCGACGGCAGCAGTCCGGCCCATATGGCCGGCTTGACAAGAGAAGTTGACGCGGTTGTGTCCGGCGTTGCCGAGCAGACCGAGTTTCTGAAGGCCGGTAAATTGCGCGCTCTTGGAATGATCGAAATGGAGCCGTTTGATTTCCCCGAGCTAGGCGAAATTCCGGCGGCTGGCGTGAAATACCCCAGAATCCAGGAGATTCCGGCAGTGCAATGGCTGGGAATGGCCATCCCTGCGGATACTCCGGCGGATATCATCGCCGAGATCGACGAAGCCTTTGAGAAGGCGATGGAAGATCCCAAGATCAAAGCCTTGGCCGAGGAGCGGATGTTCAGCCTGTATGGCGAATATGGCGAAGAGGCTGAAACGCGCCTGCAAGCCATGGAAAATGCCATGAGCTGGAAACTGTTTGAGATGGGCGTTGCAACCACATCGCCGGATACCGTGGGCATCGCCAAGCCCTGAAATATCCCGATGTATTGTGTCGGTGCCGCGTTGCGGCACCGACAATTCCCGATCTTGTCTTCAGGAGTAGCCGATGCTGCCGCGTAAATCTCTTCGCCGCGCCGATGTCGTTGCATCCAGTGTGATGATTTGCCTTGGACTTGCCGTTGTCATATCCGCCGCGCGAATGCCCTGGACCAGCACCGTCACCGGTTCGACGAATTTGTGGTATGTTTCACCCGGATTGTTTCCGGCAGTGATTGGCGGTTTGTTGATCCTCTTCAACCTAAAGGTATTGGCGCAGGCCATCAAGGAAGGCGGCTGTGACGGCCTTTGGCCTTCAACCGTTGGATGGTTTCGAGGTCTGGGATATAACCGTCCGATCCACCGGGTCATTCTGATATCCATTCTGATGGCGGTCTATATCTTTGTTGCCATCGGCAGGATGAACTTTCTTTTGGCGAGCGGCTTATTCCTGTTTATCTCCATCGCCTTGTTCTGGTGGGGAGATGGCGAAGGAAAGTTGAGCCGCAAGATCCCGATCACAGCACTGGTCGCCGTCGGTGTGCCTTATCTGTTCACCTATCTCTTCCGCACATTCTTGTATGTGCCGATGCCCTGAGCGTCGGTCCGTGAAAGAGGATTGGTAAAAAATGCAACAGTTCTTCTATGAAATCATCGCGCTGGCGAACCCGCTTGATCTGGCGGTAATATCTGGCGCTGTCATTCTGGGCATTATCTTTGGCTCGTTGCCGGGTTTGACCGCGACGCTTGCCGTGGCCTTGCTTAGCACGGTGACGTTCGGGTTACCTGTCGATATCGCGATGATCGCCCTTATCGGATCTTATGTAGGTGCAATTTACGGTCCTTCACATGCGTCTATTCTGCTCGGGATTCCCGGCACAGCGGCCGGGGCGGCAACCGCATTGGACGGGTACAAATTGGCGCAGCAGGGCAGGGCAGGGGAAGCCATTTCCATGGCCACTGTTTCGTCCGCTATCGGAACGATCATCGGTTTGTTTGCGCTGCTCGCGCTTTCGCCGATCTTGATCGAACTGTCCTTGCAATTCACCTCGGCTGAGTTCTTTTTGCTGGCGGTATTTGGTGTCCTGATTTGCGGTTCGCTGACCGCTCCGGATATGCCTGTCAAAGGGTGGATCGCCGGGATGCTTGGCTTGCTGGTGGCCTCCATCGGAATGGAGACGATCCAGGGTTATCCCCGGTTTACCTTTGGTCTGCCCGAATTGGCTGGCGGGATCGATATCGTGCCTGTCATTCTTGGCGGGTTCGCCATTCCCCAAGTTATGCGGATCTTGCGCGATCTGAGTGAAAAGGCGGACTCGGTAAAATCCGTCAAGAACCTGTGGCCCAACTGGCGCGAGGTTTGGCGCCGCAAGTTTGCCACGACGCGCGCCGGACTGATGGGCGTGTCAATCGGGGTCATCCCGGGCGTGGGCGAGGATATCGCTGCCTGGGCGTCCTATGATGCCGCAAAGAAAGCTGATCCCGATCCCGAAAGCTTTGGCAAAGGCAATATGTCGGGCGTTATTGCCGCCGAAACAGCCAACAACGCTTGTATCGGTGGTGCGATCATTCCGGTTCTGTCCTTGGGTATCCCTGGTTCCCCGCCTGCGGCAATGTTGCTTGGCGCGTTGAATCTGCACGGTGTCCGGCCTGGACCGATGCTCGCCTTCGAATTTCCCAACTTTATCGCGCAAATGGCCGCGATGCTGTTCTGGGCCGCAATTGGCATCCTTGTTTACGGCATCCTGATGGCGCGCGTTACCGGTATGGTTCTGCGGCTGCCGGTCGCCGTATTGATGCCGATGGTGGTGTTCTTTGCGGTGATGGGGTCGTGGGCATTGGGTCTAAATATCTTCAACATATACATGATGCTGACCTTTGGTCTGATCGTCTATTTGATGGAAGAAATCGGATATCCGGTCGCGCCTATGGTGATTGGCGTCCTGTTGGGGTCGATGGCCGATGTCAGCCTGCGCCGCGCGCTGTTGGGGTCCAATGGCAGTATCGAGGCCTTTGTCACCCGTCCCGTCGCGTTGATCCTGATTGCCTTGATTGTTCTTTCGCTGTCGCTCCAGAGCAAGTTTGTTCGAGGGTTGATTGCCACGGGTTGGAGCAAACTGTTCGGTCTCTTCAAGACCGCGAAAAAAGAGGTGTGATGCCGCAAGTAAGGCAGCCGTGGCTTTGGACACATCTATCGGTCCCAGTTTCACGACGGCTCTGACGCACCGGCGTACATGAAAATCCCGAATTGGCTCGAAATACTGGCCAAGAATTCTACCCGAATGTCTCAATATTTGCAGACGTTTGAACCTGTCATATCAAAATTCGGTCTAGGCGTTGAAGGCCGACCGGAAAACATGAGGAGCCTCCCATGCCCAAAGGTGCCGAGCTGATCACCGAATTTCTCGTCAAAGAGAAAGTCCCCTATGTATTTGGTATCTGCGGCCACGGAAACGTCGGAATGCTGGATGCGCTGCACGATGCGAAAGAGGATATCGAGCTGATTTCCCCCCGCCATGAGCAGGTTGCCGCGCATATGGCCGACGCTTATTTCCGGGTCAAGCATGAAGCCGTGGCGACATTGACCTCTTGCGGGCCAGGGTCGGCCAATATGGTGATGGGCACCGCGCTGGCATTGACGGACAGTTCGGCTTTCTTTGCGATCACAGCAAATGTGCCGACATCGCAATTCAACCGCAGCCCGTTTCAGGAAATCAACCGGCACCATCAGGCGGATTTCGTCAATGTGATGCGCCCGGTGGTCAAACGCAGCTATCAGCCGACGCGGGTGGATATGTTGCCTCTGGCCTTGCGGCAGTCTTGGTCGACCATGTTGTCAGGTCGCCCGGGGCCGGTGAACATGGATATCCCGTTCAACGTCTTTCAGGAAGAGGCGGATGTTGAACTGGAACACGGGCACAAGATCCTGTTGAACGAGCGCCGCAGCGCGGCTTCGCCAGAGGATATCGCTCGCACGGTGGATATGCTTCTGGCCTCTCGGCAACCGGCGCTGTTTGTCGGCCATGGTGTCGTTATTTCGGAGGCGTCCGAAGAGCTTACAGCCTTGGCGCACCGTCTGAGTATTCCTGTGATCGCCTCCCCGAACGGGATGGGATCGCTGGATATGGAGGATCCGCTGTCGTTGGGCTTTATCGGTCGCAATGGCGCTTATGCGGCCAATCAGGCCGGGCGGTTGAGCGATCTGGTGATTGCGATTGGCGCGCGTTTTGACGACCGGTCGTCGTCGTCGTGGCTGCCGGGATATTCGTGGAATTTCCCCGCGACGAAACTGGTGCATGTGGACGTCGATCATGCCGAACTGGGTCGCAGCTATGCGCCGGATCTGCCGGTTCTGGCTGATGCGCGCAGCTTTCTGCGGCAAATTCTGGCCGAATTGGACGCGCGAAATATTCCGCAAGGCGTTCACAATCAGGCTTGGTTGGACGATATCGCTGCTTGGAAAGGTGAATGGGATGCGTTCACCCGTCCCAATTTCGAACTGCACACCAAACCGATCCGGCCCGAACGTATTGTCGACGATTGCCAGAAGGTTCTGTCTGATGACACCATCATGACGTTTGACGCCGGCATTCACCATAACTGGTTCATGCAGTTCTGGAAGGCACGGCGTCCTCAGACAATGCTGAACAGCTGGGGCTTTTCGGGAATGGGCTTTGGTCCTGCTGCGGCTCTTGGTGCCAAGCTGGCCGCGCCAGATCGTCCGGTTGTTTCGGTTTGCGGAGACGGCGGTTTTACCATGGTGCCGCACGTTCTTTGCACGGCCGTTGAATACAACATTCCGGTTGTCTGGGTGGTTTGGAACAACTTTGCGTGGGGGGCAATCCGCGACTTGCAGTATGGTTTGTTCAATGGTCGCGAAATTGGAACCGGATTTTATTCTGGACCAAATTCCCAACCCTACAACCCCGATTTCGCCGGTTGGGCCAAGGCGGCCGGGGTCGAAGCGGTTACCGTCACCCAGTCCGAGGATTTCGCCGGGGCGTTGGAACACGCGGTTCAGGCCAATGTCCCTTACCTGATCGACGTCCATGTGGATGCCGACGTCCGTCCGCCCGCGACCGGCGCGTGGCAGCTGCCGCCGATCCCGTACAAAGAGCCGGCCTTTGGCGAGCGCATCCTGCAACCGGGTGCGCGCTGAACATGGCCAGGATATTCATCACTGGCGGCGGCGGCTTTGTCGGCGCGGCGATTGCCGAACGGCTGGCCCGGCGCGGCGATGAGGTGGCGGCTTTTGACATCGTCGAAAGTCCGCGCCTCAAAGAGTTGCGGGCCGAGTTGCCGAACCTGGCCTTTTACCCGGGCGAATTGACCGAATGGTCCCAACTGGCGGAGGCGATGAAGGATTTTGACGCTGATGCGGTGATCCACTGTGCCGCAGTGGTTGGGGTTCTGAACGGCGCATCAAGTCGGCTTTGGACCATGCGCGTCAATGTCGAGGGATCGTTGAACGTGCTGTCCGCGATGCGGCTGTGCGATGTGAAGCGTATGATCAACCTGTCGTCCGAAGAGGTTTACGGGGCCTTTACTGGCGACACGATCGACGAGACGCATGGCTGTTTTCCGGTGAAAACCTACGGCATTTCCAAGTTCGCGACAGAGCAGCTTGCCCGTGATTTCGCTGAGGAAAACGAAATGGAGGTGATCCATATCCGGACCTGTTGGGTCTACGGGCCGGGCCTGCCGCGTCCGCGCATCCCCAAGACGTTCATCGACGCGGCGGTGGACGGGCGCAGCCTGCATCTGGACGGCGGGGCCGCATACCGCGTCGATCAGGTCTATATCGACGACCTGACAGAGGGGTTGGTCGCGGCGCTGGACCACCGGACGCACAAACATGACGTGTATCATATCACGACCGGTCAGGCGCCCAGTCTGGGCCAGATGGTCGACTGGATCCGCGAAATTGTTCCGGGTGCGGATATTTCGATATCGTCTGGTCCGTATCAGGTGGGGCCGGGTGTCGTCGCCGTGCGCAAGGGCGCGTTGGATTGCAGCCGGGCGCGCGATGCCTTTGGCTATCAACCGAAATTCACCCTGCGCGACGGGCTGGAGGCGTGTGTCGCCGCACGGCGGAGGATGCAACAGGATGTCTGATATGAGCAGATCAGGCGTGGCGGCGGTACGCAGGCGGGCAATCCCGCGCTGCGCACCGGTGCCATCAGCCTTTTCGACGCTCCAGCAGGCGGATCAAGCCGTCGAGACCAAGGATATAGGAATCGGTCCCGAACCCGAGGACAAAACCTTCGCACATCTCGGCGGTCAAAGTGCGCAAATAACCTTCGATACTGCGGTGGGTGACGTGAACCTCGATATAGGGCAGGTCGGGGCGGACCGCGGCCAGACAATCCTTCAACGCGTGTCCGGCGTATTGAAATCCCGCCGGGTTCATCAACAGCCCGTCGACACCGTCATCGACGGCCTGATAAATGCGATTCATCGCATCGCCTTCGATATTGGTGTAATAGATTTCCAATTCCACACCACATTCGGCGGCACGCGCCTGCATCATTGCATCAAGTTCGTCCGTCGTGGTGCTGCCATAGCGTTCCGGCTCTCTGCGACCAAGCCAATTCATATTGGCACCTTGCAGCATGAGAATTCGCCAAGGCTTGCTTGCTTTAGTCATCGTGATTTTTCCTTTTCTGAGGATCGACGCAATTGGCAGTCCTGCACGGATGCCATCTCGACAACGAAAAATTACGCGTGGTAATATGGAAATGAAAGATAAAACTGCCAGTGAGGAAATAAAATGACCGAACGTAAATCCGTCATCCGAAATATTGCCGAAGTGCCGTGGAAAGAATTCCCCAATCACTTTGGCGGTGCCTTGTCCAAACCGCTAGTCGATGCCGAAGGGCTGGGCGCGCAGCATGTGGACCACCGCATTTCCTGCTATGAGCCGATGGCCTATGTGGCCCTGCACACCCACAAGGTGCAGGAACAAATCTATCATGTGCTGTCCGGCGAAGGCCTGTTTGAACATGATGGGGAAAAGACCGTGGTGCGCGCCCATGACGTGATCTTTATCCCGCCCGGTGTCGAGCATGCCTTTTACAACACGGGCCTTGATCGACTGGTTTTTCTGGTCATCACCTCGCCCCCGTCTGACGACTGAACGACGGGGCGCTAAGACCGCATAGCAATACTTGGAGGAACAGATGGCACTGCTCATCACCGGCGCGACCGGACATGTCGGCCTGACGTTGGTGCGTCTTGCGCTGGCCGAAGGCCTTGAGGTTGTCGCGCAACACCGCGCGCCGGTATCGGAGGCACTGAAGGACGAACTGGGCCCTCGCGTGCATTGGGCGCGCTGCGACCTGTCCGATGCTTTTGCCACCGCGGCGGCCTTGTCGCCCTGCAAGATTGACGCTTGCGTCCACACAGCAGCGATTCCCAACGATCGCATCGCCGCTGATATCCCGTGGCAGACCGTGCAGACCAACGCTGTTGCGACCTCGGCCCTGTTGGAACTGGCGCGGCACCAGGGATGGCGGTTTGTCTATGTCAGCACCGGGTCGGTGTTTCAAAAGGACATGGACCTCAGTGTGCCGGTGCCAGAGGACACACCGTTGTCGCCGCGCACGCTGTATGGTTCGACGAAGGCGGCCGGAGAGTTGTTCACCGGCATGTATCGCAACCAGTACGGGCTGTCGGCCGCGACGGTGCGGATCGGGTTTGTCTATGGCCCGCCTTTGGTGCCACCGCAGCGGGATCTGCCGCGCGGCCCGTTGGTCGCCTTTCTGCGTGAGGCGATGCTGGGGATTCCCGTCCGCGAGGCAGCGGGCGGCGATTTCGTCGCCAGCTTTACCCATGTCGACGATGTGGCGGCGGGGTTGCTTGCCATGGTCCGGGCGCCAGAGCTGCGGCATGACATCTATCACCTGTCCCACGGGCGCAACTGGTCAACCTTTGACGTGGCCGATGCGGTGCGCGCCGCCGTTCCGGGGGCCGTTGTCGAGGTCGGGCCGGGGACCGAACCCTGGACCACCTGGAACCGGATGCGGGGGGCGCTGTCAGGGACGCGCATGCTGGAGGATTCAGGGTTTGCCCCGCGTCTGCCACTGGCCGAAGGCGTCACGGCCTTTGCCGACTGGATGCGCAAGAACCCCGACTATTTGGGGCAATAGACCCCGGACAATGACAATCGGCGGCCCATGCCGTCAGGGAGGATACGATGCAATTCAAGAATGTCCTGGTGACGGGGGCCGGGGGCCTGTTGGGCCAACATGTGGTGCGCGAATTGGACGGGCGCTGCGCGGTCGAGGGCTTTGACCTGAAGGCCGGAGAGGCCAAGATCGACTGGCACGTCGGCAATCTGACCGATGCGGAGTCGGTCGCCAAAGCCGTCAAGGGCAAGGATGCCATCGTCCAGATCGCCGCGATCCCGAACATCTGGTCGGGCACCGGTGAATTGACGATGCAGGTCAATGTCGTCGGCCTGTACAACCTGCTGTCCGCCGCCGAAGAGGCCGGGGTCAAGCGGGTGGTGATCTGTTCCAGCGATTCCGTGGTCGGGTACACGGTGGGCGAAGGCGCGATGCTCCCGCCGCAATACCTGCCGGTCGACCTGGATCACCCGCTGAACGCCACGGACCCCTATGGACTCAGCAAGGTCATGGGCGAAGAGATGGGGCGCAGCTTTGCGTTGCGCGGAAAGCTGGAGATCATCGTGATGCGTCCGGTGTTTGTGGCCTATCCAGAGATGCACGACGAAATCCGCGTCCGTTCTGAATCGCCTGCGACTTACAAGGGGCCAATGGCGGGCGGGCCGTCCTCTGCCGGGGGCGGACCGTGCTGGCACCACATCGATCCCCGTGATGCCGCCCGCGCGTTCCGTATGGGGCTGGAGATGACGTATCGCGGCTTTGACCAGTTCTTTTTGTCGGCCAATGTGACGCTGTCACCTGAACCGACGCTGGAGCGCCTGCAAAAGGTTGTGGGGCATCTGCCGGAAATCCGCGACCCCGCTCTGTATGAAAACAAGCCCTTTGCGCCGCTATATGACCTGAGCCACACCCGCGAGGTGCTGGGGTTCGATGCGGAATATGATGCAAGGGCGGTGTCGCTTTTGCAGGATGCGGGCTAAGGGGCGCGGCGATGAACACGCCCAGATTTCTTTCTGTCGATCTGACTGGCCGCCGGGTGCTGATAACCGGCGCGGCCTCAGGTATTGGCCGGGTGATCGCCGAGGGATTTCTGGCAGCGGGCGCGCGGGTGCATGTCTGCGATGTCTCGGACGACGCGCTTGGGGCCATGGCACGGGAACAGCCCGGGATCGGGGCATCGAAGGCGGATGTGTCCGACCCAGAGGCGGTTGCCGGCCTGTTCGACAGGGTCGAGGCAGAGTTTGGCGGGCTGGATATTTTGGTGAACAATGCCGGGATTGCAGGGCCGACCGGGCCGGTGCAGGACATCGATGCCGAAGAGCTGCGGCGCACGATGGCGGTGGATGTCGAGGCGATGTTTCATTGCTGTGCCCGCGCGGTGCCCCTGATGCAGAACAGCGGCGGGGGCCGTGTGGTCAATCTGGCCTCAGTCGCCGGGCGGCTGTCTTATTCCAATCGCACGCCCTACGCGGCGGCGAAATGGGGGGTGATCGGCTTTACAAAAAGCCTCGCGCTCGAGGTCGGGCGCGATGGCATCCGGGTCAACGCGATCCTGCCCGGCCATGTGAATACCTCCCGGTTCCGCGCGGTGGTGGAACGGCGCGCCGCAACTCTGGGGATCACGCCGCAGGAAATGGAGCGTGAGGTGTTGGCGCCGGTCGCGCTTGGGTCGACGGTCGAGTGCGAGGACATCGCGAACATGGCGCTTTACCTGTGTTCGTCCTTTGGCGGCGCGGTGACGGGTCAGGCGCTTAGCGTCTGCGGTGGGGTGGAAATGATGCGATGAGCCTGATTGGCGCACAGCGTCGCAATCAGTGCCACAATGCCGCAGGCGGTGTTGGCAAGGCGGCATCAGAAACCCTAGGTTGGGGGTCAGGTTCGATTTTACAGAGCCAGAGGTGCGGTAACAGGGAATGGAGTGAGGGTATGCCAAAATCATCTGTTGTTCGGGGTGAGACCGCAAGCGCAAAGCAAGAGGCCGATGCCGGTCGCGAACGCGGCGGCGGAATCCAGTCGATCGAACGCGCCTTTTCCATTCTGACCCAGATTGGCCAGCATGATGACGGCATCAACCTTGCCGATCTTTCCAAGGCCGTTGGGCTGCATACCAGCACTGCGTTCCATCTGGTGCGGACCATGGTCGAACTGGGCGTCGTGCGGCAGGCCAAGGGGACAAAACGGTATCACCTCGGGCGCATGATTTTCAGCCTCGCGGCCAGTTCGTCGAGCGAGGTCGATCTGATCGCGACAGCCACGCCCTACCTAGAGGCGCTGGCGCAGGACAGCGGCGAGGGCAGTCATTTTGCGATGCTTTCCGGTGATGACGTGGTGATCGTCGCCCGTGGCGCAGGAACCGGCGCCTTTCAGTTGGTAGAGCGCGCGGGCGGCGCGCGTCCGGCGCATTGCACGGGGATTGGCAAGGTGCTGCTGGCGGGCATGGATGACACCCGGTTCGAGAGCTGGTTGCGTTCGGCAAAGCTGACGGCGCTGACCGAGAAAAGCATCACTGACCCGTCGCAGATGCGGCTGGAGGTCGAACAGGTGCGACAGGCGGGCGTCGGATACGACGATGCCGAATACAATGAAGAAGTGCGCTGCGTGGCCTGTCCGGTGTACGATTTTTCCGGACAAGTGGTGGGGGCGGTCGGCGTCTCTGGCCCGATCTGGCGGATGAACCTTCAACGGATGGAGCACATCACGCAATCCGTTCGCCAAACGGCGGCGCAGCTATCCGAGGATCTGGGTCACTCACCTGGCTGATCACGACATTGACAGCAAAACTGATCTGAACTGTCGCCATGTGATGGCAGTGGGGTCGCAAAATGCTGACATTTTCAGGATTTTCACATTGTCGCATCTAATGCGAAACCACGGGAGAAGCAGATGAAGACCGAACGCGGTATCTTGGCCATCTGGCACGACATCGACACTGGTCAATCCGATGCGGTGCTGGACTGGTACAACAATGAGCACCATTTCGAGCGGCTTTCGGTGCCGGGGTTTCGCATGGTCCATCGCTACAGCGCCGTGGAGGGCACGCCGCACCTGTTTATCAATTATGAAACCGACGATGTGTCGGTTCTGTCCTCGCCCGCCTATCTTGAGCGTTTGAATGCCCCGACGCCGTGGACGCTGACTTCGCAGCCCCATTTCCGGAACAATTCCCGCACCGTTTGTCATCGCAGTTTTGCCTGGGGGGCGGCCGAGGGCGGGTTTGTCGGCGTGTTGCGTATCCTTGCCGAGGACTCGCCGAAGGACAGCCAACTGGATGAACAGGCGGTGCACGCGGCGCTGGATGGAGCATCGGGAATCGTCGGCGGTGAAATCTGGTCAGCGGACCGCGAAAAATCCTCTATCGCGTCACGCGAAAAAGAGATCCGCAAAGGGCAGGACATCTACGTCGATGCGGTTGTTGTTGCCCATGCCACGGATGCCCACGCCGCTGGCAACGCGGTCAAACTGCTGCGTGATGCGCTGCCCGATCAGTTGACGGCACGCGCCTTGACCGGGGTTTGGCAGCTGTCTTTCCGGGCTGAGGCGTCGGATGTCACAGCGTAACGCGCGATTTTCAACACTGGACACGAGGAGGCAGCCATGAAGGTCGCCGTCTTTGGCACCGGCTTTTTCAGCCACTGGCACTATGACAGTTGGAGCAGGATACCCGGCATCGAGCTTGTCGGCATCTGCGTCCATTCCAACGCGGCGCGCGGCGCGGAGTTTGCGCAGCGCTACGGGGCAACCGGCGGCGCGGACGCGGTGTTCACCGATCCGGCGGAAATGCTGGACCGCACGCGCCCCGATCTGGTGGACATCATCACCACGGCAGAAAGCCACCAACCGCTGCTGGACCTTGCGGCGGCGCGGGGCATTCCGGTGATCTGCCAAAAGCCGCTTGCCCCCAGTCTGGACGACGCGCGGGCGATGATCGACACCGCCGATGCGGCGGAAATCCTGTTCGTGGCGCATGAAAACTGGCGTTTTCGGCCTTGGAACCGGGAATGCGGTCGGTTGATCGCAGAAGGCGCTATCGGACAGCCTACGAACATCCATTTCCGTATGCGGCCCGGTGATGGTCAGGGCCCGGACGCTTACATGGATCGTCAGCCCTACTTTCAGAAAATGCCGCGCTTTCTGATCCATGAAACCGGCATTCACACCATTGATGTGTTCCGTTTTCTCATGGGCGAGATCACCGGGGTCCATGCCCATCTGCGCCGCCTGAACCCGGCGATTGCGGGCGAGGATGCGGGCCTTGTGACCTTTGCCTTTGGCTCGGGCGCGGCGGGGCTGTTCGACGGCAACCGCCTGCTGGATTTCGAGGCGGAGAACGTGCGCCTGACCATGGGGCAAATGCTGATCGAGGGCACGGGCGGCAGCCTGCGCGTCGATGGCAAGGGGCGGATCTGGCACCGCAGCCTTCATGGCGGCGCCGAAAAGGAACATCGCTGGGCGTGGGAGGATCGCGGTTACGCCGGCGATTCCGTGCATGCGCTGCAAGCGCATGTGGTCAGCCACCTGCGCGAAGGCACGCCGATCGAGAACACCGCTGCTGACTATATGAAGGCGCTTTTGGTCGAAGAAGCGATCTATCGCTCTGACGCAGAACGCCGCTGGATTGACCTGAATTGAAATGATGCGAGTCGCGCGTGGATGGCTCCACGCCAATGGGAGGAACTAAAATGTCTGACAAAAATGTACTGATCACCGGCGGCGGCGGTCGTCTGGGCACCGTGCTGACCAAACAGCTGCACGCGGACGGCTATGCCGTCACGGTGCTGGACAAGCGCGATCCGCAGATCGACGGCGTCGCCTATGTGGATATCGACATTGTCGATCTGGACGCGTTGACAGATGCCTTTCGTGGGTTTGACCGCGTGGTGCATCTGGCCGCTGTACCCAACCCGCGCACGTCCAGCCCGAAGGAATGTTTCCGCGTCAATACGCAGGGCACTTGGACGGCGCTGCAAGCTGCCGAAGATGCGGGGGTGCGCCGTGTCATCGTGATTTCCAGCGATGCCGCGACCGGGCTGCACTACAACCCCGAAAACTGGCGTCCGCAATATCTGCCGGTGGACGAAGCCCACCCGATCCGGCCGACCGAGGTCTATTCGTTGACCAAGGAAATCACCGAGTCCATCGCGGTGTCGTTTGCCCATCGTGGCAAGATCGAGGTCATCGCCATCCGTCCCGGCCATATCGTATTTGAGCCCGAGTATCCCGAACTCGCCTCGCGTGGCGCCGATGTGCAAAATTATCACCTCTGGGGTTATGTCGCGCCCGAGGACGTGTCGCAGGGCATCCAGCTTGCGATGGAACATCCCGACGGTAGCTACGACTGCATCTTCCTTGGTGCCGCGGATGGGTTGAACACGCGCCCGACGCTGGAGTTGTTCCGCGAACGCTTTGGCGTGGAACCAGAAGTGCGCGGCGACGTGTTCGAAAAGAACCCGCAGGCCGGTATTTTTGACATCCGTCATGCACAAGAAAAGCTGGGCTATGCGCCGAAAATGACCTGGCGCGATTTCAACAAGTCCTGAGCCCTACAGATCCAAAATTTACCGGAGACCGGAACGATGACCAACCCCGCCTCGAATTTTGCCGTGAACCTCTACGCCTATACCTTCAAATGGACCGCCGCCGACGCTATGCGCCACCTTGCTGACAGGGGCTTCGCGGGCTTTGAGCTGATGATGTATCCCGGCCACCTCTGGCCCAGCGAAGTCGATGCCGCCGCCCGTCGTGACATCGTCAAGGTGGTCGAAGACACCGGCACCCGCATCGTGTCTTTCAACATGCCCAACCTCGATCTCAACATCGCGGGCGGGTCCGAAGAGGTGCGCGCCTATACCCTTGATCTGATCGAAGGGTTTCTGAATCTGGCGGGCGATGTGGGTGCGCCGACGATTGTGCTGGGGCCGGGCAAGGCCAACCCTTTGTTTCCGCTGCCCGATGAGGTGCTGCGTGGGCATTTCTTTCGCGCGCTGGACAGGCTGCTTCCGGTCGCCAAAAAGAACGGGGTCAAGGTGCTGATCGAGAACATGCCGTTCGGCTGGCTGCCTGACGCAAAATCGCTGCTGTCGACGATTGAGGACTATGGTGACGATGACGTCGGCATCATCTACGACGTGACCAACGCGTATTTTATCAGCGAAGACCCCTGTGAAGGTCTGCGCCACCTTCAGAACCGTCTGGATCTGGTGCATTTCTCGGACACCGGACGCAAGGCCTATCGCCACGATCCGGTCGGGGCCGGGGACATGGATTTCTCGATCTATCCGCCGGTTCTGGCCGAGGTCGGTTATTCGGAACTGCCCGTGCTCGAAGTTGTGTCCCGCCAGCCGCAGATCGACGATGAGATCCTGGCGAGCGCGGCAACACTGGCCAAGCTGGGTTTCAAGGCAAAGGCAGCCTGACATGGCGGACCACAATGCTCTGGTGATTGGCCCGACGGGCGCCATAGGCTCGGCGCTTGTTCAGGCCTTGGACGGCGCGGGGGGCTGGGGCATTTTGGGCATGTCCCGCACCGCGCCGTCGCAAGGCGCGCGGTTTCGCCATCTGGCCGCCGACCTGATGGATGCGGACACGATCCGGTCCGCCCTGGCGGATGCGCCCCCCGTCACACACGTCTTTTACGCCGCTCGCGCCCCACACGGCGAGGGCGGCGTCGAGAACGTCGACGGTAATCTGGCGATGCTGGCCAATGTCGTTGAGGCGGTGCAGGGGCCCACGTTGCAGCATGTCCATCTGGTCGAAGGGACCAAATGGTATGGTGTGCATCTGGGGCCGCACCGAACCCCCGCGCGCGAGGATGACCCGCGCCACATGCCGCCCAATTTCTACTACGATCAAGAGGATTACCTGATTTCCGCGCAGCGGGGGCACGCATGGACATGGTCCTCTTGCCGACCCAACGTGGTCTGCGACTTTGCCCAAGAACGGGCGCGCAACCTGACCACGGTGATTGGCGCTTGGGGGGCGATCTGCCGTGAGTTGGGGGTGCCGTTTGACTTTCCCGGCACGGCGGTCGGGTTCGACAGCCTGACCGAAGTCACCGATGCGGCGCATCTGGCCAATGCGATCATTTGGCTGTCGACGCAGCCCGGAGGGGCCAACCGCGCCTTCAACATCACCAACGGCGATGCGTTCCGCTGGCGTTATATGTGGCCCAAGCTGGCGAAAATGCTGGACCTGCCCTGCGGAGAGCCGCGCGACATCCGGCTGGCGGACTGGATGGCTGACAAAGGGCCAGTCTGGGATCGGATCACGGCCCGCCACGGTCTGGACCCGCGCCCGCTGGAACGTGTGGCGCTGTGGGCCTTCGGCGATTTTGTCTTTCGTCAGGACTGGGACTTGTTGTCGGATCTGACACGCCTGCGCCAAACGGGCTTTGCCGGGTCGGTGGATACGTCGCAGATGTTTGCCGATCACTTTGCTGCCTATCGCAAGGTGCGCATCCTGCCCACGCCGGGTGTGACAGCATGAAAGGCCGCGCATGACCCTGCTTCATACAGCCCACCTGGAGGTCCACGCCGAGGTGATCGACGCCTTTCGCACGCGGCTGACCCGGCACGCGGCGATCACGCTAGAGCGCGAGGACGGCTGTTTGCGGTTCGATTTCTTTCAGGATCGCGACGTGCCGACCCGCTTTTTGCTGATCGAGGTTTACGCCGACGATGCGGCGCTGGCCGTCCACCACGAAGCGCCGCACTATCTGGAATTCAGACGTGACGTGGCCGAATGGGTGACCGACCGCCAGTGGTGGTTCTGGGACACTCCGCCCGCCGCCTGAGATTGAGGATACTTGACCAATGCCCGCACTCGGCAAAAGGGACCGCCCAATGCTACCAGACCCCTCTGATCGCCCGCCGCTCGACCAACTGGGCGAAGTCGACCTGATCGTTCTAGGCTCTGGTGCTGCCGGGTTGACGGCGGCCCTGACCGGCTTGCTGGAAGGATTCAGCGTGGCGGTGCTGGAGGTGGCGCCGTATTTTGGTGGCACGACGGCGCGATCCTCGGGAACCGTCTGGGTGCCGGACAATGCGCTGATGCGGGCTGCGGGGGCGGCGCCGGATCGACAGGCGGCAGAAACCTATCTGCGCGCGCTGGTCGGCAACATCGGCCCCGAAGAGCCCTGGCAGACCTTTCTGGACACGGCCCCCGCAATGCAATCCGATCTGGAAACCCGCGCCGGAGTGCTGTTTCGCCCCTACATGGCGGCCGCCGATTATCGCAGTGATTTGCCCGGTGCCGCCCCCGGCGGGCGGGCGCTGGAGCCGGTTGAATTCGACGGACGTCGCCTTGGCAAATGGTTTGGGCTGCTGGCCGAACCCTTGAAGGATCTGATGGTCTTTGGCGGCATGCTGGTCACCCGGGCCGAGGGCGCGCGCCTGATCCGCGCCGATCGGTCGGTGTCGGCCATGGCGTTGGGCGCGCGACTGGTGGCGCGCTATGCCCGGGATCGGATGCACTATCCCCGTGGGACGCGGCTGGTCATGGGCAACGCGCTGATTGCGCGGATGATGCATGGCATTTTGACGCGCGGCGGTCAGTTGTATGAAAGCACGCAGACCCTGCGGCTGATTCAGGATGAGGCGGGCCGGGTTACCGGTGTCGAAGGGCTGCACGCCGGTCGGGCCTTTGCGCTGAAAGCCGGAGTCGGGGTGGTTCTGGCAGGCGGCGGTTTCCCCTCGGACCCGCAAAAGCGCCGCGAGGAACTGCCCGCGCCTGCGCCCGAACACAGTCCGGCAACCCCGTTCGCGCGCGGCACCACGCTGGATCTGGGCGTGGCGGCGGGCGGCAGGCTGGGTCCGTCGGGACGCGACAATGCGCTGTGGTTTCCCTGTTCTGTCCGGGTGGCGGACGGGGGTGGCATTGCGGTCTGGCCGCACATCGTGCTGGACCGGGCCAAACCGGGATGTGTGATTGTCGATGGGGCGGGCCGACGTTTCGCGAACGAGGCGCTCAGCTATCACGATTTCTGTCGCGCCATGATCTCGCACGGACCGACGGCACAGCCCAGTTGGCTGATCGCGGGGCGGGATTTCATTCGGCGTTATGGTCTGGGTCCGATCAGGCCGCGCACCCCAAGGCTGACCTCGTGGATCGCGTCAGGCTATCTGAAGCAAGGTCGCAACATTGCAGAGCTTGCCACCGCAATTGGGGTGCCCGCCGAAACCCTGTCCGAGACCGTGACGCGGTTCGATGCCAATGCCCGACGTGGCGAAGACCCCGATTTCGACAGGGGTTCGACGTTGTATCAACGCTCAAACGGGGACAATACGCGCGGCTTGGCGAACCCCTGTCTGGGCCCGGTAGGGGATGGAAAGCTGTTTGCCATCGCTCTTTGGCCGATGCCGCTAGGTACCAGCCGCGGGTTAGTCGCCAGCATGGATGCCGAGGTGCTTGATACGCGCGATCGCGTGATCCCGGGCCTGTTGGTCGCTGGAAACGATATGCATTCGTGTTTTTCGGGTGAGTATCCGGGGGCAGGGGCGCAAATCGGACCGGGCATGGCCTTTGGCTGGCGGGCGGTCCGCCGTCTGGCCGCGCATCGTCGCGACGCTTAGGCGACTTCTTTGCCGCAGGAAGCGGAGAACCGGCCGTCGGCGCATGGTCCGAACGCGATCCGCCCTTAGGTGGCAAAGATCCCCTGCCAAAGGTCGGCCTGTGTCCGCATGGAGGAGCCGAGTGCCAGAACCTCGCTGCCGTGCCGGGCGAATTGCGGAATCGGGGTGTGGACACTGGTGCCGCCTGCCTCTGCGATCAGCAGCAGACCGGGGGCGGCGTCCCACAGGTTCAGGTGCTTCTCGTAGTACACATCTGACCAACCGGCCGCGATGCTGAGCAACCCGGTACAGGCTGCGCCGCTGCGACGATAGTCGGCGCCTTGGGCGATGATGCGTCCAATCTGGTGCAAATGCTGGGGCAGGGGCGCGCGGGGCGAATAGCCCAGCTGGACCAGCGGCATGTCGGGACGGTGGCGGGGCAAGATCCGGACGCCGTTCAGATAGGCCCCTTGGCCCCGTGTGGCGGTGGCGGTGGTTTGGTGGTCGGGGCATGTGATGACGCCGTCGATCAGCACTCCATCGACAACCCGCGCAATGCAAACGCCCCAATCGGGCAAGCCGTTGAGATAATTTGTGGTTCCATCGATCGGATCGACGATCCAAAAGCTGTCGGTGGGCGTGCCGCCCTCTTCCTCGCCCAGAACGGTGTCGCCGGGAAACGCTTGGGCAATCCGCTCTCGTATCAGCCGTTCAGAGGCGCGGTCGGCATGGGTGATGAAATCCATCTTACCCTTGGTGGCGACGAAATCCTGTGGCGCGTTGGCGCGCAGGGTTTGGGCCAGGTGTCCGGCCTCTTGGGCCAGTGCGGTTGCGAACTCTAGCGTGCCGATGTCGGTCATGGGCGAGCCTTTCGTGTGGTGCCGCGATGGACGGGGCGCAAAGGGATGTGGAAGGTTTCATGCGGGCGCGTGGGGTCAGTTATCCGTTCAAGGATCAGGTTGACCGCCTCGGTTGCGGCGTCTTCTGACGCCTGCCAGATGGTCGACAGGCTATTGGACAGCCATGCGGCCTGCGGGATGTCGTCAAAGCCCAGCACCTGCACCTGATAGGGAACCGACACCCCATGCCGGACGCGCAACCCATCGAGGAAACCAAGCGCCAGCAGGTCGGTGGTGCAAAAGACCGAATCCGCCATGCTTTGCTGCACAAAGCCATCGGCGGCGGCCAGTCCGGCGTCGTAGTCCTGACTGTCGACCTCTAGCACATCGACGCAATAGCCGGCCGCGCGGCACCGATCGGAAAAGGCAGAGGCACGGCCCAGAACGGAATAGGTGCGGTCGCGCGGTTGCAGCACGGCAAACCGTTGCCCGCCGCGCTCGACCAACATGTCAAAGGCCAGTTGCCCGGCGGCGTCCACGTCGATCAGAACATGGTCCGCGCCCTCTAGCGCGACGTTGCGATTGATCAGCACCACGGGCACGTTCAACTGGGCGCATTCGTCGATGATGCTGTTCGAGGGCGTGCCAGAGGTGATCATCATGCCCGACACCGAATAGTTCAGCAGCCGTTCCACAAGGCCGGATTGATCCTCTCCGCCCTCAGCGGTCACAAGGATGGGGGTGAACCCATTGGCCAGAAATTCACGCGCGGCGGCGCGGACTTGCGTGGCGCGATAGGGGGTGTCCAACCGTGAGGCGACGATGCCCACCAACCCAGACGACCTACTTTGCAGACTGCGCGCCAGAAAGTTGACGCGGTAGCCAAGCTGCCGCGCGCTGTCGATCACCTTTTGTCGGGTGTCATCCGACATACGGCCCTGACCGGACAGTGCTCTGGAAACCTGTGACCGATGCACACCGGCCAAACGCGCTACGTCAAAAGAGGTGGGCTTTTTCGGCGTATCAGCCATTTACGACCATGGTTTCGGACAACATATCCCTGAACAAAAACGGAAAATGCAGATTTACGATGTCGGGTCGGGCGTCGATGATACTGGCAAATTTGGAACGATCCCGGCCCATATAGGCAAACATCGACCGCAACCCCAAGTCGCGACAGCGCGCAAGATCGGCAAGATCGTCGCTATGCACGAATTCTATCACCTCCGGCCCAAGCTCTTGTACGGCCTCTAGTGAGGGCACGTCCTGCCGCCGCACAATCAACCGCGCCTCTGGTGCGATCAGGCGCAATTGGCGCAGTCTGTGAAGATCGTAGGCCCAAAACAGGCAGTGATCCATCATCTTGTGGGCACGCACCTCTGCCACGACGCGATCTGCCTCGGCGTGTTTCAGTTCGACGTACAGCTGGCCGTTGTACTGCAGGGTGATGTCCAAAATTTGGGCAAAGGTGGGGATCGGTTCGCCAGTGAAGAACGGGTTGGCGTGGCGTCCGGCGTCCAGCGTTTGCAGCATCTCTAGCGTGTGCCACGCCGCGGCGCCTCGTCCGTTGGTGCAGCGGCCCAGTTCATCATCGTGGAAAACGACCAACTGATTGTCTGCGGTCTGTTGCAGGTCAATTTCAACCCGCGTGAACCCGGCGGCAAAGGCGCAATGGGCGGCGGGGGCGGTGTTTTCGGGCGCAAATTCACAGGCACCGCGATGGCAGGTGACTTCCACCGGCCAATTGGCGGGCGGGCGAAAGGGATGCACCAGTTCGGGCCGGTCCGAACAAATGCCCAGCACCGGCAGGTCGCGCAGGACGGCCATGCGGGCGGGGTCTTCTTCGTGCCACAGGACGACTTGCTGATCATTGGCCGCGGCGCGGGCAAAGAAATCTGGCGTCAGCGCGTCCTGGGGTCGGTCCATTTTCTCCCAGCACAGGTGGATGATATCGGCCCCGGCCGCATGGACAAAAGGATCGGCCCCCAACGGCACCAGCACCGACCGGGGGTAGGGGCAATCGGCGTCAATCAGCATTTGCGCGGCGGCTGGATCAAAGGCCCCAAGGATGGCGCGGTTGATGCCATGCGCCTTGAGCGCATCCAGAACGGGCAGGGTGGCGGCGCTGTCCTTGATGTCGGCATAGATGCCAGCGTCTTTTTCGACCGCAAGCGCAAGAATTTCCGAGAAGGGCAGGGCGGGTAGGTTTTGCGCGCTGGCCTGTTGGGCGATTTGTGCCGCCGTCAGATCAGCCAGCCTTTGCCCGTCGGGAAAGGCGGCGTCGTGGTAGGTGATCAGCGTGCCACAGGCGGCGCTGCGAATGTCGACCTCCCAAAAATCGGCCCCAAGGCGTGCGGCCTTTTCATAGGCCTCCAGACTGCAATCGGGGGCATAGGCGCTGGCACCGCGATGGGCGATGGAATAGGGGCGGGCAGGGGACAGCCAGTCAGTCATATCCGCGCCCCCGATGTGTCGAAACACAGTAGGGCGGCGGGGTCGTAGCCCCAGTTGACCTCTTGTCCCAGTGTGACGCCTGAACCAGCGGGTTGCACCGACCGCACCAGCCGACCAGAGCGCAGGGTGATGTCAAACAGATCCTCGCGCCCTTGGGTTTCGATAAAGCCGACGCGCCCGTTTAGCACGCTGCCGAATTGCGGGCCGATATGTTCCGGGCGGATGCCGATTTCGGCGCAGCCATCGGGGGCGTCGAATTCCGGCAAATCCTGCGGGGTGACAAAGGAAATCGGCGGGTTTCCTAAAAACCCCGCGACGAATTTATCCTTTGGATTCTGGTACATCTCTGTCGGAGTGTCCATCTGCACGATCTGCCCGGCGTTCATCAGCGCGATGCGGTCACACATCGACATCGCCTCGACCTGATCATGGGTGACAAGGATCGCGGTCAGGCCGGTTTCCTGCTGAATGCGGCGGATCTCTGAGCGCATTTCAAGCCGCAGCTTGGCGTCCAGATTGGCCAGTGGTTCATCCAGCAACAACACGTCCGGTTTGCGCACCAACGCACGGGCCAAGGCGACCCGCTGTTGCTGGCCCCCCGACAGCTGCGCCGGGCGGCGATCCAGCAGCGCCTCGATGTGGACGAGTTCGGCCATTTCCTGCACGCGGGCGCGGATTTCGTCGGTGTCGGTCTTTTGCACCTTGAGCGGAAAGGCGATGTTTTCGAACACCGTCATGTGCGGATACAGGGCATAGTTCTGGAAAACGACGCCGACGTTGCGTTTCTGGCTGGGCAGGTGGCCCACATCGCGGCCGCCGAATGTCAGCTGGCCGTCGCTGATGCGGTGGATGCCGCAAATTGCAAACAGCGTGGTGGATTTTCCGCAGCCCGAGGGGCCCAAAAGGGCGATCAGTTCGCCGCTTTCGACGCGCAGGTTCATCTTGTCGATGACAGTTGTGCCATCGAACCGCTTGGTGAAATCAGTCAGCTCGAGCTGCATCAGCCTTTCGAACCTCCGCCATAAATGTTCATGAGTTTGTTTTGGAAGACCAGATAGATGACCACGACGGGCAAGGCGTAGAACAGGCCCACCGCCTTGAAGAGATCAAAGTCGGCCTTGGTGTCGTCTTGGATCAGCGCCTGCATATAGGTCGCCAGAACCTGCGCGTTGGAACCGGGGGCAATCACCAACGGCAGCACAAATTCCGACCAGCCGGACAGGAAAGAAAAGATCAGGATTGCCATCATTCCCGGCTGCACCTGTGGCAGAACCAACTGCCACCAGACACGGAACCGGCTGGCACCGTCCTGCACGCCGGCCATCTCGATCTCCCACGGGACGGTGTCGTAGAACCCTTTCATGATCCAGATGCCAAAGGGTAGCTCCAGCGCCGTTTTGACGATGATGACCCCGATCAGCGTGTCGTACAGACCCAGCATTTGCAGGATCAGAAAGATCGCGATGATCAAGGTAACGGTTGGAAAGGCGTGCAGGACGATCAAACCGGCCAGAAAGAACCCGCGCGCCGGCAGATTCAGCCGCGACAGAGCATAGCCCGCGGTCAGGGACACCAGCGTGACCACCGTCGCCGTTGTAGTGGCAAAGATGAAGGTGTTCAGCGTCACCTGCCAGATGCCCGCGCGGCCTGTGTCCAGCCGTTCCCACATGAAACGAAAGTGGTGCAGGGTAAAGCTTTCGGGGAGGAGCGCTCCGGGGGCCTTGACGGTAAAGCTGTCGATCAATTGAAAGGTGAACATGATCACCAGCGGCAGCGAAAAGAGCGCCAGCACCACCAGAACGGGCCAGTTCCTGAAGTTGTGTCGCATCTGGTTATCCTTCGATCAGCGGTTTGCCGACAAGCGTGCGGAAGTTGAACAGGCGCAGGTAGAACAGGCTGGCCAATATGCCGATCACCACCAGCACCAGCGCAAAGGCTGCGCCCAGACCGTATTGCAGGTTGCCGCCGTAGTTGTTCAGCGCAGTGTGATAGGCGGCCAGTGCCCATACCTCGGTCGAGCGGCCCGGCCCGCCGTTGGTGGCCAGGAGGATATATTCAAACGAGGTCAGCAGAGACAGCGTTTGATACGAGGTGGTGAACAGGATCGGCCAGCGCAGTTGCGGCAGGATGATATAGCGCACTTGCTGCCAGCGGTTCGCGCCGTCCACCTCTGACGCGTATAGCATGGATGACGGGATCGCCCGGATGGCCGAAGAAAACAGGATCATCCCCATCGACGCCCCGACAAAGCCGTTGATCAGCACCAGAGAGACCCAAGCATGGGTGGCGGTGTCCAGCATCCAGTTGCGCGGACTGATGCCGAAATTGGCTAGGACGGTCGATATGAACCCGGTGTCCCATGTGAACCATTTCCACATCAGCACATACAGCACCGGCGGCAGGATGCGCGGCAGGAACCAGATCGCGCGAAAGCCTGCGGCCTGAGCGGGCGGCAGATAAAAGGTTGAGATCGCAAGGAAAAGCCCAAATCCCACGTTAAAGGCCAACGTGAACAGCACATAGATCGCGGTATTGCCCGCATAGCGCCAAGACGACGACAGCGAGAACATCAGCTTGATATTGTCGGTGGTCCAGACCCAGCCGGAATAGGCCTGTTTGGTGATCAGGTCATAGTCGGCGGGGGGGACGCCTGCCTCTGTCAGGGTGGCGCGGAATTCGGCTTCCGTCTCAAACCGCTCGTTCAGGACAGAGCGTTTGAACAGGTCGGCTGCGGCCTTGCGGTCGCGGGTTTTGCGGATGCGGTTGTCGCGCAGATCCTTGAGCGCGCTTTCCATGTCGCGCCGTTCGGAGAACCGCGCGCCGTCGTGCAGTTTGGTAAGCTCATCTGCGGTAGGTTGGTCAAATTCACGCGCCAGCGCGGTCAGCCCCTTGGCGTCCACCACATAGCCCGCGTTTTCCAGCGCATCCGCCGTCTCCTTGGGTAGACCCGCGTCGCGCATCGCCCGGACCGAACTGGACGTCAGAACGTATTCGCCGCCGGTGATCCCGGTGGCCGTGCTCATGCTGGTAAAGGCGAAAATGCCCGTCAGGACCACGGGCGCCAGAAAGAACAGGACAACCATGATCAGGGCGGGCGAAAGAAAGCCCAGCCCCAGCCAATTCATGCGTGTCATGTGGGGAACTCCGAAAATAGGTGGGGCAGGGGGCCGCGTGGGGTGGCCCCCTGCCGGATCATTGGATTAGCGAACGATCAGTTCGTCACCCAAGGTGGTTGTCAGCTCTGCTTCAAGCTCGGCCACGGCCTCTGCCGGGGTTTTGACGCCGGTCCATGCGGCCTCTAGCCCTTTCCACATCGCCTCGGAGAAGGCGCCATATTGAACGTGGTTCGGTTGGGCGTTGGCGTGGCCCAGCAGACGGTCTGTGGCTTCGGATGCCCAACGATTGTTGGAATAGAGTTCGATGTTGGACTGCTGGTGCGTGATGCCCAGATGCGCCGACTGGATCGCGTGAAGCGAGTTCATGCGCGGTTCGGACGCGATTTTCACCAGTTGCGCGGCGATGTCTTCGTGATCGTCATCGGCCTGATCGGTGATCAGATACACCAGCGGTTGGGTGATTGTGTTGGCGCGGCCCTTTTCGTTGCCCGCCGGGATCAGCGAGAATTCGATGGTGCCAAAGAAATCTTCGTTGCCTTCGGGGCCGGTGTAGCGGGCATAGTGCCATGTGCCGCCATGCCAAAGCGCGGCCTTGCCGTTGGCGACTTCGGAATACCACTGCGCCCAGTCGGTGCCGATGTGGTTTTTGCGGGTCACGCCCGCCGCCACCGCATCGACAAAGAATTGGTACATTTCTTCCATTGCGGCCTTGTCCAGCACCAGCTTGCCGGTGTCGGGATCTTGCAGGACGCCGCCAAACGACTGGTAGAACTGTGCATAGTCGGGGCCGTTGGACACGCGCGGGTAAAAGCCATAGCCTTCTTCGACCAGACCCATGTCGACGGCTTTTTTGGCGTCTGCCAGCACGTTTTGCAGGGTGTATTCGCCTTCTTCGACCATGGCGGGAAGAGCGGCGATTTGCTCATCGGTGTAGCCGATGCCCTTCATCGTGTCCTTCCAGAAAAAGAACGGGCGGCTTTCGGCGTCTTGCGGCAGGCCCCACTGGACGCCGTCAAAGGCGGCGATTTCCATCAGGTTGTCGTAGATGTCGTTCAGCGGCCATGCGTCCAGATCAAGATAATCTTCTACCGGGACGATCAGGCCCGCCTGCGACCAAGGCGCAATGTCGAGGTGCGAGGTCACGACGATGTTCGGCGCCGTGCCGGCCTCGGCCGCCAGTGTCACGGCCTGTTTGAAATCGTCCCAGCCGCCAAAATCGCGTTTCTTTTCGACGGTGATGGTCAGGTCTTCGCCTTCGATGGCGCGTTCGCGCATCAGCATTTCAGCGGCCAATTCGATCGCATCAAGCCGGTAGCTGTCGGATTCGTTTGATCCTCCGGCCCAAACGGTGATGGTGACGTCTTCGGCCAGGGCGGCAGAGCCAGCGCAGACAAGCGCGGTGGTGGCCAGGAATTTACGCAGGATGGTCATGTCAGAGTCCCGTTCCAAGGTTTTCGAGCAAGGCATTCAATCGCAGTGGGCACACGTGTGTGCAGCGGTAGGTAGGAGATTCGTGTAACAGTTGGTTGACGGGCGCAGAGGTATTTGGCGGGAGCTCATGATGAGGTGGAAGTGGCGGTTCTGGTGCGGAAAACGCACGAGGGACGGCAAGGGCGTTGAAAATGTTTCATCCGCCGCAGCAACGTGGTTAAGTCCGCTTCATGAAGAAAATCACCGCCAAAGATGTGGCCGCCCTTGCCGGGGTTTCCGTCGCTGCCGTGTCGCGCGCCTACCGGGTGGATGCGCCGATTTCGGATGAAAAGCGTAAGGCGATTTTCGCCGCCGCTGCCAGGCTGGGCTATATCAGCAATGTCGACAAGGTGCTGTCCAAGCAATCGACTAACACCATCGCCATGGTGGTCAGCGAGCTGCGCAATCCATTCTACCCCAGCGCCATAGATGAGCTGATCCGACAACTGCCGGAACGCGGACTAAAGGCGATCGTGCATGTTGTCACCTCGGCTGATGAGGTGGACACAATCATGCGTCAAGTGCTTGATTTCAGGACAGAAGGCGTGATTTTGGCCAGCTCCACCATGACCTCTCGGCTGGCCCGGTCCTGCCGGGAAATGGGGCTGCCGGCGGTGTTGCTGAACCGTGTTCAATCGGACAGCAGCATGATGGCGGTCTGTTGTGACAACTACTCTGGCGCGCGGCAGATCGCGGCGCGGTTTCTGTCCGGCGGTCGTCAGCGCATCGCCTTTGTTGGCGGGCGGAGTGACACATCTACCCACCTTGAACGGATGCGCGGATTTCAGGATCAACTTGAGCACGGAGGCCAGTCCATCTGTTGCCAGTTTGACGGCGGGTTTGATTATCAGCAGGCGTTCCGCGCGGGCCAAGTGCTATTGGAGCAGCGGCCCCTGCCGGACGCGGTGTTTTGTGCCAATGATATCATGGCGATCGCTGTTCTGGACGCCGCCCGGATCAAGGGCATTTCCGTGCCAAAGGACATCGCGGTGATCGGGTTTGACGACATCCCTATGGCCGCGTGGGAATCCTATCGGCTGACCACCATACGCCAACCGCTGCGACGGATGCTGAAACAGGCGGTCGACATTATCGTCAACGCCGATGCCTCTATCGAGACCGGCGATATCCGTGTTTTGCAGGGTGAAATGCAGGAACGAGAGAGCGGTTAGTGAAATAATTTCATAGCTGACGACTGTCGTTGCAATCGCGCCACTTTCTATGCCTTTTCCCGTGTCAGACGCCTGAATGATGGGCGGTTCATGTTTTTGGGAGGTTCAACATGAAATTGAATTCTATGTTCTCTGCTGTCGCGCTGACGGTTGCTGGTCTGGCGGCTGCTGCTCCGGCCGCTGCCGAAACCCGGTTGGCCTTTGGCGCCACAAACTCGCAAAGCGCGCACTACGCTTACTTTGCTTCGTTGGCGAAAATCGTGAACGGGGCCTATCCCGATGGCTATCAGGCGTCGGTTGTGGAAACCGGTGCGACAGTCGACAACCTGAAACGGATGTCGCGCAACCAGCTGGACATTGGTCTGATCACCACATCGACGCTGTATCACGCCTACAATGGCGTCAAATCCTTTGACGGGCGTCCGATCGAATCCAAACTGCTTTGGGCCTATTCGCTGGCGCCGCAGAACGTGGTGGTACGCCGCGATGCCGGTGTGACCTCGCTTGCGGATCTGGACGGCGTGAAATTTGGTCCGGGGATGCGCGGATCTTCGACAGAGGCGACGACCCTAGAGGTGTTCGATCTGCTGGACATCGTGCCCGACTGGATGCGTGGCACCAACAGCGAACTGGCAAATGCCATCAAGGACAACCGGTCAGTCGGTTTTGTCAAAAGCGCCGTTGGCACTTCGTTTGACGCGCTGACCACCGACATCGCGGCCTTTACCCCGGTGCAGGCTCTGGGCATCAGCGACGAGCAAGAGGCAAAGATCCGCGAAACGCTGCCAGAGCTGTCAATCGTCAAAATGCCGGGCGGCGAGATGGAAAACTCTGACGCCTATACCGTATGGGGCTTTATGATTGGTGTGTCCGCACGTCCCGAAATGGACGATCAGACCGCCTATGACATCACCAAGGCCGTCATGGAAAACATGGCCGAGCAAGAAGCGGCATTCCCGTCGGTCAAGGGCCAGAACCTGCCCGAGCTGACGCTGCAATACGCGACCAGCCCGCTGCACCCCGGCGCGATCCGGTATTACGAGGAAATCGGCCTGACCGTGCCGGACCGCCTCAAGTAATCAATCGGACCTGATGCAGATGGGGCGGCTCCGTGCCGCCCTGTTTACACTGTCTCTAGCGCAAAGGTGCCGAGATGACCTCTGTCCCATTTCTCACGAAAGTTCGTCAGGCGGCGATTGCGGTACTTGCCGTCACGCTGGGCGGTTTTGTGTTCTACACCTCTTTCAACGGCCCCTTTGAATCGCTGGTCCAGCGGTCGCTGTTTGTGATGACCATCACGGCTCTGGCCGTGCTGATGCATCCGCTGTTCGGCGGTAGCCGCTTGCGCCCACTGGGCATGGCAATCGACGCCGCCATTGTGGCGATTGTGACCGTGTCGGGCGTCTATATCATCGGCAATTTCGAAACCATCATGAACGATCTGCCCTGGGCCACGCCACGGGATATGGTGATGGGGTTCGGAACCTTGCTGTGCGTGCTGGAACTGGCGCGGCGGACGTCGAACTGGGTTTTTCCGATGATCGTTCTGATGGCCGTGGCCTATGCTTTTTTTGGCTATCTGATCCCCGGTCAATTCGGCCATCGCGGGTTTGACGCGGGCTATCTGACAGAGATCATCTTCCTATCGGATCGCGGGCTGTGGGGGATGCTGGTCAATGTGGCCTCGACCACGCTGGCGGCCTTTGTGTTGTTCGGTGCGATCCTGCTGCACACCGGCGCGGGTGAGACATTCTTTGACCTGTCGGCGCGCCTGGGGGGATCCCGTCCGGGTGGCGCGGCAAAGATCGCGACCTTTGCCTCGGGCTTTTTCGGGGCAATCAACGGCTCGACCGTGGCCAATGTGGCGACGACGGGCAACTTTACCATTCCGCTGATGAAGCGGCTGAAATACCCGCCCGCCTATGCCGGCGCGGTAGAGGCGATTGCCTCGACGGGCGGCCAGTTGGCCCCGCCGATCATGGGCACGGCGGCCTTTGTCATGGCGGAACTGGTGGGGCTGAACTATTGGTCCATCGCCTTGGCGGGCGTGGTTCCGGCGCTGCTGTTCTACCTTGGCATCTATTCCACCGTGCATGTGATCGCCCGCCGGCAAAGCTTTCGCGCGGTCAGTGCCGGCGATTTGCCGGATTGGCGCGGCGCGATGAGCTTTACCCGCCTTGCGCCTATCGTGGCAGGATTGGGCGGGCTGGCCTTTGGTGTGGTCAACGGCAACTCGGTCGAGCTGACCGCCTGCTATGGCATGATCGCCATGCTGACCGCCGTGTTGGTTGCGCGCATCGCCAATGGCGAAGACCCGCGCGCCGTGTTTGGCATCATTCTGCGGGCGCTGGAGGCGGGCGGCAAAGGTGTCGTGATCGTCGGTATCCTGCTGGTTGGTGCGCAGGTCTTTGTGGCGATGATCAACCTGACCGGGTTGGGCGTGGCTGTGACCTCGGCTGTGCTGGCCATTGGACAAGGTGAGATCTGGCTGATTGCCGGGCTGATGGCGGTGGTCTGTTTGATCGCGGGCATGGGTCTGCCGACCTCGGCGGCCTATGTGATGGTCGCGGCGGTGTTTGCACCTGCACTGATCCAGCAAGGGATCGACCCCTTGGTGGTGCATATGTTCGTGCTGTATTACGCCGCGCTTTCAGTGATCACGCCGCCTGTTTGCCTTGGGGTGTTTGTGGCCGCCACCATCGCCCAAGCCCCTTGGATGAAGGTCGCCCTGCAAACGCTGCGGTTGGGGGCAACGGCCTATGCCTTGCCGATGCTGTTCCTTGCCTATCCGGGCATGTTGGGCGGCGGCGGGTATGAGGGCATCGCCCGCGCGGTTCTGTCCGGTGCGATCTTTGCGCTGGGTGTTGCGCACCTATTGGGCGGGGCGCGCCTGCCATGGGGCAGCCTGACCCGCGTGCTGTGGGTGGTGCCGATTGTGCTGGCGCTGATGCCGCCGTGGTGGGCCACTTTGGCCGCCGCCGGGGTGTTCGGCGGGCTTGTTCTGCTGTCGCGGCAGGCGACCGACGCCCATGCTGCCGCCAACCCGCAACCGGCCTGATGCGCCTTTCTGCGCAGGTGACATATCGCGCGGCCCCCGACGCTGGGCCGCGCAAAAGACAGACATGCTCCAGTATGACCAGAGAGGAGATTTCCCATGACCATTACCTATCTCAAACGTGGTAAGCCCGAAGCGGACCGCGCCGAAGACGACGCCAAAACCGCCGCTGTCGTGGCCTCGACTCTGAAAGAGATCGAAAACCGGGGCGATGCTGCGGTGCATGATCTGGCGGTGAAGTTCGACAAATACGACCGCGAGACGTACCGCCTTAGCGCGGATGAGATCACAGCGATCATAGCCAAGGTCAGCCCGCAGGATCTGGCCGACATCAAGTTCGCCCAAGAGCAAGTCCGCAACTTTGCCCAGGCACAGCGGGATTCGATGCTGGATATCGAAGTGGAAACCATGCCCGGCGTGATCCTTGGGCATAAGAACATCCCGGTACAATCCGTGGGTTGTTATGTGCCCGGCGGCAAATTCCCGATGGTGGCCTCGGCGCATATGTCGGTGCTGACGGCGAAGGTCGCCGGCGTGCCGCGTATCGTCGCCTGCACACCCCCCTTCAACGGTGAGCCGAACCCCGGCGTGATCGCGGCCATGCATCTGGGCGGCGCGGATGAGATTTATGTGCTGGGCGGTATTCAGGCAGTGGGCGCAATGGCCATCGGCACTGAAAGCATCGCGCCGGTTCATCTGCTGGTTGGCCCGGGCAACGCCTTTGTCGCCGAGGCCAAGCGCCAGTTGTTTGGCCGCGTCGGGATCGACTTGTTCGCCGGTCCGACCGAAACCATGGTGATCGCGGATGAAACCGCCGCCGATGCCGAACTCTGCGCCACCGATCTGCTGGGGCAAGCCGAGCATGGCTACAACAGCCCCTGCGTATTGCTGACCAATTCGGAAAAGCTGGCAAAGGAAACACTGGCCGAGATTGACCGCCTGCTGACCATCCTGCCCACCGCCAACACGGCCAAGGTCAGCTGGGAAGACTATGGCGAGGTGATTGTTTGCGACACCTATGACGAGATGCTGAAAGTGGCGGATGATATCGCGTCCGAGCATGTGCAGGTCATGACCGATCGTGACGACTGGTTCCTGGAGAACATGACCTGCTACGGCGCGCTGTTCCTTGGGCCGCGGACAAACGTCGCCAATGGCGACAAGGTAATCGGCACCAACCACACCCTGCCGACCAAAAAGGCCGGTCGCTACACTGGCGGGCTTTGGGTTGGCAAATACCTGAAAACCCACAGCTATCAGAAGGTCACGACAGATGCGGCCGCCGCCCGGATCGGTGCCTATGGGTCGCGGCTGTGCCTGCTAGAGGGCTTTGTCGGTCACGCCGAACAGTGCAACGTGCGCGTGCGCCGTTATGGCGGCATAAACGTGCCTTACGGCGGTGCCGCCTACCTGCCAGAGGCCGCAGAATGACCCTGCCGCGCACACCGTCGATGCGTCTTGACGGCAAGCGCGCGCTGGTGACTGGTGCCTCTTCGGGCATCGGTCAGGCCTGCGCTGTGGCGCTGGCCGAGGCGGGCGCGCATGTCATCTGTGCGGCGCGCGGGATGGACCGTCTGAACGATACCGTATCGCAAATGCAGGCCGAAGGCTGGTCCGCCGAGGCGCTGGCGCTGGATATCGCAGATTTGGATGCGATGAACGCCGCATTGGCCGGGCAGCGGTTGGACGTTGTGGTGAACTCTGCCGGACTGGCGCGTCACAGCCCCGCGCTGGACACCACGCCAGAGGATTTCGATGCCGTCATGGGCATCAACTTGCGGGCCGCCTATTTCCTGTCGGTCGCCGCAGCCAGATGTATGGCCGACACAGGCGGGTCGATCATCCACATCAGCAGTCAGATGGGCCATGTGGGCGGAATTGACCGGGCGGTCTATTGCGCCTCCAAGCACGGGCTGGATGGGATGATCAAGGCGATGGCAATTGAATGGGGGGACAAGCAGATCCGCATCAACACCATTTGCCCGACCTTCATCCGCACGCCGCTGACAAAGCAGACCTTTGACAACCCAGAGCGCGCCGCCTGGATCGAGGACAAGATCAAGCTGGGCCGAATTGGTGAGGTTGAGGACATCATGGGCGCGGTTTTGTACCTTGCCAGCAATGCCTCCGCCTTGGTGACGGGCACCTCGATGCTGATCGACGGGGGTTGGACGGCGGACTAAGGCACGGAATCGATTTTCACAAATAGGAGGAGTTTGAGAATGTCAGGTTCGGAACTGTCCGACGATCTACTGGCGCTGCTGCGCACGGTAGATACACCCACCGTCTGCAACGCGATAGAGGTGGCCCAAGGCAAACGCGGCTTTAACCGCTTTACGCGCGGCACCATGCAGCATTCGAAACCCGGTGATCCGGCAATCGTCGGCTTTGCCCGCACGGCGCGGATCTCGGGGCTGGCGCCCCCGGTCGAGGCGGCCGATGTCATCCGGGCGCGCCGCATGGACTACTACCGCGCGATCGCGGGCGGCAACGGACCAACCGCTGCGGTGATCGAGGATGTCGACTACCCCAACTGCATCGCCGGTTGGTGGGGAGAGGTAAATGTAGCCGTTCACAAGGGGCTGGGACTGGCCGGTGCCGTGACCAACGGTGTCCTGCGCGACCTGGATGTGATCGACGACGGCTTTCCCGTGCTGGCCGGGTCCATCGGGCCCAGCCACGGCTATGTCCATGTTGTCGATATCGGCACCGAGGTCAGCATCATGGGGATGCGCGTCGCGCAAGGGGAGTTGATCCACGCAGACCGCCACGGCGCGCTGGTGATCCCGTTTGATGTGATCCCCGACCTCAAGCGCGCAATTGAGACCGTGATCGCCAGCGAAAACATCGTCCTTGGACCGGCACGCGCGCCTGGATTTGACATCGACAAACTGGAAGAGGTTTGGGCCGCATTTGAGGCGGCCAGAACCTGACACCCAACCGACACCAAAGAAAGACCAACACCATGGCCACGTTCAAAGACAAAATGAAATCCGGCGAGACCCTTGTCGGCACCTTTCTCAAAACCCCGGCCTATGAGCTGATCGAGGTGCTGGCCAAGTCAAAGCTGGACTTCATCTGCCTGGATGCCGAACACGCCCCGTTTGACCGCGCCCGAATGGATGCCTGTCTGGCGATGGCGCGGGCGCTGGACTTTCCGGTACTGGTACGCCTGCCCGTTGGCACCCCGGCAGAGGTGCTCAAGGCGCTGGATAGCGGCGCGGTTGGTGTCGTGGTGCCGCATGTGGACAGCGTTGAAAAGGCCCGCAGCATTGCCAGCGCCGCACGCTTTGGCGAAGGCGGTCGCGGCTATGCCGGATCAACCCGCTGGGCCGGCTTTGCGACGCGCCCGATGACGGATGTGCTGCAGCAAAGCACGGATGAGACCATCGTCATCGCCCAGATCGAAGAACCGGCAGGCGTGACAGCAGCGGCTGACATCGCGGCGGTCGATGGCATCGACGGGTTGTTCGTGGGCCCGGCGGATTTGGCGGTTTGTTACGGCAAGACCGATATGACCGACCCAGCGGTGATGGACGCCATGCGCGAAACCGGCAAGGCTGCCAAGGCCGCAAACAAGGCGTTCATGACCTTCGCCGCCAATGCCGGTGCCGGGCCAGAGTTGATGGACATGGGCGTGACCATGTTCTTTGTCGCCTCGGAACACGCCTTCATGTTGCGCGGCGCAAATGCAGAGGCGACAGCGTTTAAGGAGGCCGGCACCGCCGGGGGCGCAGAATAAGAAGCGCAGGCAAGCAGCGCACCCGCTAAGAGCCCACCGGCCGCCGCAACGTGGGCTGGAACGCCCTCGCAGACCGCAAGCGCATCGCCGAGAGCAAAGCTAGGGTGGGTTCACATCCGAAGTGCAAATTTTGTAACAAAACAGATCCCTGCATGGATTATGAATTATGGGAACCCCGGACTCTCACCCGAGCTTGGATAGGCGCGAGAAGACGGCCAAGTGGCTTGATGCCAAAATGGCGATTGCGGAAATCGCTGATCGCTTGGGGCGTGACGCGGCGACAATCTACCGCGACAACTAGACCCCATGATCGCGGTGAGCTGACTGGGTCGGCGGCCTCTCCCGCGGCATCCTCCGTTCGAGGGTTGCGCCGGACTGGCTGGCGCCGAGCCTCAAGAATGGGGGAGAGAACACATCCAGGATAACATATTCATTGGACTGGATGTCCATAAGGCGACCATCTCCCTCGAGATCGCGAAGTACGCGCGTAGTGGCGAAGTGCGCCACTGGGGACCAATCCCGCACCAGCCCGATCATGTCCGGAAGCCTCGCTCCCCTGCCCGCGGAGGCACGCCAGTTGAGAACCGTTGTTCGCGGCATCGAGTTCTCAGCCTGAATAGGATTGAAGGATGGGGTTGGCGCAGGCGTGTGGTTCTGCGACTTGCAAACGCTGCATCTGAAAGCCGCCGCCAGACATGAAACACATGCTATAGCTTCGCCTGGCGGAAAACTGGTCGAACGTCCAGGAACATCTCTCTTTACGGCCTTCGTTGGCGGTACAGTCGAAGCCAGCGAAACCCTTGTATGCCGGGTAACGTGCTGCCTTCATGCGAGAGGCGAAGGACGACATCTCACGTTCAGCCAATTGCAGCGGCTGTTAGCGCAGGACAACAAAAACAATGGCCTGCTGTCACTTGCCCTCACGTCACCTCTGCCCTATCAGTCACACAACAGAAGCCGTCAGTCGACGGTCGCCGCCTCCGTCGGCCCGAAATAACCTGAGGAACCTCCGGAATTGCTCGACCAGATCGCGCTACGCGCCGAACTCGCCGATCTTTACGATCTCTCCCCGTCAACAGAAATCGCCAGAGCCAATGCGCATCTCTACAGACGGATGGACCGAGTGGTGACGCCACCGGACTGGGCGATCCATGCGCCCTATGTGGCGGCCATCAACAAGCTCAAGACAGAGCGCGGCGCAGTCATCCTCGCGCATAACTACATGACGCCTGAGATCTACCACGGCATCGCGGACGTGGTGGGCGACAGCCTGCAACTGGCTATTGAGGCGACGAAGGTCAAAGCGGATGTCATCGTCCAGTGCGGCGTACATTTCATGGCGGAAACGTCGAAGATACTGAATCCGTCGAAAACGGTGCTGATCCCCGACATGGAGGCCGGCTGTTCGCTGGCCGAAAGCATCACAGCCGCAGGAATCGCGGAGATGCGCGCCAAATATCCCGGTGCCCCGGTCGTCACCTATGTCAACACCACGGCAGAGGTGAAAGCGGCGTCGGATATTTGTTGCACATCGTCCAACGCAGCGCAGATCGTACGCGGGCTGGACAGCGACACGGTCATCATGACCCCTGATAAATATTTGGCGCAGAACATCGCGGCTCTGGTGCCGGAGAAGCGGATCGTCTGGTGGGACGGGTCCTGCATCGTGCACGAACAATACACTGCCCAAGACCTGCGAGATTTCCGTGCATGGAGTCCCGATATCCGCATAATCGCCCATCCCGAATGCCCCCCCGACGTGGTGGCCGAAGCCGATTTTTCCGGCTCTACCAGTGGAATCATCGACTACGTGACCCAGCAGCGACCTGAAAAGGCGATGCTGGTGACCGAATGCTCTATGGCGGCAAACATCTCGGACGCGCTGCCGGACGTAGATTTTGTCGGGCCGTGCAACATGTGTCCCTTCATGAAGAAGATCACACTGGAGAAAGTGCTCTGGTCGCTGCACACGATGGAGGGAGCGGTAGAGGTGGATCCGGTCGTCGCCGACAAGGCGCGTGTCGCCGTGCAGCGGATGATTGATTTCTCCGCAAGGCCGTCCGGCTGACGCGATGACCCCAATCGAAACGTCCCGCGTCATCATTGTGGGCGCGGGTCTTGCGGCGCAATATTCCGCGCTGAAACTGGCCCCCCGTCCGGTCCTGATGATCTCTCCGGAACCCTTGGGCGAAGGCGCGTCCTCGGCTTGGGCGCAGGGCGGCGTGGCGGCGGCGATGGACCCGGCGGACAGTGCCGATGCCCATGCGCGCGATACAGTCAGGGCGGGCGCAGGCACAGTGGACCATCGGATTGCCCAATCGGTCACCTCCGAGGCGCGCGCGCATATCCTCGACCTGACCTTGCTGGGCGCGCCCTTTGATCGGACAGCCGACGGCGCCTATGTCCTGTCGCGTGAGGCGGCGCATTCCTTCGCGCGCGTGGCTCGTGTGCGCGGCGATCAGGCAGGGGCCGAGATCATGCGCGCCCTGACCCGACAAGTGCACGAGGCCGACCATATTCAGGTACTCGAAGGGGTTATGGCCACGCGGCTCGAGGTAATGGGTGATCGAGTCACGGGTGTTGCGGTCGCCCGCTGCGGCGACGCACAGAGCGAGAGCATTCTGCTACGCGGCGCCGCCGTTCTGCTGGCGGGCGGCGGGTCCGGTGGTCTTTTTGCCCTGACTACCAATCCGCCACGCATCCAGGGACAAGTCATTGGCATGGCTGCCCGCGCAGGCGCGCGGATCGCCGATGCAGAGTTCGTCCAGTTTCATCCGACCGCCCTTGCCTTTGGCCTCGACCCCGCCCCCCTTGCGACCGAAGCGTTGCGCGGCGAAGGCGCAATTCTGACCGACCGCAACGGTGAACGTTTCATGCTGGCGGCGCATCCCGATGCCGAACTTGCCCCGCGCGACATTGTGGCCCGCGCCGTCTATGCGCAAACCAAGGCCGGGCTGGCCCCGGCGCTGGACACCCGTGCCGCACTTGGCTTGAGGATCCGAACGGATTTCCCCGCGGTGGCCGCGGCCTGTCGGCAGGCGGGTGTCGATCCGGTGAAACATCCGATCCCGGTCGCCGCCGCCGCCCATTACCACATGGGCGGCGTGGCCACGGACCCGCAGGGGCAAAGCTCGCTCCCCGGTCTCTGGGCATGTGGCGAGGTTGCTTCGACAGGACTTCACGGCGCTAACCGTCTTGCCTCGAACGGCCTGCTGGAAGCGCTGGTTTACGGTCAACGATGCGCGCTATCCATAGACGCGGCGCTGCCAGCTTCGCGTAGCGCACCAACGGTGGCTCTGCCCGATCTGCCAACAGCCGAAGGCCCCGATCCAGCCTTGGTCGCGCAGTTGCGGCATGCCATGACCGAAGGCGCAGGTGTCATCCGCGATGCACAGGGTCTCTCCGACACTCTGGCTAAGATCGCCCGGATCGAAGCGGCCCAGCCGGGTTGCGACGTGCTGCGGAACATGACCGCCACTGCCACGCTGATCGCCGCCGCCGCCCTGCTGCGCCGCGAAAGTCGCGGCGCGCATTTCCGCAGTGACTATCCCGAACCGGCAGGTGAAACCGGCGAGCGATCGCTCTTCACTCTGACAGACGCCTTGACTGTACGTGACGCCACCATCCGAAAGGAACCGGCATGAGCCCAAGTCCCCTGCCCGACCTGATCCTAGAACCACTGGTCCGCGCCGCGCTGATCGAAGATCTGGGTACATACGGTGACATAACCACCCGCACCGTTATTCCCGCCGGCTGCACCTACGCCGCGCAATTGAACGCGCGTGAGGCTGGTGTGGTTTCCGGCCTCCAGATAGCCGCGCTGGCCTTTCGACTGGTCGATCCCGCGCTAAAGGTCACTGCGCACAAGACGGATGGCGACGCGATCCGGTCAGGCGACCTGCTGATGGAGATCAGTGGCAACGCCGCGTCGATCCTGTCGGCCGAACGCGTCGCGTTGAACTTTGCCGGGCGGCTTTCGGGCATTGCCACGCTGACCGCCGCTTTCGTGGCCAAGACCGCGGGCACGAAGACCCGTATCACCTGCACCCGCAAGACCACGCCGGGTCTTCGGTTGGTCGAAAAACAGGCGGTGCTGCATGGCGGCGGGTTCAACCACCGCTTCAGCCTGTCTGATGCAATCCTGATCAAGGACAACCACATAGCCGCCGCCGGAGGTATCCGTCCCGTACTTCGGGCTGTGAAGGCGCAGGCATCGCACATGGTGCGCTGCGAGATCGAAGTCGACCGGCTGGACCAGTTGGCAGAAGTTCTGGATGAAGGTGGTGCGGATGTCGTCCTGTTGGACAACATGACGACGCAATCTCTTGTGAAAGCGGTGGAAATGACCGCCGGACGCGTCACTCTCGAAGCTTCGGGCAACATGCGGCTCGACCGGATTGCCGAGGTCGCGGCGACGGGCGTGGGCTATATCTCCTCCGGAGCGCTGACACATTCGGCACAGACACTGGATTTCGGGCTGGATTTCTGAGCGCAAACGCCATTCCCAATCGACGCTGTCAACCATGACAAAATTGCACCGCACCTGCGCAATGGGTGTTGTCACGATAACTGGCGTGAGGTTGCTGATGTAGCGACGTCCGCATAAGCGGTGCTAATGCAAACTCAGAAGGTAATCCCCCCTAAGATTAGTAGTGTTCAAAAGTAGAATTTTCTCGGCAAGATATCTGAGGAGATTTACGATGAAGAATGGACGATACAGCGACGCGCAGATCATGGCGATCCTGAAGCAGGCAGAGGGCGGTGTGCCGGTCTCGGAGCTTTGCCGTGAGCCCGGGATGAGCAGCGCCAGCTTTTATAAGTGGCGTGCGAAGTTTGGGGGGATGGATGCATCTTTGATTTCTGAGATGAAGGGCATGGCCGAAGAGAACCGTCGCCTGAAGCGTATGTATGCTGAGATGAGCATGCAGAATGATCTGCTGAAGGAAGCCCTTGGAAAAAAGCGTTAAGGCCGTCTCAGAGGCGAGAGATGGCCATGAATGCGGTAGCACGACACGGGGTCAGCATTGCGTTGGCCTGCCGTGCCTTTGAGATCAGTGAGACGTGTTATCGTTACAGCCCTGTTTTAAGCGATGAGAACGAGGAGATTGCCGACTGGCTGGAACGCCTGACAGCGAACAAGCGCTCCTGGGGTTTTGGCCTGTGTTTTTTGTACCTGCGCAACGTTCAAGGCTACGGCTGGAACCACAAGCGTGTCTATCGGAGAGGTGGTCGCGGGATTTCGGACCAGGTGCTAAGCTGTAGCGCCTGAGGAAGAACGCACAGAAATGACCAAACGGAAACGCTATTCGGCAGAGTTCAAGGCGAAGGAGGCTCTGGAAGCCATCCGGGAGGAGCTGACGACAGCCGAACTTGCCAAGAAGTATGGCATCCACCCCACGATGATCAGCGGCTGGAAGAGGACTGTGATCGAGAACATGGCCGCAGCCTTCAATGGCCAGGCGACCGCGGAGCCGACGATATCGGCGGCAGAGGTCGAAAAGCTACACGTCCCACTGTCCGACAGCACATGCCTGCATGTGCGACAGGAAAGATCGGGCAGTTGGTCGTGGAACGGGATTTTTTGTCGGAAGCCTCCAGTTTCGTCCTCGGCGCTGGAGGCAAAAAGCGGTGAAGAAAGACCATCCTGATCTCAGCGTCCGGCGGCAATGCAGCCTGCTGACACTGGCACGCTCAAGCCTCTACTACCAGCCGCGCGGTGAAAGCGCCGAGAACCTGAAGTTTATGGAAATTATCGATCGGCAGTTCTTGGAGACGCCGTGGTATGGGTCCCGGCAAATGGCCCGGCACTTGGCTCGCGCGGGACATAAATGCGGGCGGCATCGTGTGCGGCGGCTGATGAAGCTCATGCGGTTGGTGCCGATCTACCAGGAACCGAAGACCAGCAAGAAGCACCCGGAGCACAAGATATATCCATATCTTCTGAAGGACTTGCCAATCACCCGGCCCAACCAGGTCTGGTGTGCTGACATCAGCTACATTCCCATGCGCCGTGGTTTTCTTTATCTCGTGGCCGTCATGGACTGGCATAGCCGGAAGGTGCTGAGCTGGCGGCTCTCGAACAGCATGGACGCGAGGTTTTGCGTTGAGGCTTTGAAAGAAGCGCTGGCCGGATACGGTGTCCCCGAGATATTCAACACCGATCAAGGTTCGCAATTCACCAGCACCGATTTCACCGAGGTGTTGCGCGATGCGAAGGTCAAAATCTCGATGGATGGTCGGGGGCGCTGGATCGACAACCGGATGATCGAACGGCTATGGCGATCCCTCAAATACGAATGCGTCTACTTGAACGCCTTCGAAACCGGTTCCGAAGCCCGCAACGGGATCGGTGACTGGATCACCTATTACAACGAAAGACGCCCGCACTCATCACATGGGCTCCTGACGCCGGACGAGGCCTATGGTAGACGATCTCCGGACCTGAAGGCCGCCGCCTGAAATGAAACCAATGCTATAGCTTAGCAAGGCGGCAAACTGGTCGAAAATCCGGGACCACCTCTCGTACACGCGAAGTCCTGCACAATAGCTGGGACAAGAACGATCCGAAGGACGCCCAAGTCATCCTGCACATGCTGGAGATCGGATCTGTGCAATTCTTCCATGACCCGCTTGTCACCGGTACCGCCGACATTCAGGAACTGTCGAAGACCCACGAGATCGTCTCGCGCTCGAAGACCGAACTCTGGCATCGCATCCTGACACATTACCTGCCGCTTGACCTGCCCCCAAAGAACTGGGCCATTCAAAAGTAGAGTTTGTTCTCGTAACGTTCAAAACGACGAGGAGAACAGACGATGCGCAAATCACGTTTCACCGAGGAACAGATTGTCGGGATCCTGCAGGAGTATGCGGCCGGGGCGAAGGTCTCGGAGTTATGCCGCAAGCACGGCATGTCGAACGCCACGCTCTACAAGTGGAAGGCCAAGTATGGCGGCATGACGGTTTCCGAGCTGCGCCGGCTGAAGGATCTGGAAGCCGAGAATGCGGAGCTGAAGCGGCTTCTGGCGGATGCCATGCTGGATAACGCCGGTCTCAAGGGGCTGCTGGCAAAAAACTCCTGACGCCTGCACGCCGCCGGGATGCCGTGAAGAGGCTGATGGATGAGCATCAGTTCACGGAGCGGCGAGCGTGCAGGCTGGTCGGGATTTCACGGTCGAGCCTGGTCTATCAGGCCCGGCCAGACCGCCACGCGCGACTGAGAGAGCGCCTGATTACCCTGTCAGGCAAGCACCGGCGGTATGGCTATCGCATGCTGCATGCCAAGCTGGTCCGTGAGGGCTTCAGGGTGAACGTGAAGGTGGTCGAGCGCATCTACCGCGAAGAACGCCTGTGGCTGCGCCGCACAAAGCGCAAGAAGATCCCCCGCGAGGCGCGCGAGGGCAACTGGTGCCCGATTGCCCCCAACCAGCGCTGGTCGCTCGACTTCACCAGCGACGCGCTGGCCAATGGCCGCAAGTTCCGCACCGCCAACCTCAAAGACGACTGCACCCGCGAGTGCCCGGCCATCGAGGTGGACTTTTCACTGCCCGGCGAGCGGGTCGTGGACATGCTGGAGCGCGTTGCCCGCGAGCGTGGATACCCCGATATCCTGGTCGTCGATAACGTCCTATGCGCGGAATAATTGGCTGATTTGGCATCAGGTCATTGTCATGCTGAAGCGTTCCAGCACGTTCGAATGTGTGTCAGTTCGGCATTTTGGTCAACAACATGTCTCTCCCATAACAAACACAGAGTACGCTTATTGCGGCTCTCACCGTCCTTAAGACGAGATCTTCGGGTCGTTGAGCAGAAGGCCTGAACATTATCTACGAGGTCGAATGCTCGCCTCTACGGCCCTTACAGAGAAAGGTCCTTCTGCTGTCAATCATCCCTCAAAGAAGGGACGATAGGGTTCGCCGCGGTTTATTATCCCATGCACGGTGCGGGCCATTTTTGCGGCGATTGCGGTATACGCCTTGCGACGTAAATGCGTGTTTTGACGATCCTTGGCGATGTAACGCTCGAACTTGTCGCGGAAGCTGTTGGTCTTTTGCATGATGGCGACCTGACCGGCCATCCAGAGCGTGCGGCGTAATCTGGCATTCCCATATTTTGAGAGCTTGGTTTGGCCACGGAATGTGCCCGACTGGATCGTTGCGAGGTCCATCCCACAGAACTTCAAAAATTGGCGGTGATGCCGAAAGCGGCGCAGATCGCCTGCTTCTGCAAGGATGGTCAGCGCGTTGATCGGCCCGATCCCTGGGATGGATGTTAGCAGTTGATAGTCGTCGTTGGTCTTGAGAAGCTCAACGGCGCGATCCTCAATCTCGTTGCGTTTGGCAATCAGGCCGCGCCCTTCACCCAAGACCAAACGGAACATCCTTGCAGCGTCGGAGTCCGGCGCAATTGGCAGGCCTACAGAGAACTTGGCGGTCTGATAAATATCTGCAAGCAAACGTTCTTTTGACACTTTGCGGCCGACCACGTCCCAAGCATCTGCAATGAAAGCCTCTTGGTCCATGGCAGAGATGAAATGCGGTGAAGGATAACGTTCGAGAAAGGCAAAGAACCAATCGCTGCGTGAGCTGCGATGAAAGCGGTCAGCCTCGGGCCAATACAGCGGCAGGTAGTGGGTCAGCACCCGATGCCAAAGTTCCGTCTTTGAGCGCGAGACTATGTCGTGCGTCTTGGACAACTCCTGAAGATCATTCGTACCGCTCAGCATTGGGTCGTGGTAAAACTGCTCGTTCCCGATCAGCATCATATGCAGGATGACTTGCGCGTCTTTCGGATCGTTCTTGTCCCAACTGTTGTTCAAAGCCTCACGGGTGCGCGCCAATGCGACCGAAGACACCAGCTTCACATCGAAACCGGCCACCCCAAGCCGGTAAGCGAGAGCGCGATGGTAATTGCCTGTAGCCTCAAAAGCCGCGCGGACAGGACGATCATACTCTGAGAGTGTAGAGATCAATCGATTGAATTCGTCGAGCTGGTTGAGAACGGTCAAACGGCGGCGGCGCTTTCGGCCCGGAACAGCGATCAAGACTTCATGGCGGGCCTTTGCGATATCAATCGCAACCAAAACAGGCTCGGTTTGTGCAATAGTGGCATCGGTCATAGTCGGTCTCCCTTGCGGCGTGGTTTGTGCAAAACCACTGTAGGGACCTGAGACCCGGCTATGATCACCTGCTGCGCTATTTGGGGGCTGCGCAGGCAATCATAGCCTCAACATCAACAACATTCCGAAGGTGTTATGGCCCGGAACTGCGCGGTCGCGCGATGGACGGCTGGGCCGATGATCACGGCGTCCAGCTGTATTTCATTGACCCCGGAAAACCGACCCAGAACGCCTATATCGAAAGCTTTAACGGGCGATACCGCGAGGAATGCCTGAACCAGCACTGGTTCACCAGCATCGGCGAGGCCCGCGAGATCATCGAAGAGTGGAGGATCGATTACAACACAGAGCGCCCGCACAGCAGCTTGAAGTATCAAACACCGGAGGAGTTCGCAGCCGCGAGGCCCTTCGACAAGACGCAATGGGCGCAGCCGCTTGAGCTACTTGATGGCTCCGCGCCTGCGCCCATTGCTCACGCCGCCGAATGATGGCACACAAAAGGGGAACAAGCTCGACTTGCGACTGGCCCTGAAAAAAGGGGCAGGTCACGCTGTATTTTCCCGAGGCCGAACGATTCCACCGAAGCTCGCGTACGGATTGGTACTTGGCACTTCTGGAGACGTATCCGTCGCCGCACATGATCACGGCCATGAACCGAGATGCCTTCATCTCTGATGCTTGGGAGGTCGTCGGTCGAAAAGTGTCTAAAGCACAAATGCTTTCAGATGTTTACGCAACAGCCGTCAGTTCGGTTGGGCTCCCGGTCCACCCTGACTCTGATGCGGTCCGCATGTTCCGGCTCGTTCTCGCAGAGGAACGCAGCCTGATCCGGCAGCGCGATCAGATCGAGGCCCAGGCCGTCGAGTTGCTGTCGGATCTTCCCGACTATCAGCTGCTGACGACCCTTCCCTCGGTCCATCATCTCTTATGCCATCTGGGCGTACCATCGGTTTGGCCTGAGCCTGCGCGATGTCGAGAATTTGATGGCCGAAAGGGGCGTAATCGTCTCGTATGAAAGCATCCGGGTATGGTGCCAGCGATTCGGAACGCAGATAGCGGCCAAGATCCGTCGTGATCGCCCGGTTCCTGCCGACAAATGGCACCTGGACGAGGTCGTGATTTCAATTCGAGGGCGAAAACATTGGCTTTGGCGAGCGGTCGACGCAAACGGAGATGTACTGGAGATCCTGATGCAAAGCCGCAGAAATACCCATGCTGCCAAGCGGTTCCTGTTGAAGATGATGAAGCGATGGGGTGTGCCACGCGTCCTCGAGACGGACAAACTGCGCAGCTATGGCGTGGCCGTCCGTGACCTTTGCCCAAGCGTCGATCATCGCTCCCACAAGGGTTTGAACAACCGATGAGAGGCGTCACATCGACACACACGACGAAGAGAAAAAATCATGGGTCGTTTCAAATCCCCACACCAGGCGCAGAGTTTTCTGTCCGTCCACGATCAGGCCGCGACCATCTTCCGTCCAAAACGCCACCGCCTATCCGCAGCACCCTACCGCCAATCTCGGGCTGAAGCGTTCAGCCTGTGGAACAACTATGCGGCTGAAATGGTTGCCTGAGCGGAGCGCGGCTCTGGGTCTCGTCATGACTGAACAACCTGACAAAGCCGGCCGAGTTGACCGCTTGATCTTCGCCTTCACCAAAAAACTCAGCCTTACATCAGCAACCTAACAACGCCAGGTGGCGCTGGCCCGGCCGATCTGCTTTCCTGATCTAGCCCTCCGACCACCACGCCCGGCACATCGGATTTTCCGCTTGCGCGAGTCGGAGGGATTCGGCAGTGTTTCAATATGCGAACAAAAGTACGAAAAGGCGGTACTGGAGGATGTCTCGGCTGGGTCTGGTGATAAATCCGGTCGCGGGTTTGGGCGGTGCCATGGCCCGCAAAGGCAGCGATGAGTCGGATATTGCGGCCCGCGCGGCGGCCGAGGGACGCACGCCGTTGGCCCCCCTGCGTGCCGACCGGGCGCTGCAGGCCTTTCGCCAAACCAGCGACTTGCCGATCTTGGCCGGACCGCTGGCCACTGAAGGCACCACATTGACAGGGCCGGGGGCGGTTCATGGCACCGCCGAAGACACCGCCGCAGCGGTGGCGGCGATGCAGGGCAAGGTGGATCTGATCCTGTTCGCTGGGGGGGACGGCACCGCACGCGACATCTGTGCGGCAAACGCTGACGGTGTGCCGATCCTTGGCGTGCCGTCGGGGGTCAAGATGCATTCGGGGGTGTTTGCCCGTAGCCCGGAGCGCGCGGGCCGGATGGCGGCGGCGTTCCTTGCGGACCCGCAGCGCCGCACCGAGATGGTGGAAATTCTGGATCTGGATGAGGCGGAGCGCCGGGCCGGACGGCTGTCAGCGCGGTTGTACACGGTGGCGCGGACGCCTCTGGACAGCTCTGGCGCGCGGCAGAACCCCAAGGCGGGCGGCACCGATCTGGTGGGCGAGATGGACGCCGCGCTGGCGTCCTATGTCGCCGGAATGGCCGCGGATACGGTCTATGTGCTGGGGCCGGGGGCCACGATGATGGCGCTCAAGGACCGGCTGGGGGGCGGCACCCTGCTGGGGGTCGATCTGGCCGAAAAGGGCCGGGTCGTGGCCCGTGATCTGGACGAAAGCGCGCTGATCGCGCGGGTTGACGGGCGGCGCGTGCGGATTGTGCTGACGGTTGTGGGCGGACAGGGCTTTGTCCTTGGGCGCGGCAATCAGCAGATCTCGGCGCGGATGCTGCGGGCGGCGGGGTTGCCGCCGATAGATGTCATTTGCGGGGCGGACAAACTGGCCGCGCTGCAGCCACAGGAACTGACCATCGACACCGGCGATCCTGCACTGGATGCCGACCTGTCCGGCTATTGGCCGGTGACGGTCGGGCCGGGGCGCAAGCAGGTGATGCGGGTGGTCGCATAAGATGAACGACAGGAGAGCAAGATGAAAGCGCATCCATGGATGGGGAACTCTGGCGGGACGGCAAAGGCAGAGATGCTGGCCGCGCTGCGGGTCAATTCGGTCGAGGCGCTGTTTGCGCAGATCCCCGAGGATCACCGGATGACCCGGCCGTTGGACCTGCCGCCGCAATTGTCGTCAGAGGTGGCGCTGTCGCGGCATCTGGACGACATGATGGCCAAGAACAAGGTGCCCGCCGCAGGGGCCTGTTTCCTGGGGGCGGGGGCCTGGCCGCATTATGTGCCGGCGATCTGCGATGAGATCGTGGGACGCTATGAATGGCAGACTTCGGTGTTTGGCTCGCCCACCTCGGACCACGGGCGCAATCAGGCGTGGTTTGAATTCACCAGCCAGATCGGGGCCTTGGTGGACATGGATTTTGTCGGGTTGCCGGTCTATTCATGGGGCTGTGCCGTGGGTCACGCGGTTCGGATGGCCGCGCGGATGACGGGCCGCCGCAAGGTGGTGGTGCCAGAGGTCATGGACCCGGAACGCCGGTTGGTGTTGCAGACCTATTGTGAACCGACGGAAATGGCCCGCCACATCGAGATCGTGACGGTAAAGGTCGGCGCCGATGGCTGTATCGACCGCGACGACCTGCGGACCAAGATAGACGGCGCGGGGGCGCTGTACTTTGAGACGCCCGGATATCTGGGTGTGATTGACGCCGACCCCGGTGAGCTGTGCGCCATTGCGCGCGAGGCGGGCGCAGAGGCGATCGTGGGCGTCGACCCGCTGTCGCTGGGCCTGTTGGAGGCGCCGGGGGCTTATGGCGCGACCATCGCGGTGGGACCAACGCAGCCCTTGGGTGTGCATATGTACGCCGGTGGCGGGGTAGGGGGCTTTATCGCCTCGCCCGATGAGGAACGCTATGCGCGGGAATACAACACGCTGAACATCTCTATCTCCGAGACGCGGGAACCGGGGGAGCATGGCTTTGGCCTGACGCTGTTCCACCAATCGTCTTACGGGATGCGGGATGAGGGCAAGGATTGGACCGGCAATTCGGTCTACCTGTGGGCGCTGGCCAATGCGGCCTATATGGCGGCGATGGGGCCTGAAGGCTTTGCCGAGGTTGGGCGGCTGATCATGGCGCGCTCTGGCGCGGCGGCGCGGGCGATTGATGCGCTGGACGGCGCGCGCGTGGACCTGTCCCGCCCGGTGTTCAAGGAATTCGTGGCCACGTTCGACAAGCCGGTGGCCCAGATCAACGCGGCGCTGCGCGCCAAGGGTCTGTTCGGCGGCAAGGACATCACCGGAGAACCAGGGATCGAGGGCAACGCAATGCTGATCTGCGTGACCGAGGTGCATACCCAAGACGACATTGACCATCTGGTCACGACATTGAAGGAGGCGCTGGCATGACCGCCCCGATCAAGGATTATCTCAAGCGTTCCAACGGGTTTCAGGCGGCCAAGTGGTCCGAACCGGTGGTAATGGAAATGACCGGCACCGGCCGTCGCGGCGTGGTGTTCGACGATGCGCCCGCCCCGGCGCTACCCGGCAAGGCGGGGCGCAAGACCGCACCGGCGCTGCCAGAGCTGACGGAACATGACGCGCTGCGCCATTACCTGCACCTGAGCCAGATGTGTCTGGGCATGTTGGGGGTGTCGCTGTTTGGCACCTGCACGATGAAATACAACCCCCGCATCGGTGAGCGGGCGGCGCTAGAGCATCTCAAGGATTTGCACCCGTTGCAGGACGCCGAAAGCCTGCAAGGCATTCTGGAGTTATACGACAACTTCAGCGATTTCCTGTGCGAAGTCAGCGGCATGTATCAGTTTGTCTTTCAGGCGGGGGGCGGCGCGGATGCGGCCTATACCCATGCCTGCGTGACGCGGGCCTATCATGCGTCGCGCGGTGAGTTGCAGCAGCGCGATCAGATCATCACCACGATCCAGACGCATCCCTGTTCGCCCGCCACAGCCAACACCGCCGGGTTTGAGGTGATCACGCTGTCGCTGGAGGAAAACGGGTATCCGTCCATCGAGCAGTTGAAATCGGTGGTCGGTCCGCGCACCGCCGCGCTGATGGTGAACAATCCCGACGACATGGGCATTTACAACCCGGACATAAAGGAATGGGTGAAGATCGTGCATGAGGCCGGGGGCCTGTGTTTTTACGATCATGCCAATTTCAACGGCGTGATGAGCCGCCTGCGCGCCCGCGAGCTGGGCTTTGATGCCTGTATGTACATGCTGCACAAGACATTCGGCGCGCCCAAGGGCGGCGGTGGCCCGGCTGTGGGCGCTTATGGCTGTGCCGAGCATCTGGTGCCGTTCCTGCCTTCGCCCTTGGTGGTGAAAACCGGTGAAGGTTATGTGCTGGACGAGGATCGCCCGCAAAGCATTGGCCGGGTGCGCGAATTCTGGGGCAACGCACCCCAGGTGTTGAAAGCCTATGCCTGGGCGCGGGCAATGGGGGCCGAAGGGCTGCGCGAGGCGGCGGATATTTCGGTGCTGTCGAACAACTACATGGATCACCGGCTGGGTCAGGTGAAAGGTGTAAGCCGATCCAACCCCGGCATCGATGTGCCGCGCATGGAAATGACCCGCCATTCGGTTGAGCAGGTGACGCAGGACACCGGCTGTACCATCTTTGAGATCTCAAACCGGATGACCGATTTTGGCATCGATGCGCTGTGGCTGAGTCATGAGCCGTGGTTGGTGGCGGAGCCCTTTACGCCCGAAGCCGGAGAGCTGTGGTCCAAGGACGACATCGACTATTGGATCGACGTGATGGAACACGTGATCGGGGAGGCCTATGCCGACGCCGAGATCGTCAAGACCGCGCCGCACAACGGGCCGATCAAGGCGCTGACCTCTGCGCTGGATGATCCGGCGGTCTGGGCAACGACCTGGCGCGCTTATGAGCGCAAGCATCTGAAGAAGGTCGCGGCGGAGTAGTGGCTGCGGTGATGGGGCAGGGGGGCTATGCCGTTAGGGCAAGGCCCCTTTGTATTGGGAGTGTGTTTGCTGTATGAGCGGCCGAGAGGGAAGAGGGGGCGTCATGCCTCAGGCATGCTTTCAGCATGACCCCCGCTCCTCTGGAGCCCCCGGGATATTTTTGGACAGAAGAAACAGGGGGCTTAGCGCCGGGTTGTGATGCGGCTTTGCCAATCGGCTCCGCCCCAGGCGATCAGGTGGATCAGCACCGTTTGGGTGGTGTCGTCGACGGTGAAACAGATCACACCGCGCCGCCCCGAGGGGATGGCGCGCAGGTCCGGCAGGATGTCGTCGCGGGTGCTGCCCCGATGCGGTGTGCGGGACAGGCTGCGCGCGGTGTCGCGCAGGGTGGTCAGGATGGTTTGCGTCGTCTGAGCGCCCGCGTGCGGTAACATGGCGCGGGCGATGCCGCGCAGGTCATTGGCCACTTTCGGGTGGAACCGGACGGTGTAGGTCACGCCCTGGGCAGGTCGTCGAAGACAGCGGCAAAGGTTGCGTCCTCATCCACGTAGTCCTGTGGCGGAGTGGCGGCGCGGTTGCGGATTTCCGCTGCCAGCGCGTCCAGCATCACGGTGCGGGTTTCCTCATCCTGGATCAGCCGTTCAACGGCGGAGGCGACGCCCGCGCTGGTGGTGGCGAAAACGCCCTTGTCCACCTGCTCTTGTAAAAAGCGGTGGTGGCGGTCGGTGAAGCTGAGCGTGGTTTTGACGGTCATGGCGCGCGCCTCTTTTGGTATGACTATATCATACCCCTTCGGCGCGCGCCGTTCAAGAGCGGGTCAGATCATGCTTTCCAACCGGGTGTTGGCGACGATTTCCGGAACGCTGGCCTGATTTGGCAGGGCCAGCACCAATGAGACAATGGCTGCCACGTCATCGGGTTGCAGGCGCTCTGCCTTGGGGGTGACGCCGGGGATGCCGTCGATCATGTCGGTGTCGATGGCGCCGGGGCAGATCGCGGTGCCGCGCAGCCCGTCTTCCCACCCGGCAAAGCGGACGGCGTGGGTCATGGCCAGCAACGCCTGTTTTGTCATCACATAGCCCAGCGAGGTGGAGGTGTCGCGATAGCGTTTCGCATCCGTCGAGGCGATGTTGACCACACGGCCCCGGCCCGAGGCCTTGAGGTGGGGCAGGGCGGCGCGGATCAGGCGAAAGGGGCCTTTGACGTTGACGGTCCATAGGTCGTCGAGGTCGGACTCTTCGCCACGAGTGAAATCGACCATCTTGAGGATGCCGGCATTGTTGATCAACGCGTCGGGCGCGCCCATCTGCGCCACGGTGGCGTCCACCCAGGCCTGTGCGGTTTCCGGCGCGTCGGCGTCAAACCGATGTGCGGTGAGTTGATCGGCGGCCACATCGGGGAAGGCCTGTGCCACCTTGGACGGGTCGCGCACGCCGATCGACAGGCGGTGCCCGTCGGCGAGGCAGCGGCGCGCGATGGCCGCCCCCAAGCCGCGTGCGCCGCCAGAGATCATGACAAGGCGCGACATCAGAACAGACCCTGGTAGACGCCGCCGTCATTGATGATGTTTTGGCCGACGATGAAACCGGCCTGCGCCGAACACAGGTAGGTGACGAGATCGCCGCATTCCTTGGGATCGGCAAAGCGGCCTGCGGGCACGCTTTGGATGCGGTTTTCCACGATGGCCTCATAGGTGGTGTTGCCGCGCCGCGCGTGGTTGTGCAGGTTCGTGTGCAGCGCATCGGTGTCAAAGAAGCCGGGGCAGACGGTGTTGATTGTCACGTTGTCGCGCACCGTTTCCTTGACCAGCGAAGCGATGGCACCGGACAAGGCCAGCCGCGCCGAGTGGCTGTGGGCAAAGTGCGGCTGCGGAAACTTGATGAAGCTGACCGAGATGTTGACGACGCGGCCGAATTTGCGCGCGCGCATGCCCGGCAGGACGCTGGTGATCATCTCAAGCGAGGAAAAGAAGTGGACGTTGAACCATTCGTCCCAGTCGGCGCGGGTCCAGTCCTCGTATTCGCCGGGGATCTGGCGCACGCCGGGGTTGGTGACCAGAATGTCGGTTTCACCCGCCTTGGCGAGGATTTCGGCGCGGCCTTCATCGCTGTTGAAATCGGCGGCCACGGTGGTGACGTTGACGCCGTGGGCGCTGCGGATTTCCTCTGCCGTTGCCTCGAGCGCGTCGGCGCTGCGGGCGTTCAGCACAAGATCGACGCCCTCGCCGGCCAGCGAAAAGGCACAGGCGCGGCCCAGTCCCTTGCTGGCCGCACTGACGATGGCGCGACGGCCCTTCAAACCCAGATCCATGTGGGGTCCTTCCTTGGTATTTCTATTGGTGGCGCGGGTGTCGCGCAGGTGTTCACGCCGGTCGGTCAGGCGGCGGTGTCAGTCTTTGCCAACAGCCGATCCAGCCCGCGATGCAGCCCGGAGAGGGCCTCTCCGGTCAGGGGTTGCAAGGGCGCGCGTGGGAGACCGCCGCCGGGCAGGCCGAGGTAGTCCATCGCCGCCTTGGTGGCGGGATAAAGCGTGCGGCCCTCGGTGACAAAGAGCTTTGTCAGCTCTTGCGCACGGCTTTGCAGGGCCCATGCCTTGTCGATCTCGCCGCGCTGAAGCATCGGCCAGACATCCAGAAGCGCGGTCCAGACATTGGGGAAGCAATCGACCAGACCGTCACATTTGGCCAGCATCGCGGGGACGCCAATGGTGGACGACGGGCCGCAATAGATGCCGATGCGGTCGCCCGCCACCGCCAGCGTGCGGTGAAAATTCAGCCAGTCGCCCGAGCTTTCCTTGATCGCGACGACGTTTTCCAGATCGGCCAGTTCATCGACGATCTCAGGCACCAGCGCGTTCCCCGCGTTGCCGGGAATGTTGTAAAGCATGATCGGCAGCGGGGCCGCGTCCGACACAGCCTTGAAATGGGCAATGATCTCTGCCCGGCTGAGATGGGCAAAGAAGGGCGGCATGACCAGTGCGGCGTCGGCCCCGGCCTCTGCGGCGTCCTGCATGGCGGCGATCACGTCGCGGGGTGTGATTCCGGCGGCACCGACGATGGTGGTGCCGTCCTTGCCCACGGCCTTGCGGGCCGTGTGATACACCTCGCGGCGTTCCTCTGGCAGCAGCGCCCAGAATTCGCCGGTGCAGCCTGCTGCGACCACGCCGCTGGCGCCGGCCTGCCTCAGGCGTTTGATGTTGGCGGCCATCGCGTCGTGATCGACCTCATTGCCCTTGGTAAAAGGCGTGGTGATCGCGGGCATGGCCCCGGTCCATGTGATGGAATTTCTATCCACTGTCTTACCTCGGTGTTTTACAGGGGGGCCAGCGCGTCGTCGGCGCGCAATGCATCGCAGACGGCACCAGCGGCCTTGCGGACGGTCGACACCACAAGGTCGATCTCTTCCGCTGTGACGGTGAAGGGCGGCGAAAAGGACACCGCGTCGCCGTTGGGCAGAGCGCGGCTGATGACTCCGTCCTGAAGGGCAGCGCGCACGATACGCGGCGCGACCTGCAGGCCGGGATCGAATTTCTGCCAGCCGTCGCGGGTGGGGCGGGCAAATTCCACCGCCGCCATCAGACCCTTGCCACGGGTTTCGGCCACGATCGGCAGATCGGCGAAGGCCTTGGCCAACGCGTCGTTCAGATAGTCACCCATCTGGCCCGCGCGTTCGACAAGGTTTTCCTCTTCGACGATGTCCAGATTGGCCAGCGCCGCCGCAGCCATAACGGGATGTGCGGTGTAGGTGTAGCCGTGGCCAAAGGCGCCGTATTTGGCACTGCCCTCACCGGAAATCACCTGCCAAACCTTGTCCCCGACCAGCACGCCGGACAAGGGCGCATAGCCTGAGGTGATGCCCTTGGCGACGGACATCAGGTCCGGCTTCATGCCCATGCGTTCGCTGCCGAACCAAGTGCCCAGACGACCAAAGCCACAGATCACCTCATCGGCGATCAGCAGGACATCGTAGCGGTCAAGCACTGCTTGCATGGCGGCGAAATAGCCCTCTGGCGGCACGATCACGCCGCCTGCGCCCATGACGGGTTCAGCGATAAAGGCGGCGACGGTGTCGGGGCCTTCGGCGAGGATCAGATCCTCCAGTTCCTGCGCGAGACGGGCGGAAAACGCGGCGTCGTCCTCTTCCGCGTTCCGGGTCCAGATGTTGTGCGGTGCCGACACATGGCGGATCATCGGCAGCGGCAGGTCAAATCCTGCGTGCAGGCCGGGCAAGCCGGTCAGGCCACCGGACAGCACGGTGACACCATGATAGCCGCGGTCACGCGCGATGATCTTTTTCTTGTTCGGCAGGCCGCGCGCGTTGTTGTAATACCAGACGATCTTGGCCTGCGTGTCGTTGGCGTCCGACCCGGACGCGCCAAAGAACACTTTGGAAAACCCGTCGGGCGCCTTGGCGATGACCCGTTCGGCCAGAATGGCCGCTGGTTCCGTCGCCATTGAGCTGAAGCCGTGGAAATAGCTGAGCTTGCGGGCCTGATCGGCCAGCGCATCGGCAATGCGTTCGCGGCCATAGCCGACGTTGACGCACCACAGCCCGGCCATGCTGTCCAAATGGCGCTTGCCGCTGTCGTCGGTAATCCAGCAACCTTCGGCGCTTTGGGCCATCATCAGAGCGCCGCTTTGCTCATGGCCTTGTGCCATGCTGAAGGGGTGAAAGACAAAACGCCTGTCCAGATCGCGAGTGTCGGTCATGTCCGGCCTCCTTTCCATGTTGTTGTTTATTTGGACCGCATCGGGATGACCGACGCGGGTGTGGTATCAAGATTCAGCCGCGCGCCGTTTTCCGTGGCCTCGAAGAGGTGGATGGCGTCGGATTGGAACCGCAGGGCGACGGGTTGACCAACGTCAAGACGACGACCCGCCTCGACCCGCGCGCTGATGCGGCTGTGGTCAGGCAGTTCCAGCGTGACGATGGTTTCGTGGCCGGTGTTTTCGGCCAGCCGCACGGTGGCGGGCAGGCCGTCGCCGGTGCCGATGCTGACGAATTCAGGGCGTACGCCCAGCACGGCAGCGCCGTCTTTTAGCGAGGCGACAAATGTCGTGCGGTCAATGGGGACGCGGTGGCCCGCAATCACAAAATCTCCGCCATCGACCGCGCCGTCGATCTGGTTCATCGGCGGCGTGCCGATAAAGCCCGCGACAAAGCGGTTGGCGGGGCGATTGTAGATCGTGTCGGGCGTGTCGAACTGCTGGACCAGACCGCCGTGCATGACGGCAATACGGTTGGCCATTGTCATGGCTTCCAGCTGATCGTGGGTGACGTAAACCATGGTCTTGCCCAGACGGCGGTGCAGTTCGATCAACTCGGCGCGCATGTAGCTGCGCAGCTTGGCATCAAGGTTGGACAGCGGTTCATCCAGCAGGAACACCTGCGGTTCGCGCACCAGCGCCCGGCCAAGCGCCACGCGCTGTTGCTGGCCGCCGGACAGTTCCTTGGGCTTGCGGTGCAGGAATGCGTCCAGCTGCAACAGCTCGGCGGCCTTTTGCACGGCCTCTTCGCGGGCCTTGCCCTTGATGCCGCGCTTCTTCAGCGGATAGGCGATGTTTTCCGCAACGGTCATGTGCGGGTACAAAGCGTAGCTTTGGAACACCATGGCGATATCGCGTTTGCCCGGTGCCAGATCGTTGACCAACCGGTCACCGATCATGATCTCGCCCGAGGTGGGAAAATCCAATCCCGCCAGCATCCGCAGCGTGGTGGATTTGCCGCAGCCCGAGGGGCCAAGCAGGGCGACAAATTCGCCGTCGTGGATGTCGAGGTCCAGCTTTTCCAGCGCGACATAGGTGCCGAACCGCTTGTGGACGTTCTTGAAGGATACGTTGGCCAAGACTTGGCTCCTTTTTTCGTCAGCCCTTGACGCCGCCGGCACCGAAGCCGCTGGTCAGGTAGCTTTGCAGGAAGGCGAACACGACGATGAGCGGCAGGCTCATCATCACCGAGGCCGCCATCAGCAGGGACCATTCGATGTTGAACGCAGAGATGAGCATGGACATCACGCCGGTGGTCAGCGGGGCCACGGATTCCGAATTCACCAACACCAGCGCGTAGAGGTATTCGTTCCACGACAGGATAAAGGTGAACAACGCGGTCGAGATGATGCCCGGCAGTAGCTGGGGAAAGATCACGTCACGGAACGCGCCGATGCGGCTGGCCCCGTCGACAAGCGCCGCGTTTTCCAGATCCTCTGGAATGCCCTCCATGAAGGAGCGCAACAGCCACAGCGCATAGGGCAGCGCAAAAGTGGTATGGGCCAGGATCAGGCTGACCAACGTGTTCGAGATGCCGAAGCTGACCATCATCAGGTACAGCGGAATGATCAGCACGACTGAGGGCAGCAGGTAGGTGAACAGCACCAGCATCGCCAGCGTTTCGCGCCCACGATAGGTAAAGCGCACAAGGCTGTAGGCCCCCAGCGTTCCCAGCGCGACGACAAAGATCGTGGTCGACGTGGCCAGCACCACCGAGTTGCGGAAGTAGAGCAGGAACGGCGTTTCCGACAGCAGCCGCCAGTAGTGTTCAAAGGTGACGGTTTCGGGAATCCATGTGGGCGGAATGCGGAACAGCTCTGTCTGTGGCTTCAGCGATGTCACGATCATCCACAGCAGCGGAAACGAGATCAGCAGCACGATGGACCATGTGATGAGGTTCAACAGGATGGGGCGGAGGAGTTTCACGCGCGCTTCTCCTTGGTCTGGCGGATGTAGAGGATCATGAACACCAGCATCACCAGCATCATGCCGACGGAGTAGGCCGCCGCCTGTCCCATGCGGTTCAGGCCAAAGGCCTCTTGGTAGACCAGCAACGACAGGGTCTGCGTCGACGTCACCGGCCCGCCACCTGTCAGCAGGTACAGCAGGTCGAATTCCTTGAAGTCCCAGATCGCGCGCAGCAGGATGATAACCGTCAGCACCGACCGCAGTTGCGGCAGGGTCACGTCCCAGAACCGCGCAATGGGGCCGGCGCCGTCGATGCGGGCTGCCTCGTACAGGTTTTCGGGAATGGTTTGCAGACGGGCCAGCACGGCGATCACCACAAAGGGAAAGTATTTCCACGCGCCGACAAGGATCACGCCGATCATCGCGTTGGGCATCGAGCCGAGCCAATCCAGCGGCATGTCGATGATCCCCAGCTGCATCAGCCCGTGATTGAGCGCGCCGTAAAGGTCATTGAACAGCCATTTCCAGACCAGAACGGCCACGACAGTGGACAAGAAGTAAGGGAACAGCACCAGCGACCGGGCCAGTGCGCGAAACCAGATGTTCTGGTGCAACAGCAGGGCAAGCCCGACACCGGCGACGATTTGCAGGCTCAGCGTGCCAACGGTCCAGACCAGCGTCACGCCGAGCGAGTTCCAGAAGGCCTTGCCGGTCAGCAGTTTGACATAGTTATCGGCACCGACAAAATCGCCCTCCAACGTGGGGGTGTAGATAGAGAAGACCGATAGGTAGATCGCCGCCAGCAACGGGTAGACGATCACAATACTGAAGACGAGGATGGTTGGCGCGATCAACAGCACGCCAAGACGGGCATAGGACCGTTCTAGCGGCGAGTTCGAGGCACGCGGCGGATCTGTGGCAATGGCGGTCATGTCATTTCCTGAAGAGAGAGGGGCCCGGCGGCGGGAATGGATTCGCGCCGCCGGGCCGGAGTATGGCAGGTTGGGGAGGAGGTCAGCCCGCCATAATCTCTTCGATGCGCTTGGTGGTTTCCCCCAGCACGGCATCGACGTTTTCATCGTTCAGCACGATGCGCTGCACCATCTCGGCGATCACGCCAGAATTGACGACCTCGCCCGCCTTTGTATTTGGCTTGTGCGCCGTGCTTTCCCAACCAAGGTTGAAACCGTTCGCAGCGGCGCGGGACATAATGTCGACCTCTGCGGAATACTTCTCGATGATCGGGTTGTTCTGGTATTCGGGCATGTCCGCGATGGTGGAGAGCACCGGCAGAACGTGGCCGGGGGCCGCGTGCAACTGCTGGATGTAACCTTCGGGATCGTAGAGGAAGGCGGCAAACTGCTTGGTCGCGTCCATGTTTTCGGCGGCCTTGGGGATGAACACCGACGGGAAGTCATTGAAGGTCCACGGCGCGATGTCTTCGGATTTGGTCGGGTAGACATCACAGGTGATGTGATCGGCAATGCCGGGGTTCTGAGCGTTCACGTTGGTCAGAACGCGGCCGGTATAGATGCCGGTAGCACAGGCACCGGACACAAAGGCCGTCAGACTGTCGCCCCAGCTGTAGTTGGTGGCACCCGGCGGGCAATACTGGCGCATCGCCTTGTAGAATTCCAGCGCTTCGCGGGTTTCGGAGCTGTCGATGGCCACGTCCAGATCAGGTGAGAACACCATGCCACCGGCCTGATGGATCACACCGATAAAGATCAACGAGGTCATGGAATTGCGGCCATAGGGCAGGGGCGCGCCGTAGATGCCGCCGCCTTGCATTTTCTCGCAGGCGGACAACAGTTCGTCCCATGTGCGGGGGTTCTTGTCGATGCCCGCTTTTTCCATCAGGTCGGTGCGCAGCCAGATCACGTTGGCGGCAGAGTTGCCGATCGAGGTGCCGGCAAACTGGCCCTGGTCGATTTCGTAGATGCGGTTGACGCCGTCATAGAACTTGTCCGCACCGATCATGTCGATCACGTCGTTGAACGGCTCCAGCAGGCCGGCGCTCCAGTAGTTGGAGACTGCAAAGCTGGGCAGGTGGGTGACGATGTTCGGGACGTCGCCGCTGGCGAAAGCGGCGGCAAGTTGAGGGGCATAACCCTCATCTGACGTTTTTTCGAACACAACTTTGACGTTCTGGTGAAGCGCCTCGAAATTGGCGATCTGGGTCTTGTAGGCGGCAAGCTGTTCTGGTGAGGACTGCGGCGACCACCAGCGCAGGGTGATCTGCTCCTGTGCCTGGATGCGGCGGGGCATGAGGGCGGCGGCACTCGCTGCGGCCATCCCGGTCAGAACTGAGCGACGCGGCAGACCCGCGTTCATCCTATTATTGGTGGTCATTGAGACACTCCCTGTTGGCAATGTTCGCATATCGAACATATGTTCGTAATATTGGCGGGGCGAATCTCGAATCGCAAGCATTTTTTGACGAAGTAGCAGTCTTAAGAAGGGTTCCGCTTCGTCCATGCCGGTGATAGTTCGTATCGCGCACAGAAAGTGAGATTTCAGATGGCAAAACCTGTTGTAACCCAACCCGTTCAGGCCACCAGCGACACCCGCTTGGGCACGGTGACGCCGGATGCAGGCGAAGAGCAGGAAAAACTGTCCAGCCGGGATTTTGTCAGTTCGCTGTCTCGGGGTCTCGAGATCCTGTCCAGCTTTAGCCGTACCTCGCGTAAGATGACCCTGTCTGAGGTGGCTGCCGAAACCGGCATGAGCCGCGCCACCGCGCGCCGCTTTTTGCTGACACTGGTGAAAGAGGGCTACGTCGTCACCGACGGCAAGCTGTTCGATCTGACGCCCAAGGTGCTGGACCTCGGGTTTTCGGTGCTGTCCAAGATCGGCATCTGGGACCGCGCGCGCCCCTTCATGGAACGGCTGTCCGAACAGACCGGCGAAAGCTGTACGGCGGCCATTCTTGACGGATTGGACGTGGTTTATGTCGCCGGGGTGCAGGCGCACAATATCATTAGCGTCGGCATCACCGTGGGCAGTCGCCAGTCCGCATTCTATACGGCGAACGGCCGGGTGCTGCTGGCCGCGCAACCCGAAGAGAACTGGGACGGCATCATCGCCAATGCGCGCCTTGTGCCACGCACCCGCCACAGCGTCACCAACAAGGCTGAACTGCGCGCAGTTCTTTCCGAGGTGCGCGATCAGGGTTGGGCGTTGGTGGATCAGGAGCTGGAAGAGGGGCTGCTGTCCATCGCCATCCCGCTGAAATTCCGCTCTGGTGTGCTGGCCGGGTCGATCAATGTCGCCGTGCCCTCTATCCGGGCAACGCGAGAGACGATGATCGAAACTTATCTGCCAAAATTGCTGGAAACCGCCGAACAGATACAGTTGTCACTGGCGCATTAGGCGCGCCAGCGGACGGGGCTATAGGGGGCGGGGTCAATTGGCGGCTCGGCCCCCAGTGCCATGGCGGCGGCGCTTTGCCCGACAATCGGCCCCAAGGTATAGCCCGCGTCCCCCGGCAGGGCCAGAAAGACCCGGCTTTGCGGATGGACAGGGCCGATCGTGGCCTTGCCATCAACCGGCGTGTTGTACCCCGCCCAGGTGCGCAGCACCCGCAGCCCGCCGATGCCCGGCGCGATCTGCGCCGCCAGCGCGACATTGCCCAGCAGACTACTGCTTTGGATGCGCGGGGCCCGGGTGACATCCGCTGCCAATTGCGCATCCCAGCCTCCGCCGATCACCACCTGACCAGAACGGAACTGTTTCAGCGTGATGGGCCGTTCCGCGTGCTGGACAAGATGGTGAATCTGGTAGTCGCCCGCCTCTGTGATGTTCATGTGCAGAGGTTCGGGTGGCGTGGTCAGGGACAGACCCAAGGGCGCGCTAAGCGCCTCGGCCCCCCAAGCCGCGGCAATCAGGATGGCGCCGGCGGTATAGGCGCGCGTCCCGTGGGCGGTTGGCGTGGTACCGTCTTCTATCCGGGTGATCCGGTCGTGAACCATCCGCACACCCAGCACGTCCAGCGCGGCGCGCATCTTTCGGTTGGCGATCAGCGGGTTCAGCTTGCCCTCATTCCGGCACAATTCGGCCCCGACGATCTGCGGTGACAACCATGGCGCAAGGGCGTGCAGCGCGTCGCGGTCGAGGATCTCGACGTCCAGCCCCTTGCGGGTTTCACGCTCGGCCTTTTGGTGCAGAAAGTCCAGTTGCGCGGCGTTCTCGGCCAGCATCAGGCCGCCTTCGCGGGTCAGTTCGACACCGCCCAGCCGGGTGTCCAGCGCCTCCCACGCGGTGACGGCGGACAGGTACAACGGCAATGAGCTTTCGAGGTTGTCGGCCAGATGCGGGTTCAGCCGCAGAAAGCGGCTTTGCATCTGGACGTGCAGGCTGCCCGCGTTGGCATGGGATCCAGCGTTGCGTGCGGCATCCACGATGGTGACGCGCGCGCCCGCCTCGGCGGCCATCAGTGCGGCGGTCTGGCCGGTAATACCGCCGCCAATGATCAGCAGGTCGGTGTCAGTCATCAAGGTCGTCCAAGAGCGCCTCTGCAGCGGTGATGGCGGCAATGTCGACGGGTTTGATCGGCACGCGGGGCGCGAAATAGGACAGATCGCCCAGCGGTTTGCCCTGACGGCGGGCCATGATTCCGGCCACGGCGGGCGCGCAATAGCGGCCCTGACAACGGCCCATGCCGATGCGGGTGGCGCGTTTCAGCGCGCCGATGTCGGTCGGATCGTCATCCAGCGCGGCGTCTAGCTGCGCTTTGGTCACCTCTTCGCAGCGGCAGATATGGGTGTCGGGCGCGGCCTCTTCGGGCAGGGGCAGATCGGCGGCATAGACCCGCCAGAGCGCGGATTGAAAGGCGCGGTGCCGAGTGAGGTCCGTCCGGTCCCCGGCACGCGTCCCGCCGCCACAGACAGCATGGCCGGCAATACGCCCCTCGACCATGGCGGCGGGCGCGCCGCCCAGACCGCAGCAATCACCAATCGCATAGACCCCGGACACAGAGGTTTCACAGCTGTCGGACCGGGTGACGCGCAGCTGATCAAAGCGCGCGTCATAGGTCATGTCACAGCCCAACAGTCGCAGGATTTCGTTCTGCGGCTGAAAACCGAAGTTGAGGCAGACCGCATCGGCGGTGACAGTGCGGGTCTGGCCCTTGACGGAATAGGTGATCTTTAGCCCGTTGGCGGTCTGGCGGATGGCTGTCGGCAGCGCGTCATGGGTGGGGCGTACCCCGTGGCGACGCAGCCCCGCCAACATCGCCATCCCCTTGCGCGCCAGACCGGGATCGCGACGGATCATGTCAAAGGTCGCGGCAGGGCGCTGCCAAGCGGCAGGAGCGGCCTCTGCCAGCGTGACGATCTGCGCGCCGCCATTGGCCAGCTCCAGCGCCACCTGCGCCACCAGCGGACCGTTGCCGAACAGCGCAACGCGCTTGCCCGGCAGGGTGCGATAGCTGCGCCACAGCGTCTGCGCCGCGCCCACGGTCATCACGCCGGGCAATGTCCAGCCGGGGATCATCGCGGGACGTTCATAGGCCCCGGTGGCCACGATCAGTTTTTGTGGTGCGATGGCATAGACCGCATCCGGGCCGGTGGCCATGATCTCTGGCCCGTCAAAGGCACCCCAGACCTCTGTCTGCGACAGGATCGTGACGCCGGCCTCTTGGGCGGCCTGCACAAGGGCGCGGCCCTCGGATTGTTGGGCATCCAGCGGCGCGCGCGCCGGGTTGGCGTCCTGTTTGAAATACTGACCGCCGGGCACCTTGCGTTCGTCCAGCACCACCACCTCGGCCCCGGTTTCGCGGGCGGTGATGGCGGCGGTCAGACCGCCCGCGCCGCCGCCGACCACCAGCACAGAGGGCGTCAGCCGTTTCGGTGTCAGGTCACGCGGGGCAGGGGCCGTCAGCGGAGGGCGGGCGACTTGGGTGGTGACGGTCATGCCATCGCGCGCCGGGGTCATGCACGCCCGTTGGTTTGGCCGGCCATCAATGGTGACAAGGCAATCCTGACAGACCCCCATGCCGCAAAAGATGCCGCGCGCCGCGCCCTGATCGGTCAGACGAAAGGCGCGATGCCCGGCCTGCGTCAACGCCGCGGCCAGCGAGGAGTCGGCGGGGCAGGTGATCTCTTGCCCGTCAAAGGTAAACCGTAGCGTCATGCGCCGTCCCCTTGCAGGATTTTCCGACGCGCGTCCAGCAGCCGGGCCAGCGCCTGTTCGCGCCACGCTCGGCGGGCGGGCAGGGCGTCCTCTGGCAGGACGGCGCGACGCTGTGCCTCGACCTTGTCAACAAGGGCAGGGGACCAGTCGGGGGCAATCTCTCCCCGGTCGCGCCCAATGGTGGCATAGGCGGGGCCAAGCCGTTCGGCATGTCCGCGCACACCGCCCGCCGTGTTCAGATCGGCGGTTTCAAACGGGCCGGACAGCGCCCAGCGGGGGCCAAGCCCGTCGCGCACCAGTGCGTCCAGCGCGTCGACGCCGATCACGTCCTCATCGACCAGCCGGTAGGCCTCGCGCAGCAGCGCGCTTTGCAGGCGGTTAAAGACAAAGGCGGGCACCTCATGACCCAGCCGCGCCGGGTCAAAGCCACCCTGCCGGAACAGTGCCTCGGCCCGGTCCATCGTCTGGGGCGTGGTGCCGGGGGCGGGGACCAGTTCCAGCACGCGCAGCAGGCTGGGCGGATTGGCGGGATGGGCAACAAGGCATCGGGCCTGATCGACAGGGTCGGGCAGGATCTGCGACACGGTTATGGCCGAGGACGCCGTGGCGATGATCGCAGTGTCGCCGCGCGACAGCAAATCGCGGAACAGTGCCTGTTTCACCGCCAGCCGTTCCGGCCCGGCCTCAATCACCAGTGGGGCCGCGATACGGTCCGGCAGGGCCGCGATCAACTGAGCCGAGCCTTTTGGGGTGGGCAGACCGGCAAGTGACATCGCCGCGCCATGGCGTGTGACCAGATCCGGGGCGCTGGCGCGCGCGTCGTCTGACGGGTCGCAGAGTGTGACATTGAACCCGGCGGCCAAAAAGCTGGCGGCAAAGCCGCAGCCGATGGGGCCCGCCCCGAGGATCAGCACGCTTGGCATGTCATTCATGTTGCTCGACTCCCGTGTGTTCGATATGTGAACATTTGTGCGAAATGATGAAAGGCGTCAAGGGCGCCGTGAAGGAGAAGACCGATGTTGGACGGCAAGACGATACTGGTGACCGGCGCGTCAAAGGGCATCGGCCAGGAAATCGCGCGCGAAATCGCCGCGCAGGGTGCGCGGGTTGTGGCGCATTACGGGCGTGACCGTGCCGGGGCCGAGGCCGCGATGGACGGCGTTCCAAAGGAGCGCGCCATCCTGTTGCAGGGCGATCTTGCCGCCAAAGAGGGCGCCGAGGCGATGTTCGCCGAGGCCATCGCCCTGACCGGCGGGCTGGATGGAATCGTGAACAACGCCGCTGTGATGCATTTCGCCGGTGGCATCGACGATCCAGATGACGAATGGGACCGCGTTTGGGAAGAGACCTTTCAGGTCAATGTCTTTGCCGCCTCCGCCCTGTTGCGTGCGGCGGTGCGTCATTTCCGCGAACGCGGCGGTGGTGAGATCGTGGGCATTTCCAGCTGGGCGGCGCAAAAGGGCGTCACCAACCCGCAGACGATCGGCTATGCGGCGTCCAAGGCGGCGTTCAAGGCGGCCTTGCAGACCGTGGCGACGGGCTATGCCCGCGACGGCATCCGTACCTACATCATCGCGCCGGGCGTTGTGGACACCAAGATGAGTCGCGATTTCGCCCAAAGCCAGGGCGGACGGCATGTGGTCGAGGATCGCCTGACGATGGGGGAATTTGTGCCGCCCTCTGATATCGCGGCGCTGACGGCCTTTTGCCTGTCGGGACGCTGCCGCCACCTGTCCGGCGCAACGCTGGACGTAAACGGGGCCAGCTACATTAGGTAACATGCGCCGCGTATCGGCCGCCTGACCAGATCAGGTGGTCGATGCAATTGGCAAACGGATCTCAAAGGCCGTGGTGCCATCGGCACAGGACACGCCGATATCGCCGTCATGCGCCTGTGCGATCGAGGCCGAGATATACAGCCCAAGCCCAAGACCCAGGCTTTTGCCTTCGGTGTTGGAGCCGCGCCGAAAGGGGCTGAATAGATCCGCGTGGAAATCATCGGGAATGGGCGCACCCCGATTGGCCACGGTGATGACGACCTCATCGCCCTCTGTTCGGCCGCGGACCTCGATCGGATGCCCTGGCGTGCCATGCCGCACCGCATTCGATACCAGATTGGACACGGCCTGTGCGATCCGGGCCGGATCGCACCGCACGGGCCCATTCAGCTCAAGGTCCAGCGCAACTTCCCGATCCGGGGCGGTGACGCGGATTTCCTCGACCACATGGGCAATCGCCTCTGCCAAGGGCGCGTCAGGGACGGCGGCGATGCGGATACCACGCCCAAAACGCGACCGGGCGTGCAGCATGATGTTGTCGATCAGCTCATTCATCCGATACAGCGACGACTTCATGAGCGGTATGATGACCTGCGCGCGCTCTGTCTGGGCTTCGCGTTCAAGCTGCCGCAAGCCCGCGCCAAAGGCGGCCACCGGGTTGCGCAGGTCATGACCCAGAACAGCGATGAATTCTTCCTGGATCTGGGTCATCTGGCGCTCATGCTCCAGATTGTGTTCCTGCGCTTCCAGCCGTTCGACGGTCTCAAGGCTTTGCCCGATGATGGAAGCAAACATTTCCAGCATGGCAACCGCGCGGGGATGTTTGACATCGCGCGGTTCCCGATCAATGGCGCAGAGTGTGCCGAAAAAGCTGCCGTCGCTGCGGTAGATCGGCAGCGATGCATAGCTGGCGATGCCGAATTTCAACGCAATAGGGTGGTTCTCGTAAACCTCATCGGTCGCGGAATCGTTGAACAGCACCTTTTGGGCTGTGTCGCGCACGGATTGGCAAAAGGTCGATCTGATCTCGATCTCATCCCCGGACTGCAAACCGAATTGCGTCTCATCCACGGTGCGGCAGGCGACCCAGCGATCGGCCGTCACGCGGGCGACCGCCGCGAAACGCATGCCGGTGGCCATCATGACGGTTTCCAGAATGGTCCCCACCAAATCGCTGTTGGCAAGGATCTCGATGTCGGCCTGAAAATCGTGCACCTGCGCCAAATAGGCCGCATGGTCCTGCAGGGTCACACCGTCATGCGTTTTGTCAGTCATTGAATGTCCGATCTTCCGGGCCTTGTCCCCGTCACATCCGCAGTATCATGTGGGTTTTGACGGGGACAAGGCAGATCGGGTTTTCCTACACTTTTAGACGGGGTCGGGCGCGAAGATCTGCGGATAGAGGGAGCGCATGGCGACTTCGTCAAACTCTGCCTTGAACTCGTGGTGATCTTTCAGCGCCTGCGCCCGTGCGGCGGCGGGGCGGGCGTCAATGGCTTTCATCAGGCGGTCGAGATTGGGGTATTTCTGCATGATGTTGTCATCACCCAGCATGTAGGACAGACGCGAGCCCCAGCCCCAAACCGCCATGTCGACGATAGAATAGGTATCGCCCATCATCCATTCGCCCTGCGCCAGTCGGTCTTCGACGATCTGCCAATGGCGGCGCGCCTCAAAGTCATACCGTTTGACCGCGTAGGGCGGTTTTTCCGGCGCGAAATTGCGGAAATGGACCGCCTGCCCGGAAAATGGGCCAACGCCCGAGGCCACGAACAGCATCCACGACAGCAGTTGGCCGCGCTGGTCCGGGGTGCCCATGAACTGCCCGGTCTTTTCGCCGAGGTACAGCAAGATGGCATTGCTGTCGAAGATCACCGTCTCATCATCGGTCAGCACCGGAAGTTTGGCGTTGGGGTTCAGCGCCTTGAAGGTGTCGGAGTGCTGTTCCGCCTTGCGGGTGTCGATGGGGACGGGTTCATAGTCCAGCCCCGACTCTTCGAGAAACAGCGCCACCTTCATCGGGTTGGGCGCCATGTTGTAGAAAAAGCGGATCATGTCAGGCTCCTGCGGTTTGCGTAAATACGGCGCCCCGATAGAGGGGGCGCCGCGTTGAGGATCGGACGATCAGGACGCCAGTTTCAAGTAAAAGGCGTAGAGCTTTGGCAAGATCGAGGCCGGTTCCGGGTGCCCCAGCGCCTGCGCGGCGTGATAGGGCCAGGCCGGGTCACGCAGCATCCCGCGCGCCAGCGCCACCAGATCGGCCTTGCCGCTTGCCACGATGTCGTTGGCCAACTCGGCCTCGGTGATCATGCCGACGGCGACGGTGGCCAACCCGGTGTCCTGCTTGATGCGGTCCGCGAAGGGCACCTGAAAACCGGGTTCCGGTTTCTGCTGCGCCAGGCGCATCCCTGCCGGGATGCCGCCGCCCGAGGCGTCGATCATGTCGACGCCTTCGGCCTTGAGCGCATGAGACAGCGCAACCGTGTCGTCCAGCGTCAGCCCGCCGCCCTCACCATCAACGCAGGAGGCGCGGTAGAGCAGGGGCATGTCGTCGGGCAGTACGGCGCGCACGGCGCGGGCCACCTCGACCGCCATCCGCATCCGGTTTTCCACCGGGCCGCCATAGGCATCCGTACGCTTGTTGGCATAGGGCGACATGAATTCATGCAGCAGGTAGCCATGCGCGCCGTGGATCTCGACCCCGTCAAAACCCGCCTCAATGGCGCGCTTGGCCGCATTGGCAAAATCCTGCACGATTCCGGCGATTTCCGCGACCGTCAGCGCCTGAGGCGTATGCCAACCGTCGCGGGCGGGCACGGCAGAGGGCGCATAAGTCTGCCAAGGCGGCTCTGTGCTGTCCGGGTCCAGTGGCCCCATCCCGTCCCAAGGCCGCATGGTCGAGGATTTGGCACCTGCATGGTTGATCTGGACAAAAACTGGGATGCCCTGCGCGCGGTAGAGATCGGTGATCTCACGCCATGCGGCAACCTGTTCGTCATTATACAGACCCGTGCATCCCGGACTGATCCGGCCCTCGGCGGAGATGCCCGTCGCCTCGACCACCACAGACCCCACGCCAGAGGTGGCGTAGCGCCCATGATGGGCGCGGTGCCAGTCGTTCGGTATGCCGTCGATGGCCTGATACTGGCACATCGGCGCCAGCATGATCCGGTTCGGAAAGGTGACACCGCGCAATTTGAAGGAGGTAAAAAGCGGAATCTCGGTCATGCGGCCTTGCTTTCAAGCTCGTCCATCAGACGGTCCAGCTCATCCATGATGCCCTTGAGCCGCTCCGCTTTGGCCAGATCCTCGGCCCCGAGCGAGGCAAAGGTGGTCAGCGGCGGACGCACGTCGCCCACGGGATAGCCCGCCTTGGCGGCCAGCACCTTGGAATAGCACTGATGCCCGTAGGTCGGGTGACCCTCGGCGATGACATGTTCAATCACGGTGATATGGCGCTGGATGCGCTTGGCGTCCTCGATCCGGCCTGCCAGCAGCAGATCCCAGATCCCGGTAGAGGCGCGCGGGATGTAGTTGCCAAAGGGGTTCACATAGCCAACGGCCCCCAAGAGGAAGCTTTCGACAATGCGCTCACCGGCGAAGACGTTCATCACGCCGTCGGTTTCCTCGATGATGTCAAAGACGCGGGCGACGTCCATCGACGCCTCTTTGATATACCGCACCGTGTCGAATTCGCGGGTCAGACGCCCGACCAGCTTGGCCGACATGTCCACGTTGGACGTGACCGGGTTGTTGTACAACATGATCGGCAGACCGCAGGTCTTTGTGATCGTGTCGTAATAGCCGACGATCTCATCTTCGGTAGGTGTGTAGTAATAGGGCGGAATGATCATCAGACCCTGTGCGCCCGCCTCTTCAGCCTCGCGCGCATAGCGGGCGGCGGTGGGGCTGTGTGCGTTGGCGGCGCCGACCAGAACGTCGATGCGGCCGTTCACATGGGCCACCGTGTCCTCGATGTAGCGGCGACGCTCATCATCGGTGACGGTCAGGAACTCACCCGAGGTGCCAAGGATGATCACCCCCGGCACGCCCTGCGAGATCTGCCAGTCGATAAAGCGACGGTTGGCCGCCAGATCGATGTCGCCGCCATCCTCGGTAAAGGGGGTGACGTTAACGGAATAGCTTCCGCGGAATTGTTTCATGTCTGTCTCCAGGAGTCTTACAGCGCCGCCCAGCCGTGCTGGGCAAGAATGTCATGGCTGGCGCGAATGTCGCCTTCGGGGTCGGTGTCGGGCAGATTGGCGTCCGAGATCATCTCAAGCACGGTTACCTTGTCATAACCGATGTCCTTGAGCGCCTGCATCACCGGTGCGGGATCGACGATGCCGGTGCCTAGGCGCTCATGTTTAAACACATCCGCCGGGCTGTCCGAGATGTGGACGTTTTCACACAGGTCACCCAACAGGCGGATCGCATCGCCCGCGTCTTCCTTTATGTAGACGCCGTTGCAGACGTCATAGTTGACGCCGATGTCGCCGATCATGCCGCACAGGTCCTTCATGTCCTGCGCCGAGGGGCGGTGCGTGAAGGGGACGTTTTCCAGCAGGATGCGCACGCCGGTGCCCTTGGCATGCTCGACCACCTTCTTGGCTGATTCGACAAACCAGTCGTCCAGCCATTGCTTGGGCGGGTCGATCAGCCCGCCGTAGGCGCCGGGGATCATGACCACATAGGGGCAGTTCAGTTCCGCCGACATGTCGATCGCCTCGCGGTAGCGATCCAGCGTGTAGTCGCGCATGTGGCGGTCTGGGGAGTTGGGGTTGTTGTCGATCAGCGGATAGCAGAACGAAGTGATCTGCGTGCCTTCGCCATCCAGCCAGGCCTTGTATTCCTTAATGTCGGCCTCTGACAGATCGGACGGCCAAGAGTGCGGTGGGAAGATCATGAGCTCAAACTTGCTGTAGCCCATGCCGTGCAGATGGCGCAGGGAATCCAGACCTGTCCGGGAGTAAAGATAGGGAAAGGTGCTGGCGGCGACCTCGAATGCGGCCATTGGGGAACCTCCGTGTCGGTGAATTCGTCGATCGAATTCTATATGTTCATTATGCGTACAAAAGTTAGTATAGCGAACACATAGAGCGGTTCAACGGGGTTTTTGCACGGATGCGATACGATCTTGCGATCATTGGCGGCGGGTTGGCGGGCACCGCCACCGCCTATTATGCCTGTCTGGCCGGGGCGCGGGTGATCCTGCTGGAACGGCGGGACGTCAATCTGGGCGCATCTGGGTCGAATGCCGGGTCGATCCATGCGCAGATCCCCTTTGATCCGTTCCGCAATCTGGGTGTGGATTGGGCGCGCCACTACTCCGAAGTTTTGCCACTGTTCATACAGTCCATCGGCCTGTGGGAGCGGTTGGAACAGGAGTTGGGCGGAGATCTTGGGTTTGTCGCCAAGGGCGGCCTGATGGTGGCCGGGTCGGACGATGAAATGTCCGCTCTGCGTATCAAGGCAGACATCGAACGCGCGCAGGGTCTGCGAATCGACCTGTGGACTGGCGATGATCTGGACCGTCACGCGCCCTTTCTGACCGGCGGGTTCCCCGGCGGTGCCTTTTGTCCGATCGAGGGCAAGGCCGATCCGTTCAAGGTTGCGCCGCTGTTCCTGCGGCGCGCGCGTGAGGCGGGGTTGACCCTGCGCCGCAACGCCCCGGTGACGGCTATTGCGCCAGAGCAGGGCGGCTTTGCCGTGACCACGGGCGATGAGGTGATCCACGCGACCCGCGTCGTAAACGCCGCCGGGGCGGATGCCGCCGCCGTCGCGCGGATGGTCGGCGTATCTGTCCCGATCGAGGCGCACGCCATTCAGGTCAGCGTGACTGAAAAGCGCCCGGCCCTGCTGCCGTGGCTGCTGTATTTCACCTCTGAAAAGTTGACACTGAAACAGGCTGCCGAGGGCGGCTTTCTGATCGGCGGCGGCTGGCCCGCGCGGATGCGCGGCGGCCCGGTGGTCGATCATCGGTCGGTTTTGCGCAACCTTGCGCTGGCGCAGCGGCTGGTGCCCGGTCTGGGCGACGTCCAGATCGTGCGCAGCTGGGCCGCGCTGGTGAACGGCACACCCGATTGGCGGCCCGTACTGGGAGAGGTGCCGCAGGTGCCGGGGTTCTTCCTCAACCTCTTTCCGTGGATGGGCTTTACCGCCGGTCCAGCCGTGTCCCGCGCCATTGCCGCGCTGGCCTTGGGAGAGACGCCAGATGTCGATTTGGCCCCGTTCTCACTCTGACACCTGTTCGCCGTACGAACTTTTGTTGCCAGACTCTTGATTCGTGCGCTATACGAACAAAAGTACGAAAACAGGAGATGCAAATGTCGGAATTGCTGCGGCAGGCCAATTTGATTGGCGGAGAATGGGTCGGCGCGGATGATGGCGGCACGATCAACGTGACCGATCCGTCCAGCGGAGACGTGATCGGGCAGGTGCCGAACGCGGGTGCCGAAGAAACCCGGCGCGCCATTGCGGCGGCGCATGACGCCTTTCCGGCCTATGCTGCCAAAACAGTGACTGAACGCGCCGCGCTGTTGCGCGCGCTGAGTGCCGAAATCATCGCCAATGCGGATGAACTGGCGCGCATCCTGACACTGGAACAGGGCAAGCCGCTGACTGAGTCCAAGGGAGAGGTGATGTCCTCTGCCGCCTATGTGCAATGGTTCGCTGAGGAAATCCGCCGCGCGCGCGGCGAGGTCATCCCTTCGCCCTGGCCCAACCGGCGGCTGATGACAACAAAACACCCGGTCGGCGTCGTCGCCGCAATCACACCGTGGAATTTCCCCTCGTCGATGCTGGCGCGGAAACTTGGCCCGGCACTGGCGGCTGGCTGCCCGGTGGTGGTGAAACCGGCCACGGCCACCCCCTATAGCGGGATCGCTTGGGGTGTGTTGGCCGAACGGGTCGGCTTTCCCCCCGGCGTGGTCAACATCCTCACCGGCTCTGCAAAGGCCATCGGCGGTGAGATCATGGACAACCCCAAGGTGCGCAAGGTCACCTTTACCGGCTCGACCGAGATCGGCAAAGAGTTGCTGCGCGGCGCGGCGGGGACGGTCAAGAAGGTCAGCATGGAGCTGGGCGGAAACGCGCCCTTTATCGTGTTTGACGACGCCGATCTGGACCGCGCGGTCGACGGCGCGATGATCGCCAAGTTCCGCAACGCCGGTCAGACCTGCATCTGTTCCAACCGGGTCTACGTGCAGGCGGGAATCTACGATGCCTTTGTCGAACGGCTGGCGGAACGCGCCCGCGCGCTGACCGTCGCCCCCGGTCTGGAAGATGGCGCAGAACAAGGCCCGATGGTTGACGCACCCGCGCTGGCCAAGATTTCCGAACTGGTACAGGACGCGGTGGACAAGGGCGGCAAAGTTCTGGCCGGTGGCGCGCCGCATGAGCGCGGCGGGCTGTTCTACGCCCCGACCGTAATCGCCGATGCGACGCCCGAAATGCGCGTCACGCAGGAAGAAATTTTTGGTCCCGTCGCCCCGGTTTACCGCTTTGAGACCGAAGAAGAGGCCATCGCGATGGCCAATGACACGGTCTATGGTCTGGCGGCCTATGCCTACACCGGCGACCTTGGCCGGACCTTCCGGCTGCAGGACGGGCTGGAATATGGGCTGATCGGCATCAACGAAGTGCTGATCGTCACGCCGGAAATCCCGTTTGGCGGCCTCAAGGAATCCGGCATGGGCAAAGAGGGCGGATGGCAGGGTCTCGATGATTACCTTGAAACTCGCTACACCTGCATTGGCGGATTCTGACGAACTTAAGTTCGCTGTGTGAAACTGCTGGACCGAATCGCGAAGCTGCGTTAAAAAATTTTTACAACAGTGAACGGATTTAACTGTTCCGATCCAAAGGCGCCGCAGCCTGCGGCGCCTTCACCCGACAAGGAGATAGTCCATGAAACCATGGATAACCGGCGCGTTGTGCGCCGCAATGATGACGGCTGCGCCCGTGGTGGCCGAAGAGGTGTTGACCATCGGCGTCCGGTCTGAGGCCAGTTCGCTTGATCCGCACTGGACCCAGTTGTCCGCCGACGTGCAGGTGCATGAGCATATCTTTGAAAAGCTGGTGGCGCTGGATTCCGCCTCGCAGCCGATCCCCGGTTTGGCCGTGTCCTGGCAGGCGCTGGATGACACCACCTGGGAATTCAAGCTGCGCGAAGGCGTGAAATGGCACGACGGCGAGGATTTCACCGCCGATGACGTGCTGTTCACCTTTGACCGGCTGAAGGCTGGCATTTCCGGTGCGCCCGCGTCTCCGGCGTTCCAGCTGGACAAGGGCGGCAAGGTCTGGACCAAGGTCGATGACCTGACGATCCACATCACCACCGATGGCCCCTATCCCACCGTTGCCGAAGATCTGGCCATGTTGCCGATCCTTGCAGAGCACGCGGCCAAGGGTGCTGTGGAATCCGTTGATTTCAACAGCGGCAAGGCCACAATGGGCACTGGCCCGTTCAAATATGACACCTTCACCCCCGGCGCCAGTGTCACAGTGGTCAAGAACCCCGACTGGTGGGGCGGCGACGTGGAATGGGACAAGGTTGTCTTTCGCCCGGTTACGCAGGATGCCTCGCGTCTTGCGGCGTTGCTGAACGGCGACGTGGACATCATTGACTATCCGCCCACAGTCGACTTGCCGCAATTGCAGGAAAACCCCGAATTCACCGTCTCGACCATCCCGTCGGACCGGCTGATCTATCTCATGCCCGGCTACAAGCACGTCGAGCGTTTCATCACCGACAATGACGGCAACGTCATGGTGCCGAACCCGATGCGTGACTGGCGCGTACGCAAGGCGCTGAGCCTGGCCATCAACCGCGAGGCGATCCGCGACCGGATCATGGGGGGCGCATCCCTGCCAGCCAAGAACATCGTTCCGCCGGGCTTTTTCGGCTATGTCGAAGGGCTTGAGGCCGATGCCTACGATCCCGCTGCCGCCCTTGCACTGCTGGCCGAGGCTGGCTATGCCGACGGTTTCCGCCTGATGCTGCACGGCCCGAACGACCGCTACATCAACGATGGTCGCATCCTTGAGGCGGTGGCGCAGATGTGGACCCGTGTCGGCATCACGACCGAAGTTGACGCCATGCCGCGCAACATCTTCTTTTCGCGGCTGATCCGTGGCGACGACCTGTCGATGCCCGGTTTCGACGTACCCGAGTTCTCGATGTCGCTGACCGGCTGGGGCACCGTGGCGGGTGAGGCGACCTATACCGTCTCCGGCACGCTGGAAACCTACAACGCAGCAACGGGTGGTGGGAACGGCAACTTTGGCCGCTATTCCAATCCGGAGATCGACGCCCGGTCGGTTCTGGCCAAGCGTACTGTCGACTCGGAAAAGCGGCTTGCCCTCCTGCAAGAGGCGATCCGCATCGGCATGGACGACTACGCCTACATTCCGCTGCACTTTCAGGTGAACAACTGGGCCATGCGCGCCGGGTTGACCCACAAGCCGCGCACGAATGAGCGCACGCTGGCCACCGAAATCAGTCGCGTCGACTGATCCTGAAATCCGGACGAGGCGAAGAGAAAATGACCGAATACATCATCCGACGCGTGCTACAGGCATTGCTTGTCCTGATGGTCATGACGCTGCTGGTCTTCTTTGGCGTCAACGTGATTGGAAACCCGGTCTATATTTTCGCCTCGTCCGAATGTGATCAGGCCTGCCTGACCGCGATCATCAAGGATCTGGGGCTGGATCAACCGATCTGGCGCCAGTACCTGACCTTTGTCGGCAACCTGATTCAGGGCGACATGGGCAAAGGCTTTACCCACGGCGTGCCTGCGCTGCACCTGATCCTTGAACGGCTGCCCGCGACGCTGGAACTGGCGTTCTGTGCGCTGCTGATGGCGCTGGTGGTCGGTTTGCCACTTGGCATCTACGCCGGGCTGAAGCCACAGACATGGACGGCCAAGCTGATCATGTCGTTTTCCACCGTCGCCTTTTCGCTGCCCGTCTTCTGGATCGGGATTATCATGATCCTGACCTTTTCAGTACAGCTGGGCTGGATGCCTTCTGTCGGGCGCGGCGATACAGTCGCGCTGGGGGGTGTCCGTCTCAGCCTGTTCACGCTTGACGGTCTGCACCATCTGGCAATGCCCGCCTTTACCCTGTCGCTGATAATGATGGCCATGGTGATCCGGCTGGCCCGCGCTGGCATGCGTGAGGTCATGTTCACCGACTATATCAAATTCGCCCGCGCCAGCGGCGTGCCCGAGCGGCGCATCCTTGGCGTTCATGCGCTCAAGAACATCCTGATCCCCATTGTCACCGTGCTGGGGATGGAGTTTGGCGGCGTGATCGCCTTTGCCGTGGTGGTCGAGTCGATCTTTTCCTGGCCCGGTGTGGGCAAGATGTTGATCGACGCAATCGGCGTGCTCGACCGGCCCTTGATTGTTGCCTATCTGATCTGCGTGGTCTTCATGTTCGTGACCCTGAACCTGCTCATCGACATTCTTTATTCCCTGCTTGATCCCCGCATCCGGCTGGGTGGGGGTCGCGCATGAGCGTTCCCACCACAACCGCGACAACCGCCCCCGCTGCAGGATCGATCCGCGATCTGATCCGCCGGTTCCTGTCCGACACCGGCGCGGTGCTGGCGCTGATCGTCTTTGTCGGCTTTTGCATCGCCGGGTTTGGCGCGCCGCTGATCGCGCCGCAGAACCCCTATGACCTGCGGCAGGTCGACATCATGGACAGCCTGATGGCCCCCGGCAGCGAGAGCTTTACCGGCATGACCTATTGGCTGGGCACTGACGGGCAGGGGCGCGACATGCTGTCGGCCATGCTTTACGGTATTCGCATCTCGCTGGTTGTCGGGCTTGCCTCGGGGCTGTTGGCGCTGGTCTTTGGCACACTGATCGGGCTGGTCGCCGCCTTTCGGCGCGGCTGGGTCGATACGGTGCTGATGCGGATCGTGGACCTGCAGCTCAGCTTTCCCACCATCCTTGTGGCGCTGATCCTGCTGGTGATCCTTGGGCGCGGGGTGGACAAGATCATCTTTGCGCTGGTGGTGGTGCAATGGGCCTATTTCGCCCGCACCGTGCGCGGCGTCGCACTGGTCGAAGGGGCACGCGATTATGTCGAGGCGGCGCGCGGGCTGCGCCTTGGCGGTTTGCGCATCCTGCTTGGGCATATCCTGCCGAATTGCCTACCAACCATGCTTGTCGTGGCCACCATGCAGGTCGCCATGGCCATCTCGCTGGAGGCGACGCTGTCGTTCCTTGGCCTTGGCCTGCCGCCGACCCGGCCCTCGCTGGGGCTGCTGATCGCCAACGGCTTCGATTACCTGCAATCGGGCCGCTACTGGATCAGCGTGCTGCCCGGGCTGGTTCTGCTGGCCATCATCATCAGCGTGAACGTGCTGGGCGACCGCCTGCGCGATGTCCTGAACCCCAGATTGTGAGGCCCACCATGACCCCCGTTCTGGAATTGCGCGATCTGCGCACAAGTTTCGTCACCCCGAAAGAAACGATCCACGCCCTGCAAGACCTGTCGCTCAGCGTTGCGCGCGGAGAGATCCTTGGCCTTGTCGGAGAAAGCGGATCAGGCAAGTCGCTGACTGGCTTTTCCATCAACCGTCTGATCAGCCCACCGGGGCAGGTGACAGCCGGAGAGGTGCGCCTGCACGGTGAAAACATCTTGCCGCTGAAGGAAAAGCAGATGCGCCGCCTGCGCGGTCAGAAGATCGCGATGATCTTTCAGGATCCGATGATGACGCTGAACCCCGTGCTGCGCATCGGGACACAGATCCGCGATGCCCTGCTGGCGCATCAGCGGCTGGACCGCGCGCAGGTCCGCGAGCGCGCGGTGGCCGCACTGGACGAGGTCGGCATCCCGTCCCCCGAGGACCGGCTGAACACCTATCCGCACCAACTGTCCGGTGGGATGCGGCAGCGGGTGGCGATTGCCATCGCCCTGCTGCATCAGCCCGACCTGATCATCGCGGACGAACCCACTACGGCGCTGGACGTGACAATTCAGGGGCAGATCCTTGCGCTGGTGCAACAGCTTTGCCGCGACCGGGGCACGGCGCTGATCTGGATCAGCCACGACTTGGCCGTGGTCGCCGGTCTGGCTGACCGGATTGCCGTCATGTACGCCGGGCGCATCGTCGAACAAGGTCCAGTGAACGATGTTCTGGACAGTCCGGCACATCCCTACACCCGCGGGCTGATTGCCTCTGTTCCGGTGCCGGGACAGCGTGGCGGCCGGTTGCAACAGATCCCCGGACGAATGCCCGCGCTGACCGATCTGCCGCCGGGCTGTGCCTTTGCGCCTCGATGTGACCGGGCAACCGCCGCCTGCCGGTCCATGCCCGCGCTGGCACCCGTCAACAACAGTCGCGCGGTGCGCTGTGTTCATCCGATCACCGGAGGCCAAGAGACATGAGCGAGACCGTACTTTCCGTCCGCGACCTTGGCCGCCGATTTGGCTCCGAAGGGGATTTCGTCACAAGAGCTTTGCGCCGTGTCGGGCTGGCTCCGCCGCCTGCCGTGGTCCATGCGGTCGAGGATGTCAGCTTTGACCTGAAAGCGGGCGAGGTGCTGGGCGTGGTTGGGGAATCCGGCTGCGGCAAGTCCACGCTGGGCCGCATGGTTGCGGGCCTGCTGGAACCGACATCCGGCACTATTGACCGGCCCGAGGCCAAGGGCGCGGCCCTGCCGATGCAGATGATCTTTCAAGATCCGTTTTCCTCGCTGAACCCGCGCAAGCGCGTGAAAAGCCTGATCGGCGAGGCCCCGCGCGTTCACCGCCTGACGACCCCGGCCGAGGCTGATACCTATGTCGCGGACCTGATGGAGCGTTGCGGCATCGACCCCAGCTATGGCGATCGGTTTCCGCACGCTTTCTCCGGCGGTCAGCGCCAGCGGGTCGGCATCGCCCGCGCCCTTGCCGTACAACCCGAGGTGCTGGTCTGCGACGAGGCGGTCAGTGCGCTGGACGTGTCCATCCAAGCGCAGATCGTCAACTTGTTCATGGACCTGCGGGACGAACTGGGGCTGACCTATCTGTTCATCAGCCACGATCTGGGCATTGTCGAACATATCTCTGATCGCGTGCTGGTGATGTATCTGGGCCGCGTGGTTGAGATGGGTCCGGTGGACCGCATATTCGATGCCCCCGCACATCCCTATACCCGCGCGCTGATCGACGGCGTGCCGCGGCTGGACCGCCGCCGCACCGTCTATGCGCCGATCAAGGGGGACATTCCGTCACCGCTGAATCCGCCGTCGGGCTGCGCCTTTCATCCGCGCTGCCCGCTGGCCACCGATCTGTGCCGGGCGGAACGCCCCGCCTTGCGCGACATGGGCGACGGGCGGCAGGCCGCCTGCCACCACACCGAAACACCCACATAGACCCCCAAATAGACCAAAGAAGGAGAGCCCCCTTGGCCAGCTACTCAGACCGGATGACCCGGTTTTGCAACAGCATCGACGGTGCTGCCGACCTGATCTTTTTCCCGATCGGGACCGATCTGGACTATCTCACCGGCATTCACCGCGACATCCCCAACTATGGCCGCAACCTGCATCCCGGTCATTGGCTGGAAGGCATGTGGATCGCACCGGGCCGCGACCCGATCCTGACCCTGCCGCGCATGACCGCCGAATTTGGCAGCGCGGGAAAGATCACCGGCGTTGACCTGCGCGTTCTGGGCGACTGGGACGACCCGGTAGAAATGGTGCGCGGCATCCTCAAGGATCTGGGCGTCGGCGAAGGGGCCACTGTTGCGGTTTCCGAAGACGGCGAGGCCGAGGCGCTGATGGAACTGCAAAAGCTTCTGCCAGGCGTGAAATTCGCCAATGGCACCAAGCTGCTGCGCCCCATTCGCGTGATCAAAGACCAGGATGAAATCGACCTGCTGGCACGCGCTGGGGTAATCACCGAACAGGCCTTTGCTGCCACGGTAAAGAACCTGAAAATGGGCATGACCGAGCTCGAGATCAGCTCGGAGATCGACTATCAAATGCGAGCGCATGGCTCCCTTGGGCCGTCGTTCACCACCTCGCTGTACAACTCCGGGCCGGATCACGCGCTGCGCTTTGGCGACAAGCTGGGCACTTGGCCGCGCAAGCTGGACACGCCGGTGTCGGTCAATTTCGACTTTGGCGCGGTTCTGGATGGCATGTGCTATGACTTTGGCCGCACCGTGGCCTTTGGCGCCCCGACAGAGGAACAGCGACTGGTGCACAAGCTGGTCATGGAAAGCCAGGCAGCGGGCATCGCGGCGCTGAAGGCGGGCGAAGTTACCTGTGAGCAGGTCGACAAGGCCGCGCGTGACGTGATCGAAAACGCGGGCTACGGCAAAGATTTCCGTCACCGGCTGGGCCACGGCATAGGCTGGGACGTGCATGAACCGCCGTTCCTGACCAAGGGCGACACGACGCTGGTGCGTGAGGGCATGATCTTTACCATCGAACCGTCGATTTTCCGCGACATGGATTTCAGCGCACGGGTCGAGGATTGCATCGTCGCCCGTCCGGGGGGCGGTGAGGCGCTGACCAGTGGATTCCAGGATCTGATCGTCATCGAGTGACGAATGGGAAATGACCATCGGGCGCGCCCTACGGACAGGGCGCGCCTGCCATACAGAGGGCAGACCATGATTGACCTGACAGGAAAGACCGCGCTGATCACCGGCGGAGCACGCGGGCTGGGCCGCGCCATTGCAACCGCCCTTGCCGGGGCAGGTGCCCGGATCTGCGTGCTTGATCTGCCCGAAACTCTAGCGACGGCCGAAGTGCCGGCCGAGTGGACAGTGTTGCCGCTGGACCTGACCGCACCAGAGGCTGACGCCTCTTTGCGCGAGGCGTTGGCCGGGTTGGATCGTCTGGACATCCTGATTGCCAATGCCGGGCGGGTGCCGCCATGGCGGCGGATCGCGGCGCTGGACATGGAGGAATGGGACGCTGTCTTTGCCCTGAACGTGCGCGGTGTCGCGCTGACCCTGTCAGCCGCCGCCCCGCATCTGAAGGCCACGCAGGGCGCAGCGGTGCTGATGGCCTCAATCAACGGCTACAAGGCACACGCAGATCAGGCGCTTTATACCGCGACGAAACACGCGGTACTTGGCCTGACGCGGGCCGCTGCACTGGACATGGGCCGCGACGGCGTGCGGGTGAACGCGCTGGCACCGGGACCGATCCTGACAGAGGCATTATGCGGGCGGATCGACGCACGCGCGGCACAGGGCGGCCCCTCTGCCGATCAGGCTATCGCAACCCTTCGGGCGGAAACCGCGCTGAACCGTCTGGCGACGGAAACGGACGTTGCCAATGCCGCCTGTTTTCTGGCCTCACCGCTGGCCGCCGGAATCACCGGTGTCTGTCTGCCCGTCGAGGCCGGAATGACCTGACGCCCGGTTCGGCGGGGTAAGTCATTTGCAACATAACACGCATTATTGGCTGTGCGTTTGTGTAGCCGGCACATTCTAAAATGGGTTGCGACAATTCCCCTATCTTGCTGAAAAGCAAGGAGAACGGACATGGCCCACACAGAACTGGATTTGCGTGAGAGACGCGCAATCGAAGACATGCTGAATGCGAAAATGCCGGTGAGCAAGATCGCAGCTGAGATTGGCAGGCATCGCTCGACCGTCTACCGCGAGATCAAGCGGAACCATTTCACCGATGATGAGCTGCCGTATCTGAACGGCTACTATGGAATGGTCGCTCAAAGAAACGCGTCTGAACGGCGGGCACGGCGCCGGAAATTGATCCGTTTGGATGCGTTGCGCGGTCACGTGATCGACAGACTGAAAGAAGGCTGGACGCCAGAGCAGATCGCCGGACGCCTCGGATACGATGGTCAGCCAATCCGGATCAGTCACGAAACGATTTACGCGTACGTTTACAGCGCTGAAGGCCAATCCGAAGAACTGGCGCGCCATCTTCCCAGTCGGCGCAAGAAACGGCAGCCACGCTATGCCAGACGGCCCAGAGGCCAGGTGTTTCCGCCGGATCGGTCGATCCATGAACGCCCATACTACGTGAAGACGCGCGAGACATTTGGCGAATGGGAAGGCGATCTGATGATCTTTGAGCGGTCTCAGGGCACAATGAATGTAGCTTCACTGGTCGAACGCAAAACCCGGTTTGCCGTCCTGTTCCGCAACAACGACCGGAGCTCGACCCACTTCATCAACAAGCTGATGGATGTGATGGAACCCCTGCCCCAATACGCCCGGAAATCCATTACCTTCGACCGCGGCTTTGAATTCCGAGCGTGGCGAAAGTTGAAGTCCGGAATCGGCACAGACAGCTGGTTCTGCGATCCGCAGGCTCCCTGGCAGAAAGGATCGGTTGAGAACCTGAACAAACGGGCACGGCGGTACTTGCCCCGCGACACCCAGCTCGCGGCGCTCTCAAATCGCAATATGAAGGCGATTTGCGACCGCCTCAACGGCACCCCCAGGAAGTGTCTCGGATGGCGTACGCCGGCAGAAGCCTTCAGGGAAGAGATGATGAAACTGAGATAGCGGAAACCGTCGCAACGACCCTTGAGCCATCAGCCGCAAAGCTAGAATGTCACCCATGAGCAATTCAGGAATGTCACTCTGCCCTCAAAAATCAACGAGGGTGAGCGGACATGGGATGGGTTATGATGAGCAAGCGCGAGTTGAACCGCGTGGAGGTTCTGGCGCAGGTCGATGATGGTCGGCTGACGGTTGATAATGCAGTAAACATGTTGGACCTGACGCGTCGACAGGTTTTCAGATTGCTGAAGCGGTATCGTCAAGATGGCGCGGCGGCGATCCGGCACAAAGCGCGCGGCAAACCTCCGAACAACCGCATCCATCATGCCAAGCGTGACTTTGCGCTGCATTTGATCAAAGAAAGCTATGCGGACTTTGGGCCGACATTGGCAACAGAGATACTGGCCGAACATCACGGGTTCAAAGTCTCGCGCGAGACGGTTCGCAAATGGATGCAAGAAGACGGGATCTGGCTTTCCCGCAAACAGCGCAGGACGTTCCATCAACCGCGTTTGCGCCGGGAATGTTACGGCGAACTGATCCAGATCGACGGCTCAGATCATCGTTGGTTCGAGGATCGCGGGGATCCCTGCACCCTGCTCGTCTTCATCGACGACGCGACCAGCACCTTGATGGAACTGCGGTTTGTGACGTCCGAAAGCACGTTCAGCTATTTTGATGCTTTGAAAAGCTATCTGCTCAAACACGGTCGCCCGGTCGCATTTTACAGCGACAAGCACTCGGTCTTTCGGGTGCCCAAACCCAATGAACACACGACAGGGCATTGTCACATTAACTCGGGCCTGTTTGAAGCGTTGGAGATTTCGCGTAGTTGCTGCGAATGAGCATGATCGTCAGCTACAAACGCCACCGTTTTCCACCAGAGATCATCGCGCACGCGGTTTGGCTATACGTCCGTTTCAACCTCTCCCTGCGCGAAGTCGAGGAAATGCTTCTGAAGCGTGACATTGACGTTTCCTACGAAACGATCCGGCGCTGGGTGGCAAAATTCGCCCCGCAGATCGCCCGAAACTTGCGCCGGCGGCAGGCGCGTCCGGGGGATGTCTGGCATCTCGATGAAGTTGTGGTGACGATCTCGGGGCGGAAATTCTGGCTCTGGCGCGCGGTTGACCAAGAGGGGATCGTTTTGGAGGAAATCCTGCAATCTAGGCGCGACAAGCGTGCCGCAAAGCGTCTTTTGAAAGCGCTAATCAAGCGGTTTGGCCTGCCCAAACGGATTGTCACGGACAAGCTGCGATCCTACGGCGCAGCCAGACGCGAGATCGCGTCCGGCCTTGAACATCGCTCCCACAAAGGCCTGAATAATCGGGCCGAGAACAGCCATTTGCCGTTTCGAAAACGAGAGCGGTGCATGCAAGGGTTTCGCTCTCCGGGCGGGTTGCAACGGTTTGTAACATGCCAGTCTGCCGCCAAAAACCGCTTCTCAATACCTGCCCGCCGCCGTTCCGCAAACGCAACACGCTATCACAGAATAGAGGCCTTCGACGCCTGGAAGGAGGCTGCGAGCATCTGACGCTCCAAGACCGCCATCTCTTCGCGGCCGGCGAGTTAAGTTGACAACACCCGTCAGACAAGTCACAGATCGCTCGTGAGGCCCTCGACAGGATAGGGAAGCTCTACGACATCAAGCGCGAAATCGCAGGTCAATCAGCTGACAAACGCCTTGCAGCACGCCAAAAGCTGAGCAAACCGAAGGTCGAGGCCTTCAAGCACTGGGCCGAACAACAGCTGACGCGCATCCCCGGCAAAAGTGATCTGGCAAAAGCCTTCCGCTACGGTCTGAGCCGTTGGCCGTCATTTTGCCTATTCCTGACAGATGGCCGCGTAGCTATCAGAGGTGGTCCCGGATTTTCGACCAGTTTGCCGCCTTGCTAAGCTATAGCATTGGTTTCATTTCAGGCGGCGGCCTTCAGGTCCGGAGATCGTCTACCATAGGCCTCGTCCGGCGTCAGGAGCCCATGTGATGAGTGCGGGCGTCTTTCGTTGTAATAGGTGATCCAGTCACCGATCCCGTTGCGGGCTTCGGAACCGGTTTCGAAGGCGTTCAAGTAGACGCATTCGTATTTGAGGGATCGCCATAGCCGTTCGATCATCCGGTTGTCGATCCAGCACCCCCGACCATCCATCGAGATTTTGACCTTCGCATCGCGCAACACGTCGGTGAAATCGGTGCTGGTGAATTGCGAACCTTGATCGGTGTTGAATATCTCGGGGACACCGTATCCGGCCAGCGCTTCTTTCAAAGCCTCAACGCAAAACCTCGCGTCCATGCTGTTCGAGAGCCGCCAGCTCAGCACCTTCCGGCTATGCCAGTCCATGACGGCCACGAGATAAAGAAAACCACGGCGCATGGGAATGTAGCTGATGTCAGCACACCAGACCTGGTTGGGCCGGGTGATTGGCAAGTCCTTCAGAAGATATGGATATATCTTGTGCTCCGGGTGCTTCTTGCTGGTCTTCGGTTCCTGGTAGATCGGCACCAACCGCATGAGCTTCATCAGCCGCCGCACACGATGCCGCCCGCATTTATGTCCCGCGCGAGCCAAGTGCCGGGCCATTTGCCGGGACCCATACCACGGCGTCTCCAAGAACTGCCGATCGATAATTTCCATAAACTTCAGGTTCTCGGCGCTTTCACCGCGCGGCTGGTAGTAGAGGCTTGAGCGTGCCAGTGTCAGCAGGCTGCATTGCCGCCGGACGCTGAGATCAGGATGGTCTTTCTTCACCGCTTTTTGCCTCCAGCGCCGAGGACGAAACTGGAGGCTTCCGACAAAAAATCCCGTTCCACGACCAACTGCCCGATCTTTCCTGTCGCACATGCAGGCATGTGCTGTCGGACAGTGGGACGTGTAGCTTTTCGACCTCTGCCGCCGATATCGTCGGCTCCGCGGTCGCCTGGCCATTGAAGGCTGCGGCCATGTTCTCGATCACAGTCCTCTTCCAGCCGCTGATCATCGTGGGGTGGATGCCATACTTCTTGGCAAGTTCGGCTGTCGTCAGCTCCTCCCGGATGGCTTCCAGAGCCTCCTTCGCCTTGAACTCTGCCGAATAGCGTTTCCGTTTGGTCATTTCTGTGCGTTCTTCCTCAGGCGCTACAGCTTAGCACCTGGTCCGAAATCCCGCGACCACCTCTATCGACAACAACGCCGCCGAGCGAGCGATACGCCCAATTGGAATAGGTCGCAAGAACTGGCTTTTTGCAGGTGCTGACACCGGGGCGGAAACCTTGGCACGCGCCATAACATTGATTGAAACGGCCAAGCTGAACGGCATTGATCCCCAAGCCTACCTCGCCGACGTTCTCGACCGCATACACGATCACAAGATCAACCGGATTGATGAACTGCTAACATGGAACTGGGCACCCGCTTAAACTGCGGTATCAATCGGGCGGTTACCCTCTGCCAAGGCCCGCTCGAGCGTGTCACGCTCTTGCGTCGCGCGGTGGTCATCCCAGGCCTGTATCTTGGCCGCAGCGCGCGCCAGACGGTCCTTGAGGCCCGAGGCACCGGCGCCAAGCTCTCCGCGCTCTGCGAAACGGGTTCGTCGGATCACCGCATCGGCGAGCGTCACTGCCATCTCATCTTCAAAGGCCTCTCTCATCCGCGTCTCCAGCGCGGCCTCAGACACCTTCTCAATCGCCATTGAACCGGTCACAGGCAAGGGTGTTCGATACGAGACTGAAGGATCCACCGCCTCTCTGTCGAGTTGCCGACGGGCCCGCGTGACCGCGCGTTCCGCGATCAGGCGGGCGGTCGTGTACTTCACCCCAACGACACAGATAAGCCCGCCGACCCCATCCGCCTCGGCATGATCGATGAGCGCGCCCCGTGTCATCCGCCGCACCTTGTCCGGGCCGTCGTCAACTTCGGCGGGGATCAGACCCTGATGCACCCACTGGATGTCCCGTTCAGCAAGGTCTAGCGCGGGCGCTGCCTCTGCGATCTCTTCGAGGAAAGGCCGGATGTCGTCCGGATCACGGGCGACCCGGTCCGGGGCCGGTGCCTCGTGTGTGCCGATAATCGTCCGACCTTGCCAGGGCGTCAGAAAGAACATGCGCCCGCCCCGGTCCACGACCGCGTCCGAGCGGCTGCGGCTGACGATGCCTTTTGCGATCGTTTCGGCGGGCCGATCAATCACGAGGTTCGTCGCACGGGCGAAGCCCGGAAGACGCCGCTCGGCACCGGGGATCACGGTTGCCGCAAGCTGCGGTGTCGCCGCGCCGGAACAGCAAAGGGTCACACCGGCGCGGACGGTGCCCTCGGCCCCTGTGATCATATCCCGCAACCGCGCGCCGGTGACGGCATCGCCGTCGCGGACCAATGTCACCGCCTCTACATGGTTGGACGCCATTGCCCCGGCATCGATAGCGCTGCGCAGCACGCGAATGTGCAGTTGATTGATGTCCTCGATCTGCCCGTCGCGCCAAACGCCCCCGCCCGTCAGGCCGGCCGGGGCCAGCTCCCCCAGACGCGCCCGCGCGGTGCCTGCTGACACGACGCCGGTGCCGCCGTACCCCGGCCCGCGCAATCCGATCGACGCGGCAGTATAAAGCGCCGCCGCAGCGGCGAAGGCCCCCGGCCCCCGGACCCCGTATCCGAATAGCGGAATGATGAAATCCATCGGACGGACGAGATCGGGCGCGGCGGCCTGCCAGAAGGCGCGCTCTCGTACCGAGGCCCGAAGCCGTCCGAAATCGAGGTGCTGCACATAGCGGATCCCACCGTGCATCACCTTGAGCGAGTTATGCGATGTTGCGCCGCCGAAATCCGCCCGCTCGACCAATGCGACGCGCAGGCCATGTAGCGCCGCCTCGCGGGCTGCCATCATCCCGTAAATGCCGCCCCCCACGACAAGAATGTCGAAAGGCTCGGCCGCTAGGTCGGCGACGGTCGCGCGTTTCACGCCACAACCCCGGCGCGCTTTGCCCGACGCAACGCAAGTTGGGCGCGGAATGCGGCGACCGGCCCCAGTCTGGTCCCGAAGACGGGCGGTTGTCCCGTCAGCCCGTGAAGCCGCGCTGAGAGATCTGCGGCGGGACGATCCCTGTCCAGCCGGCCTTCGAGCAGGAACCCATAGCTTCCGACGACGGTTTCGCTGCCCGGAATCGGCAAGGGATCACTCCCCGGAAGCACGATGCCGCCGCGATCCGCATGAAATATCCTTGGGGCGGGCCAGCCAATTGGCCGCCCCTTGTTGTCCCCCAACATGACACCCGGCTCCGCCCTCGCGATCCGATCCGCGACGAGGCCCCCCCGCTTGCCGATCCATTTTCCCAATCCCCAGGGCAGCACTGCGGGAATCCCTGCCGCATGCAGCGCCTGCAACGTGTCATCAAGCGACGCACCATCGGCAAAGTGGTCGCAGGTGGCGAGAGCCAGCACTTCGAGTTTTTCCGAGGTCACAATCTGCCGCCCCGCGACAAGCAACAGCCGGTGGCTTCCGCGACAGGCCACAATGGCCGCCGGATCCGCCACAGGCGTCTCGATCGTCCAGCCGGCGGGCACCCGGTGGCCCGCCCGCATCTCGGCAAAGACGTCCGCCCGGGCGGTTTCGGTCAGCAGAAGACAGGGGTCCGCCCCCTCTCCCGCCAGACGGGAGAGATTGCCCACTGCCGCCTCCAGCAGAGCAGCGAGGTCCGCGTGCGGATGAATATGGACATGTCCGTCGACCGCTGTGAGCCTTGTCATCTTGTCTCGCCCTGCATCCTCTGCCTTTATAATCATGCAAGCAACGCGAAGATCAATTGCGCTGGATCAGGTGACTGGCGATAGTGTTGCCGACTGTGTCAAGTGCGAGGAACAGGAGCCCCGTCATGGTGAATGCGGCAGTCGATCACACGACCGGCCCGACCTTGCGCATCTCTCCGGAACGCCGGGACTTTATGGCGTTCACACTCTGGGCTTTGGTGACCTTTGTCCAGTTCCCCGGCGACGAGCTGCTGCTCTATCCACTGGCGCTCTATTATGCCTTCGCCATTTGGCGGGATCAGACTCTCATCATCCCGTTGATTGCGCGGGCCTGGATCGTGCTGCTCTTTCCCACATGGTGCCTGATTACTGTCCTCTGGGCCGCGGTCCCCATGGCGGCGTTCACATTTTCGCTTTACCTGTTCCTGACGCTGATCGTCTGTTTTCAGGTCGCCGCAAGCCTCAGCCCCAGACAAATCATGCACGCCATCTGTCTGGCCACGAGCATCATCGCAATCATCCATCTCGTCGTCGCATATGGCTTGGGCGTTGGTGACTTGGGGATCTTTCCCTCAAAAAACACGATGGGCAAGAACATGGTGATCCTCTGGCTCGTCACCTTTGCGACCTTTCTAGACCCCGGCACAAGGTGGCCGTCGCGGCTGGCCGCGCTTGGCATGGCTGGCATCGCAGCCTGGCTGTCCTTTCTCAGCAGTTCCGCCACAGCGATGCTTCTTGTGCTCGCCTCGACGCTGTTGCTGGCCTCGGGGGCCGTGATCCTGCGCGGTGGGCTGCTGCGCGCCAGCCGACTGGCGACCTTGTTTTTATTGTTCGGCTCTCTGTTGATCGTGGCACTGGCTATTTTGCCTTATCAGCAGGTCGACCCCGTCGATGCGGTCCTGTCCCGTTTCGGCAAGGACAGCACGCTGACGGGCCGGACCGTTCTGTGGCAATACGCAGAGGATCAGATCCGTGAGCGCCCCTTGTTGGGGGTCGGCGCGAACGGCTTTTGGCGCTATCAGGACTCGCCGCTTATCCAGAAGATATACGCCGAATTTTTCAAGGGCCCTTGGGACGTCTTCAATTTCCACAACAGTTACTACGAGATCGCCGTTCATCAAGGGTTGATCGGACTGGCGTTCGCAGGCTTGGCGCTGCTGTGGGGGGTGTTCATGATCAGCCGTTGGGCGTTCACCGACGGGTCCATGCCGTCGGTCTACCTCTTCGCGCACATGATGGTTGTCCTTGTGCGCACAATGACAGAGGCGGATTTTCTCAAGCCGTTCGTCCTGTTTCACATGATCTTCTGGATCGGCGCGCTTGCGGCTGTCAAACGACGCTGCGGCTGATCCTCTGGCACCCGGACCCGGCCAAGCAAGATGTCAGCCCGACCCATCGGTGGTGCCGTAAAGCGCGGATTGTTCGAAATTCAGGCACCCTGCCACCACGCCAAGATGCAGAATGCCGCGCAGAAACCAATAATTGCGACGCTTCGCAGAGGGCAGTGTCACGGCAGCCGCCGCCGTACAGAGCACTGCCTTTCCGCTGGCGGTAACGGCGAGCTGCAAACGAGCCGGCCCCCCCTTTGCCAAAGCGGAAAAACTCTGGCCGGACCGGTATCTGCGCCGGGCGATCCAGCGAAAGGACAAGCGCTGTGCCGGGACCGCCTCTCTGACGATGGCCTCTTGGCAGATCGCGAACCGCGCCCCGCCCCGGTGCAGCGCGAGGAAATAGGCGGTGTCCTCTCCCCCCGACTGCCCCCGAGCGAGATCAAAGCGCACCTCCCGCCAACTGGTGCCACGCCAGCGCAGGAACGCGTTGCAGGTGTGCCCGGTGATGACGGTCCCAAAGTTCATTGCCGGCCGATTGGAGTGGTAGTCGCGGTCCCGGATCCAGGCGGGCGCCTCTGGACCATAATCCGCGATGGCGGGCCCAAAGACCGCATCCGCCCCGGTTTCTGCGGCGCAGTCCATCAGCCGTGCCAGCCAGTCAGGCTCTGCGATTTCGTCATCGTCGAGAAAGGCGACCCAGTCGGCCTCTCCCGCAGCCTCCAGCCCCGCATTGCGCGCAATCGATATGTTGCGGGCGGGCGCGTGGACGTATGTAACCGGCCAGATCGCCCCTGCGGCGGCGTCTTCGACTGCCGCACGGCCACTGGGGGTGTCGTCGTTGTCGGCCACGATGATCCGCAGGCGCACGCCCTGCGGAAGCTGTTGTGCAAAGAGCGACCGCAGTGTGTCTGCCACCTCGGGCCGACGAAAAGTACACATCGTAATCGCCACAAGCGTCATTGTCTGCCAGCCCCCCCAGTCAGTCCCCGTGCAGATCCCTGGGCCAATCCCTGTGCCAACCCCCGAATAAAGCCCGCCCCCCACGCGTTGTGGATGATGAATAGCGCCACCCCTGCCCATAACCCGCAGACGCTCTGCAATCGCACGGCCGCGACGACCGAGGTTGCGGCGAGCATGGCAAGGTAGGCCACCGGCAGCCCAAGGGCCGGGGGCCAGAACGGCGCGGCGACAAGGCAGCACAGCTGAAGCACCAGCAACAAGGCCGGCGCGATCTGGCGCGCCCTTGGGCGCATCCGGTGTTTCATCACCGTCCGCGCGCGGCCCTTTCCATAGCGCCAGTACTGGATCCACAGCGCCCGCGGCGTGGGGCGCATAACGTAATCCGTGCGCAGCTGACCCTCTAGCCAAAGACGCCCATTGGCCTGCCCCAGCCTGTGATCGTATTCGGCATCCTCGTTGTGGCTAAAGCTGGGATCGTAGCCGCCAAGACGGCGAAACCAGTCAAGGCGGAACCCTGCGTGATGGCCATGATCAACCCAACCAGATCGCGTCCCGCCGCGGTGCGCCGACCCGCCAGACCCCAGCCGGGTATCGACCGCCCAGGCGCTGGCCCGCTGAAAGCCGTTGTCGCCCCGAGCGTCAAGCACGCCAGCCACCGAAGCGGCGTCTGGATGGTCGGCGAAAGTTTCCACGATGCGACGCACGTACCCGCTTGGATACTGCGCATGGGCATCGCACCGCACCAGGATCACGTGGTCCGGCCCGGCCAATTCGGCGACGACGCGGTTGATGCCTGCGGATTGCAGGACATCGGGATTGTCCAACAGAACGAGATTGCTGTGCGTCTGCGTCAGGGTCTCTACAATCGTCCGGGTCTCGTCGGTGCTGCCGCCATCGGCCACGGCGAACAGGACCCGATCGCAGAAGGGATCTGACTCCATCAGGGATCGCAGGCATCGTTCGATATGCCTTGCCTCGTTCAGCGTCGGAATAGCCACAAGGACCTGTTCCGGCCGGATCTGCAAGTCCTTCCCGGGGTCAATAATATTCCGGCTTTCCAACACGCTCATGAACGGGTTCGATCCATTATAATTGGCAACCCAAAGGGGCACCTTTCGGCAATACATTTTGGGGACAGTCGATGGCCCAACGGCAGCCAAGTCAATCTAAAATTCCAAAAGCCAACGTCGGGCCCCTGCCGTCGTGGACAGGCCCCTGCCCTGCTTACGGTTTGCCGCGGCGCTCGTGCCATTTACGGCAGAAACCAAGGAAGGCCATTTCCGGGTTGCGCGGGGTATCGGTGGCCCATTGCCGCCATTCCTGCTCGACCATGTGGACATCCCAGCCCGGCGCGGCGGCTCTCGCCATGTCATAGACATCGGGGTCGAGGGGCGGGATATCGATCCTCGTCGAAATTTCGGGCCCCACCGTCCCGCGCGAGCGCACGAGCAGCTGGTTCCGCTCTGTGTCGATCCGGATCTGATAATCCGGCATGTGGTTGTAATCCTCGTCCTCTTTGACGATGGCCGTCACGAGGCGTCGGAATTCGCGCAAGGTGGACCCAGAGCCGCATTTTTTCTGCAGCACCTCCATCGAGACGCGCCATTCCTTTTGCCGCCCGCAGTGCTTGCGGGCGAGTTCGTAGATCCTCCGCTCCAGCGGTTTGCGCAGGCGGAAGTATTCGCGCGAGAGCGTCAGCACTTCCTGCGCGCGGATCGCGTTGAAAACCCAATCACTGAGCTTGACCTCGACCTCCTGCATGCGGCCGTCGCGGGTCTCGCGCACGATCTTTGCCCGCTCGATCAAGCCGAAGGTCTCGAAGATCTCTTGGCCCCCGGTTGTGATGTTGGTCGAGATCCGGGTACCCGCCGGCCGCTCCATCGCGGCCTGCAGCAGGGTATAGCCGCGGCCCGTGGTCTCCGGTTGGTCGCCTTGCACAGGTCGGCTGCCTGAAAGCGGATCACCTGCTGCGGTTCCTTGCCGTTGTTCATGTCCTTGATGAGGCTGGAGATGCAGTAGATCAGCACGTCCCGGTCATGCACCGTGGCAAGCCCGTCTACGGACGGCTTGATCTCGACTGTGACACCGTTGTGTTCGTAGCGGCGAGGCCACGTGTCCGGCTTTGTCGAGAGTGAGAAGATCGGATGCTCCATGAAGCCCAGATCGCCCTTTGGCGCAGCATCGAGGATGTCGCAGACGAAGAAGCCGCCCTGCGGGTGCCGGTCTGGCAGCAGAGGGAAATCCGTGGGCTTGTGGCCTCCTGTCTTCGACACTTCACACACACCAAAGAGAAAAAACACTTCACGCACACCCAAAACGACATTTCACACTCATCAACGAAGACATCGTCAACAACTAAATGCGAAATGCCCGCTTTAGGCGTCCATTCCTGGGCTTTTCGAGTCCTGATTCGCTGATTTCAGGAATCACCATGTCAATCGGCGTGCAATTTTGGCTCTGTCGCGCATTTGGTGCAATTGAGTTGCCAGAACGCTATATCTCGGCGAGCTTGATGGAGGTTGCCGATGGGTTCATGGTTTTCGCGACGAGATTTTCTACCGGCAGGGTTGAAGGCCGACCAGGTTGAGCTTGATGGCAACAGGATCCGGGTCCACGCCCGTTCCCTGGATGCCTCGGCAGCATGTCCCCGCTGCGGCACGGTCTCTCGTCATGTCCACAGCAAGTATTGGCGTCGGCCAGCCGATCTCCCCGCCCATGGTCGAGAAGTTGAACTGGTGTTGCTGGTTCGTCGATTTCGTTGCCACGCTGTAGGTTGCCCAGCGAAGATTTTTTCAGAACGGGTCCCGCCTGATGTCACGCGGCCACATGCGCGCCGGACGTCGCGATTGCAGGAACTGGTGCGTCACATCGGCATTGCTCTCGGTGGGCGCCCCGCGCAGGCGCTTGCCGGACGGCTTTTGCTGCCGGTGAGCAAAGATACGTTCCTGCGCAGCGTTCGGGCGAAGACCGAGTGGGCTGTCGCGGACCCCCGCGTGGTGGGTATCGACGACTGGGCATGGCGGAAGGGACAGCGCTACGGCACGCTGATCTGCGATCTCGAACGGCGGAAGGTCATCGATCTGCTGCCCGACCGGGAGCCCGCCACTGTGGAAGCGTGGCTCCGCGCGCGTCCCGGAATCGAGGTTGTTGCCCGTGATCGCAACGGTGGCTACGGCGGTGCCACCGCGCGTGCCCGGCCGGACGCGGTTCAAGTCGCGGATCGTTGGCATCTGTTAGAGAATGCAGGTGCCGCCTTCCTGGCCGCCGTGCAGCGGAACATGCCAGCCATTCGCAAGGCTATCGGGGTAGAGACCCTCGATCCGAGACTATTGACGGCAGCGGAAAGGCTGCAATTCGAGGGTTTTCAAAGGCGCCAGCAGACCAACCACATGGTCCGCCGACTGGCCGACGAGGGTGTTCCCATCAAACGGATTGTGCGCCTGACCGGGCTGAGCCGCGGCTTGGTCCGCCAAATCATCCGAGGTGAGCGAGAAGATGTTTTCCGCATCCGCGAGAGCAGCTTGACCGCTTGGTTGCCTCGGCTGGAACGGGAGTGGAGCGGCGGATGCCGTAATGGCGCAGAACTCTGGCGCCGGTTACGGGCTGATGGAATTCAAGGCAGTCTCCGGGTCGTCGGCGAGTGGGCGACACGCCAGCGCCGCGCCGAACAAGCGGTGCCGTCCGGAATAAGAAAGTCGCCACCTGCCCGAAGGATTGCGCGGCTCCTGACCATGGGACGAGATCATCTAACCCGTGCCGATGCAATCCAGGTCGCGCGGATCGAAGCGGCACTACCAGCTCTGGCAACCGCCCGGGAACTGACCGACCGATTCACTGACATGGTGCGAAACGCCCGTGAGAATGCCCTGGCCGTCTGGCTCGACGAAGCCGAGGACAGCATGCTCTCATCCTTCGCCGGTGGCCTTCGTAGCGACTAGGCCGCAGTTGCCGCCGCGCTGCGGGAACCTTGGTCGAACGGGCAGACCGAGGGCCAGATCAATCGCCTGAAGACGCTGAAACGCCAGATGTATGGTCGCGCGAATATCGACCTGCTCAAGGCTCGGCTTGTCGCGGCATCATAGTTGAGAAGGTGCATCAACTTTGAGTCAGAGCCCAATCTTGACCCCCTATCGGCATCCCAAAATGACCCCCGTCGAGCGCATGGGTAGCTGGCCCGATGCGGTGTAGCCCCCATGCAGCGCAGCCGTATCGGGCCAGCGGGGTTTTGGTCATTCTCGGGTCTTGAAGCGCCAACTCTCGTTGCCGGTTTCGCCACTAAGGAACCAGTTGCCACCCGCTTCGGCGCCGTCGGCAATGTTGGTCGGACACCAGGGGCCGGGCGTGTAGGTCTGACGGAAACGGGCAAAGCGCTGCTCGACGGGATCGCGAAGGCTTGGGCCGCGGTCGATGCTACGATCTTGGCCCCGGTTGGGATAAAAACGCAGCCGCTTTCTTTGCTCAGGCGCAGCATTTGCGGGACAATCTTGGCGGCGCATTGCCTGGAGCCGCCAAGGCCTCGAAGACGTCAGACAAGTAGAGATCCGTCGTTGTATCAGCCCAGGCTACGCCGCACCCCCCAAAAAGCAGACGGTCATACTCTGCGCAGCATCCGGTGGTATGGTCTGCTCGTCAGCATTCGCGGCGTCATCCTTGAACAGTCGGGGTGAGATTACCGGTTGTTCGACGCAGCGGCTATCAGCTGGCAGGCGGCGAAACTTGCCGCTTTTTCTCCGTGGTCTGCGTTCGTCATGTGACAGAAGCGAGATTGCAGTAAGGGGTTTTGCCGATTTGCGATGCAGCAGGCGCATTTTTCCATGTTCTCTGCACTTTCCCCTGCAATAGAGTGCCATATGAGCCGTTTTCGCCAATCGCTTGCTTCCCGGATATTCATCGCCATAGCCGCGACCGCCGTGTTGACCATTGCAATCATGGCGCTGCTGGTGGCGCTGTCGATGCGTGACGGGTTCGCACAGTACTTGTTGCGGGGGGAGTTGACGCGGTTCGACGATCTTGAACGGGCGTTGGTGCTGGCCCATGAACCGGGCGCACCGGGGTGGCCAGAACTCGCCAGCCACCCGAAGGTCTGGAACGATTTCGTGCGTGCGCATTTCCAGCCACGCGGGTCCGATGGCTTTGTGCGACCCGGCGCGCTGCCTGGGCGGCCGTTCCCGCCGCCGGACCGCCCGCCGGGCCCCCCGCCGCCTGGGGCCCCTGCAGGCGCGGACAATCAGATGATCGGGGAACGGCTGATGCTTTTGGGACCGGACGGCAAACGCCTTGCCGGAGCGGAGGATCAATCCGGCTTGTTTGAGCGGCGCGCGATATGTTCCGACGACGACTGCACCGGCGACAGCCTGTTGGGTTTCATCGGGCTGAACGCGCCTCTGTACTCCGAGAACGCCAGCGATGCTTTTTTTCTACGCCGCCAATATGTGTCACTTGCGCTTTCTGCCTTCATCGCGGTTCTGGTCTCTGCGGCGGCAGCCTTCTTTGTCGCGCGGCAGATCCTGATCCCGATCCGTCAGTTGGAACTGGGGGCCAAGACCATGGCGTCAGGCGATTACACCGCCCGCATCGCGCAAGACCGAGAGGACGAGCTGGGCCAGTTGATCGGCCACTACAACGCCCTTGCGGCCACACTTGAACGCACCGACAAGGCCGAGCGGGAATGGATTTCCAACACCAGCCACGAATTGCAGACGCCGCTGGCCACACTGCGCGCGCAGATCGAGGCGGTGCAGGATGGCATTCGCCAACCGGATGCACAGACCCTGGCCGGGATGCATTCCGCTATGATGCGTCTGTCGCGGCTGGTGCAGGACATCAAGACCCTGTCGCATTCCCGCGAAGGCGGGCTGATGACTGCTTTTGACGCCGAAGACCTGAGCAAGATCGTCCGTGAGGCGATAGAAACAGCGCAGCCGCAGCTTGAGGCGAAACAGATCAGCCTTGATCTCGCCTTGCCCGACGCGTTGCCCTTCGCATGTGATCGGCTGCGGATTCGTCAGGTCATTGATAACCTGCTTCAGAATGCGATCCGCTATACCAATACTCCGGGCCGCGTGCGGTTACGTTTGCATGACGCCTCCGATCGGGTCCAATTGATCATGGACGATACCCCGCCAGCACCGCCACAGGACGATCTTCCAAGGCTTTTCGACCGCTTCTATCGCGCCGAAAGTTCGCGGTCGCGCGACTATGGCGGTTCTGGACTGGGCCTGTCTGTCTGCAAGGCGATCATCGCAGGTCATGGTGGAAAAATCACCGCTGAACCCTCCGATTTGGGCGGTCTCCGCATCATCATAAGCCTGCCAAGGGAAACGACATGACAGCTCTGCGCATCTTGATCGTCGAGGACGAAACCGCGCTGGCAGAGGTCGTGCGGGATTACCTGATTGCCGAGGGAATGGGCGTCGACGTCCTGTCGGAAGGAACGGATGCCGTGGCCACCGCACTGACGGGCCAGCATGATCTACTGATACTGGACCTGATGCTGCCGGGCGTCGATGGTTTGACGATATGCCGCGAGTTGCGCCGGACGTCGGATGTGCCGATCATCATGACCACCGCCAAGGTTGAGGAGATTGACCGCCTTCTCGGGCTGGGGCTTGGAGCGGATGACTATCTATGCAAACCCTATTCGCCGCGCGAGTTGGTTGCACGGGTGCAGGCGATTTTGCGGCGCAGTGCGCGAAGCCGGGAGACCACCGCGCCAGATACCACAGGTTTGCAGACAGATGCAGAGCGCTGGCAAGCCGCACTTGATGGCAAACCGCTGGACTTGACGCGCCGTGAATTCATGCTGGTGCAGGTCCTGGCACACCGCCCGGGCCGGGTATTTTCGCGCGACGAACTGCTGACCTTGGCCTTTCCCGATGATGCAGAGGTCTTTGATCGGACCATCGACAGCCACATCCGCAACATCCGCCGCAAGATCGCCGCAGTCAGCGACACTGACCCGATCCGATCGGTCTACGGCGTGGGATATGCCTACGACGACTAAACCCGTGCCTTGCAAGGCGTGAAAAATAGCAACGGCACATGTTTTTTTGCGGGCTGCACAGTCTCTGCATATTCTCTGCAATGCCACTCCTCAAAGTCAGCGCAAGACACTCCTGCGAAGGGCAATCAATCGCCCATACAGGAGAAGACGATGTTCACTCATGCCACCCGGTCGGCCACCGCACTTCACACCAAGGCCAAACGGATCCCGATTTATTATTCCACGTTGCCACGCATGCGCCCGAAAAACGTCATTGCTGCGCTGGCGGTGCTGGCCGCTCTGATCGTCTTGGATATGGGTGTTTCTGCCGCACAGGCCGACCCCTCCGATACCACGACTCCTTTGACGCTGGCCCAGCAATCGCAACAGGGCGGGGCCGGAAACCGTCCTGCGCGCCCGCCGCGTGAGGCGTTGGAGGCCTGCACCAAACAGACGTCCGGCAGCCCTTGTGGCTTTTCCGGTCCGGATGGCCAGCAGATCACCGGCACATGCCGTTCGCCCCAGGCCAATGTGCCGCTGGCCTGCACGCCAGCTGACATGCCGCGAAAAGGCTGAGAAGTCCTGGCCCGCTTGGACATTGATCGAAGTGGGCCAGAAGACACCTGCCACCAAGAAAGGGAACGCCACATGAGCCGTTTTAGCCGTTGCCCCATGGCCTTGGGCCTATGTCTGAGCCTCTGCATCGGCCCTCGAACGGCGCAAGCCGAAGAGGCGGTAGAGCCCGTACGCCAGCAACTCCTGAACGACCTTGTTGCAAACGGTCGGCCAGGGGCGGCATTCAAACATGCGTTCGAGGCGGGCGACGCCTTGACCGAATTCAACTTTGCCGCCGAGCAAGGCGTTGGAGCCAACATTGGCGAGGGTCGCCGATTTACCCGGTTTCCACGCGCAGACCTGAAAGGGCCCGGCGAATGGGCCAGGCATTTTCCGGAGCGCGAAGGCGGGGCAAATGCCACACGCTGCATCAGTTGCCACAGCAGTCCGATTGCCAACGGTGCAGGTGGCGTCGCGATGAACGTGGTGTTGGACCCGAACCATACCGGCGATCCGAAGCTCTATCTGGAGCGGAACACAACCCCGCTGTTTGCGCTGGGAATCCCGCAGCGGCTGGCCGAGGAAATGACACTGGAGCTTTACCGGCAACGTGACGACGCAAGGTTTGCGGCCTGCGAAGCCGGGGCGTCGACAGTAAAGCTGACGGCCAAAGGGGTCTCTTTCGGCACGCTGTCAGTCACCCGCACCACCGCGACCCCTTGCGTGGTGGATATCGAAACCAGCGGGCTTACCGGGATCGACGCGGATCTGGTTGTCCGGCCTTTCGGCTGGAAGGGCAATCACGCAACGCTGCGGTCCTTTACCCGCGCCGCCGCGCACAACGAGCTGGGCCTCCAGGGCACCGAACTGGTGGGCGGCGCAGACGGTGATTTCGACGGCGTCACCGCCGAGTTGAGCGTCGGGGACATGACAGCTTTGACCATCTACATGGCCGCGCTTGAAAGACCGGTCAGAATGACAGAACTGCACGATCTCGGGCTTTTGACGTTGCCAGAAACACAAGCCCGCGCCATTGCCGCCGGAGAAGACCGGTTTGCCGCAATCGGTTGCGCCAGTTGCCATACGCCGCAGATGACGTTGAACGATCCCGTCTTTCGCGAGCCAAGTCTTGTGCCGGGATATTTTGACGCCCGGTTCCCCGACGGATCTGACCCGACAGGTCATGGGTTGCGTCGAGATACGCCGGTGTCCTTCGACATGCGCGTCGATCAGCCGAACAATCTGGTGATGCTGGACACGGGCAAGGCCTATCACCTTGGCGCGCTGGAGGTGGACAGCGAAGGGTGCGGCGTCGCGCATTGGTTCACCGATTTCAAGCGCCATGACATGGGTGCAGCCCTGTCCGACCCGTCCGACCCAATGGGGATCGGTGCGGCCATGTTCCTGACCCGGTCGCTTGCCGGTGTCGGCTCTACCGGGCCTTGGCTGCATGATGGCCGGGCCACCACCCTGAACGAGGCCATCCTGGCACATGGCGGCGAGGCGGCGCAGACACGCGATGGCTATGTCGCCCTTCCTGACGAGGCGCGCGCAGAGCTCGTCGCCTTTCTGGAAAACCTGATCATCTACCAGGCAGACGCAACCCATTGATCGCACCTGGCCATAGCGAGATTGAACAAGAGGCGACAAAGACTATGAAACACCACTCACGGAAAGTTCGCCTCTTGGTGACCGCCGCAATCCTGTGCACGCCACAGATTGCGGCGGCTCATCCCGATTTGGCGGAGTTCGAACAGACCGCCTTTGTCGAACACCCCACAACGGTCGACTGCACGCTGACCGACGGTACGGCAGCCACCTGCTACGAGATCACGGTAGGCTACAAGCCGGCTGACCTGGAGATCGGACCGTTCTGCCCCGCCACCCTGAACGACGCGGGCGGCATCTGGGACTGGACCGGCGAGAACGCCAAGCTGTACCGGATCGACGAGGCCTTTCTACGGATGCTCGACGATCTGGGGTATCGCTTTTTCGACGACGACGGGGCTGTGCATATCGTCGACAATGCCACCGATAGACCCACCGTCGACCACGCCTGCATCAATGTCTCTCCCGCCGAGGACGTGACCATCACCATGCTCTTGCCGGTCGATCCCGTCATGGCCGATCAGCCAACCCGCCTGGGCACTGTCGGCAAGGTCGGCGTGGCGCTGGACGGCGTCCCGATCTTTTCCGACGCGCCCAGCATCCAGGCGACGGGGCACATGCCCGCGCTGGATATCTGCGGCGGCCATGTCGACCCCGGCGGATGGTATCACTGGCACGCGACATCGACGGATATCGAAACGACCTATGGCGCTGCGGGCGTCGATGCTGCCTGTGCGCTGACACAGGACAGCGGGGCGCTGTTCGGGTATGCCTTCGACGGCTTTGCAATGTTTGGCAGCACCGAGGCGGATGGTGCCACGCCCGCCGGTCTGGACGCCTGCAACGGCCACGTCGGCGCGACGGCGCTTGGCGAAACCTATCACTACCACGCTTCCGTGGACTTCCCGAACCTGCCGCCCTGCCTCGTGGGTGTGCAGGCCGCCGACAACTTCTCGACAACGGCCACCGCCGGTGTTGGTGCCACGCGGGCGGGTGCGGATGGCCGCAACGAACCTCCGCGTCCCACGGATGGCGGGCCGGGCCAGATGCCCCCGGGGTTCGACGAAGCGGCGGCAAAGCTGGGCATTTCGACAGACAGGTTGATGGAGGCGCTGCAATCGTCAGGTCCCGGTCGTCCCGATCTTGCCGCTGCCGCGAAGGCCCTCGGCATCACCGAGGACGCTCTGCGCACCGTTCTCCCGCCGCCGCCGGGACAGTAACTCCCGCGCAAGACCCTCGCAGCCGGCTGTTACGGCTGTGGGCGAAAACCCCGAGAAGCAAGGACTGGATACCTCGTGGCCCAGACGACAAGAATGCCCAAGATCCCGACACGCAGAACGGTGCTGGCCGGACTTGCGATGACGGCACTTTCCGCCTGCACTAACCGGTCTGCGGTGACCATGTCGACCCAGTCCACGACGCAGGCCATGGCTCGAACCATTCCTCGATCCATGCCTCGGTCCATGACGGCGCCGGACCCGCTGGTCCGCTTTCGCTTTTTCGCCGATGCCGGACCAGACGTCTGGGAACGCCACCTGCAACCGCCCAAGACGGATGGCGGTCTGTGCGTTCTGGCGCTGTCGGGCGGTGGCGAAGACGGCGCTTTCGGCGCGGGCGCGCTGGCCGGGTGGTCGGCCGCCGGAACCCGGCCGGACTTCGACATGGTCACGGGCATTTCCACCGGGGCCCTGATCGCACCCTTCGCCTATCTTGGCCCCGATCATGACGACGCCCTGCGCCGCATCTTCACCCAGCACGACGCTGGTGACATCATGAAGCTGCAACCTCTGAAGGTGCCGTTCAGCGACGCGCTTTACGACACGACGCCGCTGGCCCGTCTGATCGAAGCCTTCACGCCCCCCACCTTCCTTCAAGCCATTGCGGATCGCCACGCGACCGGAGCACGTCTGTTCGTCGTGACCTCTGACCTTGATCGGTCGCGCGCCGTGGTCTGGAACATGGGCGAAATCGCGAAGTCAGGCCAGTACGACCTGTTTCGCGCGATCTTGCGTGCCTCTGCCGCGCTGCCGGGCCTGTTTTCACCAGTCACGCTGACATACAGTGTCGGGGATGCGACCTTTGCCGAAACCCATCTCGATGGCGGTGTCCACATGCAGTTTCTGGCGATACCGCAGTTCGCCTATACCTCCACGCACCGCAAACTGCCCGGCGGTGCATTGTACCTGCTGATCAACAACACGCTCGATCCCGCGCCGACGACTGTGTCAAGATCGGCGCTGGCGATTTCGCAACATGCCTTGACCACAAGCATCCGGGCCAACGCACTGGCCGAGGTCAACGCAACCAGATCCTTGTCCCGCGCCAACGGGATTGACCTGCACGTCGCGTCCGTCGACCCTGAGTCCGGAGTTGTCTATGATCCCTCCGACCGTTTTTCCTCGACCTATATGAATGCCCTCTACAGTCACGGCTTCGAGCGCGGAATTGGTCGCACGCTCTGGTCGGCCAGTTGATAATGTCAGGCTAGGACTTCAAATGCCCGAGCTGCAACGGGAAAACGTATCTCCGTTGCTTCAAGACCCCCAATTCCCTGTCAAAGGAGCTAGAATTGCACAACGGTCCAGATCAAAAGTTCACACTGCCAAAAGCCGACAAGACCGTTAACCGACTTGGGCCGCCTATGCCGACACCCATTCCGCCATCGATGTCCAGAATGCGACAACCCATTCTGCCGTTTTTCGATCACCGTCGACGGAGAGACTTGCATGATCGCCTCCAACGCGGTGCCAAATCATGACTTCAATGCCACCGGCCGGCATTGCCAACTTAACGGCACTGGCCTGTGACGGTCCCCAGGGGTGATTTTCTCAGGCGGTCATTTCGAGCGCATAACCGTGCCACAGGTCGAAAGCATCGGACCTTGCGTGGCGGTGTGAGACGGCGGAGTGGCGGTAGCGGCGGGGTCTGAACATCGTGTTGATTTGATCGTGGGCCGCGAGGAACCTTTGCGTCTGTCGGATCGATTTGAACCGGCCCATGACCTTCTCCCGTTTGCGGGTCGGCCGATGCGAACCCTCGATGCGGTTGTTGAGCCCTTTATGTGCCCGATGATCAGCTTCAGGCGCAAGAGCCCGGATCGGTTTGATCTAACTGCGCAATTTGTCCGTCACGACGACACCCGGTATGCCAAAGCGGGCGATCAGCCGTGTAAGAAAACGCTTGGCGGCTTTGGTATTTCGGCGCGCCTGCACAAGGATATCCCGCACGTCCCTGTTCGCATCCACCGCACGCCATAACCACTGCTTCACGCCGTTGATCGGAACGACGACTTCGTCTAGGTGCCATTTGTCTGCAGCGGTGGGACGGTCACGCTTGATGCAATCGGCGAAATGCCGGCCAGGTCGATTCACCCATTTGCGCACGGTTTCCCGGCTGACGGTTACACCGCGTTCCGCCAGCAGATCCTCGACGTCCGCCGTGCTGAGTGCGAAGCGATGATAGACCCATACGGCATAGGCCACGACTTCACGGGGGAAGCGATAGCCCTTCAGGCGCGGCAACTCAGCTAGGATCCTCATGACGAAACGCTAGACGCACCAAGGGGCGGCAGCAAGTTGGGCCGGACTCTAATCAACGGTGGAGGAAAAATCCCGTGGCAGGTCAGCGCGAAACGCCGTCTGTGGCGCAAGATTCACATCGGCGTCGATGAACAAACGCTGGAGATCCGGGCCATCGAGATCACCGGCAGCAATGTCGGTGACGCGCCCATGCTGCCCGAGCTCCTTGACCAGATCCCCGCTGATGTGGAGATCTGCTCGGTCACGGCAGACGGAGCCTACGACACGCGCAGGTGCCACGACGCCGTCGCAGACCGAGGCGCCGATGCTGTTGTCATACCGCCACGCAAGAACGGCAGGCCCTGGAAGCCATCGTACGGCCGGCGCGATCGCCAGAAACGAGGCGCTGCGCGCCTCGAAATACCTCGGCCGCGCCATCTGGCGAAAATGGACCGGTTTTCACAGAGGTGGTCGCGGGATTTCGGACCAGGTGCTAAGCTGTAGCGCCTGAGGAAGAACGCACAGAAATGACCAAACGGAAACGCTATTCGGCAGAGTTCAAGGCGAAGGTGGCTCTGGAAGCCATCCGTGAAGAGTTGACGACGGCCGAGCTTGCCAAGAAGCACGGCATCCACCCCACGATGATCAGCGGCTGGAAGAGGACTGTGATCGAGAACATGGCCGCAGCCTTCAATGGCCAGGCGACCGCGGAGCCGACGATATCGGCGGCAGAGGTCGAAAAGCTACACGTCCCACTGTCCGACAGCACATGCCTGCATGTGCGACAGGAAAGATCGGGCAGTTGGTCGTGGAACGGGATTTTTTGTCGGAAGCCTCCAGTTTCGTCCTCGGCGCTGGAGGCAAAAAGCGGTGAAGAAAGACCATCCTGATCTCAGCGTCCGGCGGCAATGCAGCCTGCTGACACTGGCACGCTCAAGCCTCTACTACCAGCCGCGCGGTGAAAGCGCCGAGAACCTGAAGTTTATGGAAATTATCGATCGGCAGTTCTTGGAGACGCCGTGGTATGGGTCCCGGCAAATGGCCCGGCACTTGGCTCGCGCGGGACATAAATGCGGGCGGCATCGTGTGCGGCGGCTGATGAAGCTCATGCGGTTGGTGCCGATCTACCAGGAACCGAAGACCAGCAAGAAGCACCCGGAGCACAAGATATATCCATATCTTCTGAAGGACTTGCCAATCACCCGGCCCAACCAGGTCTGGTGTGCTGACATCAGCTACATTCCCATGCGCCGTGGTTTTCTTTATCTCGTGGCCGTCATGGACTGGCATAGCCGGAAGGTGCTGAGCTGGCGGCTCTCGAACAGCATGGACGCGAGGTTTTGCGTTGAGGCTTTGAAAGAAGCGCTGGCCGGATACGGTGTCCCCGAGATATTCAACACCGATAGTCATACGATTGATACCAGTTCTCGGATGGTTTGACTCAAACACTGATCGACCATTCGCTGGGTTGGTGCCGTATGGCTTCTCGGTTTGGTTTGACCCAAACAGCGACCGACCTGACACGTGTCTTTCCCTGGACCTGTCGATCATCCGGGAACGCCTGCGGCGAGCTTGTCTCAAAGGTGTTGCCGTGACCCCAGAAGGGCCTGACCATCCGGTCTCATGACTGTCCTGTCCCTGCATCCATCGAGGCGATGCTCGTTCTCTTGCCGCAGAAAAGGATCGTCAAATGGCTGAAACCCCTGAAACATCTCACGTCGTCGGAGGCGTCGATACCCACAAGGATTTACATGTTGCAGCTGTCGTAGATCATTACGACCGCGTGCTCGGCACCGAGAGCTTTCCCACGACCCGTCATGGCTATCGCTTGATGTTGATCTGGATGCGGTCTTTCGGGGATCTGCAACGCGTCGGCATCGAATGTTCGGGCAGCTATGGCGCAGGGTTGCTGCGCTATTTGCAGACAGCTGGTGTCGAAGTTCTGGAGGTGGTCACTGCCCCTGACAAAAACGAGCGCCGTCGCCGCGGCAAGAACGACGACTTCGACGCAGAAAGTGCGGCCCATGCCGCCTTCACCGAACGGCGCACTGTCACACCGAGAAGCCGTGACGGTATGGTCGAAAGCCTCCGTGTTCTAAGGGTTTGCCGAAAGACAGCCGTTCAGGCGCGCCGCATTGCTTTGCAAATGATCCAGACGACGATCATCTGTGCCCCCGATAGATTGCGAGAACCCCTACGTAAGATGACGCGAATGCAGTTGATCCGCACACTGGCAGCTTGGCGGCCCGATCTCACGGCCTTTCGGCAGGTCGAAGAAGCCTATCGCATCTCGCTCAAATCCCTGGCGCGGCGTTACCTCGAACTGCATGACGAGATCGCCGATCTGGATGACATGATCGAAGCCATCGTCAAAGATCTTGCCCCAGAGCTACTCGAACAGATCGCGATCGGCCTGAACAGCGCGGCGCAGCTGCTGCTGACGGCTGGAGACAATCCGGAGCGGTTGAAATCCGAAGCCAGCTTTGCCGCCCTTTGCGGCGTCAGTCCCGTGCCTGCGTCTTCTGGCAAAACTGTCCGGCACAGGTTGAACAGAGGCGGTGATCGCGCAGCCAATAGTGCGATCCACATTATCGCCATCGGACGTTTGCGACTGGACCCACGCACTCAAGCCTACGTTGCCAAACGGATCGCTGCCGGAAACTCGAAACTGGAAGCCATTCGCAGCCTCAAACGTTATATCGCGCGCGAAGTCTTCGGCATCATCATGCGCCGCTACAAAGAGATCAATCAGACACAAATCGCCGCTTGACTCTTAGAAGGGCGTCCAAGGTTCGCAATTCACCAGCACCGATTTCACCGACGTGTTGCGCGATGCGAAGGTCAAAATCTCGATGGATGGTCGGGGGTGCTGGATCGACAACCGGATGATCGAACGGCTATGGCGATCCCTCAAATACGAATGCGTCTACTTGAACGCCTTCGAAACCGGTTCCGAAGCCCGCAACGGGATCGGTGACTGGATCACCTATTACAACGAAAGACGCCCGCACTCATCGCACGAGCCGCTGACACCGGACGAGGCCTATGATAGCCAGGATCCGGACCTGAAGATTGACGCCTGAAATGAAACCGATGCTATAGCTTAGCCCGGCGGAAAACTGGTCCGAAATCTCGCGACCACCTCTACCCAGTTCGGTCGGGCGATGAACGATCTCAACATCGAGATCCTTTGTGCCAACAGCTCGTAGGCCAAGGGCCGTGTCGAACGCGCCAACCGCACGCTGCAAGACCGTCTGGTGATGGAGCTACGGCTTGCCGGTATCTCGGACATGGAGGCAGGCAATGCCTTTCTGCTCAGCTTTGTCGAGCGCTACAACGCGAAGTTCGCCAAGGCGCCGCGCCGCCCGGACAACCTGCACCGTACGCTCAATATCGAGCCGGTTCGCCTGCGGGACATCCTGTGTTTGCGCGACGAACGCTATGTCAGCCAGCAGTTGGCGTTCTCTTACGCACGACGGCGCATCATCTTCGAGGAGAACGACGTCACGCGCGGCCTGCCCGGCAAATACATGGACAGTTACGAGTTTCCCGATGGTCGGCTGGAGTTTCGATGGAAGGGAGTCTCTCTCCCCTACTCCACCTTCGACAAGGATCAGCGCGTGACCCACGCCGCGACCACCGAGAACCAGAATCTGAGTGCGGTGCTCGAGTTCATCAAGGAAGAGCAGGACAAGGCGCCGCCCAAGAAACCGCGTGCCGGAAAGCAGCGGGCGCGCTACGAACCCACCCGCCGAAAATCACCAGGAAGACCATCGAAACTCGACGCCTATTACGCCCGAAAACACGCCGAGCGAGAGGCCAGCGCAGCCGGCCTGGGCTGCGATATGTGAGCTCTCCGCCCTGCCAGGCTGCGCTCCCGTCAGCGCCCCTGTGGGACACTTCTACTTTGCGCATCCGGTGACACTTCAAAGTGGTTGAAACACGTCTTGTGGCCAGATGCGTCGTCACGCTTGCGTGGACAAAGCGGCAAATTCCGGCAGCAGTTGATCCACCGTGACCTGACGGCAATATCCTTTGATGGCGCGCAGCGAGGCGTCTTGCCGTTCTTGCGTATAGGTTGCGCAGGCATCCGTGACCTGTGTGATCAGATAGCCCAGGTCACAGGCGTCCCGGATTGCGCTTTCGACGCATTGATCCGTCAGCACCCCGGCAATGACCAGCTGCGCCACACCCAGATTGCGCAGAACATAGTCGATATGGGTCGAGACAAAGACCGACGACGACGATTTCGGCAAGACGATCTCATCCTCACCCGGCGCGATTTCGTCGATCACCTTGGCGTCAAACGACCCCTTGGGCACGTTGAAGCCGGTGATCTTGTAGTCAAGGCTGCGGTCCCGCCCGTCCTTGGTCAGGCTTTCGATGGTCGTGTACATCACCTCGACCCCGGCCTTTCGGGCAGCCTGTTGCAGGGCCTGCATCTTGGGCAAAGTCTCCGCGCGAAAGCGGGCAATGAAGGGCATCAGTGTTTCGCGCCGTTCATCCTCTGTCGCGTCGCGGATCTCGCCGCCCTTCGCGTGCAGGCAAAAGTTTTGAACATCCACGAAAAGCACGGCCACCCGGCCCTTTTGCAAGGGAATGTTGCGGCTGGTTGTGGACAGGAAAGGCTGGGTCACAGGCGGTATCCTTTCAGGGCTGCGGAGAGGGCTTCGGCCATGCGGATCACCCCCGCCGCGTCGGCGATCAAGTCGTTGCGGATTTCCAGCAGTGCGTGCGGCAGGCCATGGCGCTCTGCGTGAACGGGGATCGTATAGTCCGAGTCGTCTTCGATCTCATAGGGGTCGTTGGCCACCACCTGGCCGGGCCAAAGGGTCGGCAGTTCCGTCATTAGATGCGTGAACAGGCGGTTGCCGTCCCGTGCCAGCACCCCGATTTGGGTGGCGCGCGGCGCGCCGTCGCGTTTTTGCGGCGTGAAACTGTGGATCGACAGCAGGGCGCGGTGCAGCGCCCGCTGGTGTGCGACCTCAGCGTGAAATGGCTGGTGCGTCAGGTGCCAGCGGCGATCTCGATCCTCGACCGATAAGGCTACATTTCCCGGCACGGCGCGCGTGTCCGACACCTCTGGGATCAGGTCCGGCGCGGAGCGCGGGCGGTTGCAGTCGATCACCAGCCGGGAGTAACGCTGCGCCACAAGACGGGTCTGCAGGCGATCCGCCAGCACCTGTGCCACAGCCAATGCGCCCGGATCCCAGCCGATGTGATCGCGCAGATCCGCCTGCGGCACCCCCAGATCCCCCAGCGCCGAGGGCACCGCATGGCCCGCGTGTTCACATGTCAGCAGGATTCCACCGCCATCGGATACGCCATGTGACAGGACCGGCGCGGGATCATTTTCTGAGAATAGCACAGCTCACCTATTGCAATATGCGAACAAGTGTTCACAAAATTGCAGGAACGACAACCCATACCGAAGGCGTCCCATCATGCCCACTCCACTTGTCATGGCCTGCACCAGCGATCTGTCCGGACTGGTCCGCGGCAAGGGGTTTGCGTTGGACGATCTGGACCGCCGTATCCGGGGCGGCATCGGCTGGACCCCGACCAATGCCCAGATCACCTGTTTCGACGGAATTGCGCCGTCGCCCTTCGGGTCGGTGGGGGATGTAACGCTCTGGCCGGACCGGGACGCGCTGTTTGACGCGCCCATACCCGGCGGCCCGCCGTTACGGATGATCCTTGGCGATATTCGCAACCGGGACGGCACCGCGTGGATGGCCTGCACGCGCGGCCACCTGCGCGCCGCCATCGCACAGCTGGAACGGGCGGCTAGGGCGCAGTTTCTTGTGACCTTCGAACATGAGTTCACCTTGACCGATCTCGACGGTGGCGCTGGTTTTTCGCTGGCTGGTTTCCACGCCGCGCAGCCCTTTGCCGAGGATCTGATGCATGCGTTGCAGTCTGCCGGGATGACGCCAGACAGCTTTTTGCGGGAATACGGTCCCGGCCAGTTCGAGGTCACGCTGGCCCCGAAACCCGCGCTGCGCGCTGCGGATGAGGCAATTGCATTGCGTGAGATCACCCGCGCCGTCGCCCGTGCGCATGGCCATCAGGCCAGCTTTGGCCCGCTGCCCGATGCGGCCAACGTCGGCAATGGCGTCCACATCCACCTTAGTCTGTGGGAGGGCGAAACGCCCGTGACCCATGACCCGAACGGTCCCGCCGGGCTGTCACCTCGCGCCGCGCAGGCCGCCGCCGGAATCGTCACCCACATGCCCGCGATCACCGCGCTGACTGCCGCGTCTGTGGCCAGCTATCACCGCCTGACTCCACACCGATGGAGCGCGGCCTACGCCAATCTTGCGGTTCAGGACCGCGAGGCAGGGTTGCGCATTTGCCCGGTGACCGCGACCGATCCAGAGCGCATTGCGCGCCAGTTCAACTATGAGTACCGCGCGGCCGATGCCACCGCCTCTCCTTGGCTGGCGCTGTCGGCGCTGATCCATGCCGCCGCCGACGGGATCGAATCCGCCCTGCCCTGCCCCACGCCAACCACGGGCGACCAGTCAGAGTTGGACGACTCTGCCTTGCGTGCGCGGGGCATCCACCCGCTGCCCCGTGCGCTATCCGATGCGCTGGACCTGATGCGGTCGGACGCGGCCCTAGCAGACTGGTACGGCGCCGAGTTCCTGGCGCTATACACGGCGCACAAACAACATGAGGCGACCGAGGTCGCAGACCTTGAGACAGCCGAAATGCTTGCCCGCTACGCACAGACCTACTGAACCTGACGGGCAAGGCGGAAAACCCTTGAAAATGTCCGCATAGCGCGCAACAGTTCGACATACGAACAGGGAGATAGAAAATGAAGAAGAGACCGACACTGCCCGCATCCCTGCGCAACCCTATGTCGGGCGCGCTGAACCGGCGTCAGATGATGGGGGGCATGGCCGCCGGTCTTGCTGCCGCCGGGATGCCGCAGACCGCGCTTTCGCAGCAGGACCAGATCGCGCTGCTGACCTGGGACGCCTACGCCGACCCGCGCTTGCTGGATATGTGGCGCAAGGAAACCGGCAAGGATATCCGGTACGAGATCCACATCAGCGACCCGACCTCTGTCAACCGCCTGCGCGCGGGTGAGACATCGGTCTGGAACTTCGTCAACCTGAACAACCCTTGGGCGCGTCAGGTGATGTGGCCGGAAAACCTGATCTACGATCTGCCCCGCGAGCGTTTTGAACCGCTATACGCACAGATGTTTGAAAAATTCGCCATGCCGTATGACTGGGCCCTGTCTCAGGATGGCAACCACCTGCTGGGCGTCGTGCAACGGTTCGAGACCTTCGATTTCTGCGTCAACTCCGACGTGATCTCGCCCGCTACCGCCAAGGACGAAGGATGGGATCTTTTCAACAACCCTGACTTTGCCGGCCGCTACGGTATCCTCGCCTATGAGGATTGGAACGTGATGGACATCTGCATGGGCGCGGGCATTCACCCGTTCAAAGCCAAGACAGAGGACGACTACGCCAAGTTCGAAGAGACCGCCCGGCGATGGATCAACAACGCCAAGATGATCACCACAGATTTCGTGCAGCTGAACCTTGCCATGTTGAACGGTGAGATCGACCTCTATTTCACTGGTGGCACTTATACCGCCAGTTCAGCCCGCGCCGAGGGCGCGACGAACATCTATGCCATCACGCCCAATTCCGGCCCCGCCGACGGCAAGGGCGGCATCAATTGGATCGAGCTCAACTCTGCCGTCGCCAATCCGACCGGCAAGGAGGCGACCTTCGATTTCCTTGAATGGATCACCACCCCTGATGCGGCGGAAATCGTGGCGCGCGGCAATGGCAACCTGCAACCTGTCGCCCAGATGGCCCAAGATGAGGTGCTCAGCCGTTTCTCGGCAGATGAACTGGACGCAATCCAGTGGGATGAATTCGACGAGCGTATCTCTAACGCGGTCGAATTTGACATCATCCCCGACTACGACCGGCTCTATGACATCTATTCGGCAGCCATCCGTGATCGCGGCTGACCCCCAAATGACCGGCACCCCTGCCGACGACAAACCCGCGCTCAGCCTGCAAGGGCTGAGCCGCCGCTTTGGCGACACCCACGCCCTGCGGGATGTGTCACTGGACATTTCCGAGGGCGAGTTTTTTACCATCGTCGGGCCGTCCGGGTCCGGCAAGACAACCCTGTTGCGCATTTTGGCCGGGCTGGACAGGCCGACCTCTGGCGCGCTGTTGTTGCGTGGACAGGATGTCACCGCCCAGCCGCCCAACAAGCGCCCGACGGCGATGGTGTTTCAATCCCTCGCACTGTTCGATCATCGCAGCGTCGGGCAGAACGTCGAATTTGCCATGAAAATGCGCGGCGTCAACGCGGCCGACCGCAAGGCACGCGCGCTGGAACTGTTGGACCTCGTGCGCTTGGGGGCCGAATACTATGGCAAGCCGGTCACGCAGTGCTCTGGCGGCGAACGGCAGCGCGTGGCGCTGGCGCGTGCGTTGGCCTCTGACCCTGAAATCCTGTTTTTTGACGAACCGCTTTCGGCGTTGGATTACCGCCTGCGCAAGACTCTGGAGGTTGAACTGCGCAGCCTGCAACGCCGCACCGGGCGCACCTTTGTCTACATCACCCACAGCCTCGAAGAGGCGATGATCATGTCGGATCGCATCGGCATCATGCGCGACGGCGGATTGGTACAGGTCGGCACCCCGTCAGAGATCTACGACCGCCCCCGCGACCGTTTCGTGGCGCGGTTCATGGGTGAGGTGAACATCCTGACGGTCCGCGACGAACGGTTGACGGAACTGGACACGCCCCTGCCCGGTTTTGCCGACAGCCACTTGATCCTGCGGCCAGAGGCGCTGCACAAGGTCGGGCCCGGCGTGGCAATCGAAACCAAAGTGCTGGAACGGTTTCAGCTAGGATCTCGCGTGCAACTGCATCTGGACACGCCCGCGGGGCTGATGATTGCCGAACAGCCCGCCGCCTGCCCGTTGCATCCCGGAGACAGCGCGCGGTTCTACTTTGACCCCGACGCCGCCCACAAGGTGACGGAATGAACCCGCGTTTCCTTGGCCCGCTGTTCATGGCTCCGGTGGCGCTGTTTCTGCTGGTGGGGTTTGCCACCCCCATCGTGATCGTCGGCTGGTATTCCCTGATGGAACCGCGCAGTTTTGGCCTGACCAGCGACTTGACGCTGGCCAATTACCGCTCCGCCCTGACAGAAGGCTACGGCGCGCCGTTCTACTGGTCGATCCTTGGGGCGTTTGTTACGACGCTGAGCTGCGCGGTCATCGCATGGCCCACCGCCAAGATGCTGCACGCCCGCGCCGGACGCGGCGCAGCCGTCATCACCGGGCTGATCGCGGTGCCGATCTTTGTCAGCGAATCCGTGCGGTTGTTTGGCTTGTCCCTGTTCCTGATGCCCGGCGGCGGCATCCTTGCCGGGTCGCTCAAGGCGCTGTTTGGGGTGTCCATCGGCACGGTGCTGAACACGAAACTGGCCGTCTATCTCGGGCTGCTTTATGTGCATTTCCCCTTCATGCTGTTTCCGCTTTTGCTGGGTGTCGCGCTGATCCCGCAGGACCGCGTGGACGCCGCCCGCGATCTCGGTGCCAATCGCTGGCAGGTGTTGCGAGAGGTCGAGTTGCCTCTTGCCCTGCCCGGCCTCGCCATCGGCGCGCTGCTGACCTTTGTCCTGTGCATCGGGGCCAATGCGGAATCCGCCATCCTTGGTGGTCAGGCCGTGACCGTTGTCACCCGCGCGATCGAGCAACGCTTTTCCTACGCGCAAGACTGGCCAATGGGTGCGGCGCTGACCATGCTGGTGACGCTTGTCACCGCGTTGGTGGTCTTTCCGGTGCTGTCCCGCGTCGATCTCAACCGCCTGATACGCCGATGAAAAAACCGCTCCAGACGCTCTGGCTGACCGCCATCCTGATCCTGCTGTATGTGCCGATCCTGTCGGTGATCCTCGCCAGTCTGGCCAATACGCGCTACATGCGGTTTCCGCATCGCAACTGGTCCATCGGGGCCTATACGGACGCGTTTTCCCAGCATGAGACGCTGGTGCTGCACTTGGTGTCCTTCAAGGTTGCAGCGCTGGTGACGATCCTGTCCCTGCTTCTGGCAACGCTGGGGGCAATGGCCTTTGCCCGCTATGATTGGCGCGGGCGGTCGATCTATCAAAAACTGGTAGTGCTGCCGATCTTCTTTCCGCAGCCGGTGCTTGGCCTTGCCATGCTGCTGTTCTTTTCGGCGCTTGGCATCACGCCCAGCTGGAAAACCGCCGTCTTTGCGCATCTGGTCTGGATTCTGCCCATCGTCACGCTGGTGATCTCGATCCGGCTGTTCGGCTATGATCCAGCCCAAGAAGACGCTGCCCGCGATCTGGGGGCCTCACGCTGGCAAGTCCTGCGCGAAGTCACCCTGCCCCATCTGGCCCCCGGCCTGATTTCCGGCGGGCTGTTCGCCTTTCTGCTGTCGTGGTCGAACCTGCCACTGTCGATCTTTACCACCGGGGCCGATACCACTCTGCCTGAATGGCTGTTCAGCCGCGTGGCGACGAACTATGCGCCTGTTGTCTCGGCCATTGCGGTGATCGGCACGCTGGCCTCTGTCGCCATTGGGTTGGTGGTGCTGGCGGCGCTGCGGATGCAGCGCCGCGCCGCGCGTCAGTCAAGCTCGGCTTCGGCCTCGATCTCGACCTCGTAACCGCCGATCAATTCCTTGACCACGATCAGCGTGTTGGCCGGGCGAATGTCGCCGAAATAGCGCGCGTGGACCTGCGACACGGCTTGCCAATCGGCCTCATGGGTCAGGTAGATCCGCGTCCGCATCACATCTTCGATCGCGCCGCCAAGCGATGACAGCGCGCCGGTGATCTTGTCGAGGATATAGACCGCCTGCCCCGCCGCATCGCCCGCGCACACCGTTGCGCCATGCGGATCGGTGGCTGTTGTACCGCTGACCAAGATGCGCTTGCCCTTGCGGATCGCGCGGGCAAAACCGGCCTTTTCCTCCCAGATCGACCCGCTTTCTGCCCGCTTGCGGCCCGGCCGTGCGACAGACTCTGCCACGTCCATCACCGGCGGCAGCGCGTCCAGATGGTGCGACAAATCCCCCGACGCGGTCAGGAAAGGCGGCTTGCGGTATTCGTCGCCGCAATCGCCGGGGATCTCGTCCAGCGTCGCCACCGCATCATCAATCGCCGCCCGGTCCGCCGCATCCAGCGCAAAGCCCAGCATCTTGCGGTTGTCGTCCCGATGCGCGTTTTCGCCCAGCCGCGCGCCCACGATCACCCCAGCCGTCGCCGCCTGTTCCAGCACCCAGCGGCTGGCGACGTTGCTAATTGATACGCCGTGACGCTCTCCGATCAGCGCCAGTGCGCCCAAAAGGTATTGAAAGCGGTCCCAGCCGCCCGCCGTCTCGACAAAGCGCATGTATTTCATGCGGCTCCAGTCCTCGATCTGGTCGGGACGCGGCGCGCCCAGCCACTTATCCGACAGAAAACCGCCACACAGCGTGCCAAACCCAAGGATGCCGACCCCATGTTCCGCCGCCACGCGGGTCAGCTCTCCCGCCGCGCGTCGATCCAAAACCGAAAAGCAAACCTGATTTGTGGCAATCTCAATCCCCTGCTTCAGAACCATCCGCAGGTGCGCCGCATCAAAATTGGTCAGGCCGATATGTCCCACCAGCCCCTCATCCCGCAGCTTCATCAATTCGGTCAGCGCGTCCAGATATTCCGGCGACTGGTACTGCCACCAATGAAACTGCATCACGTCGACCCGGTCCATCGCCAGTCGTTCCAGCGCGGTTTCCACGCCTTTGCGCACCGTGTCCGCCGCCATCGGGCCGGGCTCTGGACACCATTTGGTCAGGATCACCGGACGCGGCCCGCCCTCGGCTGCGAGGATCTTGGCCGCCTTACCAGCCACAATCTCGGCGCTGCCGTAATGATCGGCCATGTCAAAGGTCGTAAAGCCCGCGCGCGCGTAATCGGCCAGCGACTCTGCCGCTGCGTCCAGATCAAACGCCTTGCCGTCGCGTTCTTGATCCGCCATCTGCCAAAGCCCCGTGACCACACGCGACAAAGACAGGCCCGAAGGCAACGAGATCTGGTCTATGGATTCTTTCATTTAGTCACTCTCCGCACAGCTGTTCGTTTTTCACGCATTTAGCTCATGCTGTTTCAGGCGTGAAACAAGGTCAACAGGATAGCATCTCTGCCGTCGAACGCCCTGAAATTCCGCACAAAACATGGCCAAACGCTATTTCGGCAAACCCAAAGGTCTCGCCCCTGCCCCACCGGGCCACGAAAAAACCATTGACCGCGCGAAAACCGTTCGTCAAACTATTTTCGGACAAAAGTCCGCATAACGAACATTCTGAACAACAGATCCGCTATCGACCAACAGGAGAAGACCAAAATGAAAAACTGGCTTATCGCAGGCGTCACCGCACTGGGACTGGCGCTGACCGGCGCCCCCGCTGCACAGGCGAAATCGCTTGAGGACATCCTGTCCGACGGCACCATCCGCATCGGCATCAACCCGAACTTTCCCAACATGAGCACCCGCAACGATGACGGTGACTGGGTCGGGTTCGACATCGAAATCGGTGCCATGATCGCCGAAAAACTGGGGGTCGAGGTCGAATGGGTGCCGACAGAAACCGCGCAGCGGGTGCCGTTCCTGGTCTCTGACCGGATCGACATTTCCATGGGCGCGCTGACCCGCAACTCTGAACGCGCCAAGCTGATCGACTTTACCGCCCCGCTGCACACCGAAGTGCTGGCCGTGCTGGCCACCGACAAGATCGACGGCGACAGCTGGACCGATTTCAACAAAGAAGGCGTCGTTCTGGCCAACATGCGCGGCAACTGGACCGTGGGCTGGATCGAAGAGAACATGCCCGAGGTTGAATTGGAACTGACCGATTCCATCGCCGACACCGTGCGTCTTGTGGCGCAGGGCCGCGCCGATGCCATCGTCGAGAACATCGACTTTTTCATGGGCTTCACCGGCAACCACGAAGGCGTCAACTGGCGCGTCGTGCCGGACCCGATCTTTGTTGCCTACTGCGCGCTTGGCGTCAGCCAAGGCAACGACAACCTGACCGAGGTTCTGAACATCGTTCTGTATGACCTGCATTCCTCCGGCGCGATCAAGTCCGTGTGGGAAGCAAACTACGGCGCGCCGATGCTGCGCGAAGTGCCGGTTTCCCCCTGGTTCTGATCTTTCTCGCGGAGCGCATCCACCGGATGCGCTCCACCTGACCGAAGCGCCTGATCCGAACGGGACCGCATGGACTATAATTTTCAATTCAACGTCGTCTGGCGCAACTTCGACCAGTTGTTAGAGGGCGCATGGCTGACCCTGCAACTGGGCGTCTTTGCCTTTACCGCGGGCTGTTTGATCGGCCTGATTGGGGCCGCTTGCCTTAGCTTTGCGCCGCGCCCCATCCGCTGGCTGGTCATGGCTTTCGTGATCTTCATCACCAACACACCTGCGCTGATCCAGATCTATTTCCTGTATTTCGGCCTGCCGGAATTTGGAATCCGCTGGTCCAATGAGGCCTGCGTGCTGATCGGCCTAACGCTGAACGCCGGGGCCTATCTGACGATGATCCTGCGCGCCGGATTCCTGTCCGTCCGCCAGAACGAAATGGAGGCCGGAGAGACTATGGGCATGTCCCTGACCCAGCGCATCCGCTACATCGTCGTCCCGCATATCGCGAAATCCATCTACCCCGCGCTGGCCAATTTTTTCATCGTCGTCCTCGTGATGGGCACCTCTGTTGGTGCCATCATCGGGGTGGATGAATTGACCGGACAGGCAATCAACCTGTCGACCGTCAACTATCGCTGGCTGGAATACTTCACCATCGCCGCGCTGATGTATGTCGTCCTGACGTTCATCGCCTCGATCGGACTGGCCCTGATCGGCCGCTGGGCCTTTCGCGTCAAGGTGAGGATCTTTTGATGGACCGGATTCTGAGCCAACTCCCGGACTTCTTTACATGGAAAAACATCGTCCTGCTGGGCGAAAGCGCGGTCATGACCCTGTCCATGACGCTGATGGGCTGCCTGATCGGCTTTGGCCTAGCCATTGCGCTGGTCTACCTGCGCACCACGCCGGGCATGTGGGCGCTGCCGCTACGCGTCGCCTGCATCGCCTATGTCGAGATTTTCCGCCGCATCCCGTTCCTTGTGGTGATCTATCTGGTGCTGTTCTTCATCCAGACCATCGCATCGGATGTGTCGCTGTTCACCATCGCGGTGATTTCAATCTGTATCTACGCCATCGCCTACACCGCTGACATCATCCGTGGTGGCATCGAATCCGTGCCGAAAACCCAGATCGAGGCAGCGCAGGCCATGAACCTCAGCCGCCTGCAAACCATGCGTCTGTGCGTGTTGCCGCAGGCCATGCCAGTGATCATCCCGCCCGCCATCGCCTTTGCCGTGTCGTTCATCAAGGACACCGCACTGGTCAGTCAGATCGGCGTGTTCGAACTGACGTTTCGGGGCAAGGAGCTGAACAATCAGGGTTATTCCGGCGTTCTGGTCTTTGGCACCATCGCGTTCTGCTACTTCCTCATGTCCTTCCCGCTCAGCCTGCTTGGCCAACATCTGGAGAAACGACTTGCCACACCTCGCGGTCAACGAAATTCACGCTAACTACGGCAAGATGGCGGTTCTGCACGGCATCAGCTTTGATGTCGACCGGGGGGAGGTCGTCTCGCTGGTTGGGCCGTCCGGGTCGGGCAAATCCACCGTCCTGCGCGCGCTTGTCGGGCTGACCCCCGTCACTTCGGGCAGCGTCGAGGTCGACGGCACCTGCATCGACTATTCCGCCGCCCGCGCGGTCAAGGCTGCGCGCGATCGCATGGCCATCGTGTTCCAGCAGTACAACCTGTTCCAGAACATGAACGTCCTGCGCAACGTCGCCCTTGCCCCAACCAAGGTCAAAGGCCGCAAGCGCAAGGAGGTCGAGGAAGAGGCGATGGAACTGCTTGCCCTTGTCGGCATGGACCACAAGGCGCACGCCTACCCCGATGAACTGTCCGGTGGCCAGCAACAGCGCGTCGCCATCGCCCGCGCGCTGGCGCTGAAACCTGAAATCCTGCTGCTGGATGAGGTGACGTCCGCCCTTGACCCCGAACTGGTGAACGAGGTGCTGGATGCCATCCGCCGTCTGGCGGGTGAGGGCATGACCATGTTGCTGGTCAGCCACGAAATGGCCTTTGTGCGCGAGGTGTCGTCCAAGGTCGTGTTCATGGATCAGGGCAAGTTGGTCGAATCCGGCCCCCCGTCCCAGATCTTTGACAACCCGGACAGCGACCGGGCGCGTGACTTCTTTGGCAAGGTACTACGCGGATGACCCTCCCCGAAAACGCTTATCACTGGCCAGAGGATCACTGGCGCGCACGGGTCAACAAGGTCCGCGCCGGACGCCGTCTGATGCCGCCCTGGCCGGGTGGCGCTAAGGCCGCGCTGGCGTTGTCGTTCGACTGCGACCACGAAACGTTCGAGATGGGCGGCGGGCGCAGCGCCGTGGGCCGTCTGGCCTGGGGCGAATACGGCCGCCGCGCCGGGGTGCCGCGCATTCTGAACACGCTGGCCCGGCACAATGCCAAAGCCAGCTTTTTCATCCCCGCCGTCTCGGCGCTGATCGACCCCGGAGAACCCCGCCGCATCGTCGCCGAGGGTCATGAAATCGGCGTTCACGGCTGGATACATGAGGTCAACGGCACCCTGACGCCAGAGGAAGAGGCCGAGTCCGTCGCCCGCTCTCGCGATACGCTGGAAGAAATCACCGGCCAGCGCCCGGTCGGGCATCGCGCCGCCCATTGGGATCTCAGCGATGATACCATCCGTTTGGTGGCGGAGGCTGGATTTCTATACGATTCCAGCATGATGGCCGATGACAGCCCATATGAACTGTTGACAGACGGGAACCCCACCGGCCTGATCGAACTGCCGGTGGACTGGATTCGCGATGACGCGGTCTATCTGCTGTATAACCGCACCCCGCCGACCCGCCCGACCCTTTCGGCCAATGATGTGGCGCAGGTCTTTCTGGATGAGCTGGACGGCGCGCGCGCCGAAGGCGGGCTGTGCCAACTGGTCATGCATCCCTTTGTCATCGGCTATCGGTCGCGTATTGCCATATTGGACAAGGTGCTGTCCCATGCCCGCGCTTCGGGCGATGTCTGGATCGCCACCCACGCCGAGATTGCCCGCCATTGCGCAAAGGCCCTCACATGACCGATTTCGACGCGTCCCTTGCCGCCGCCGACACCCCGGATGCGGCATGGGCCGCGCTGCAATCCCTTGTTCAGGACACCGTGGGCGCCAAGCTTTTTACCATCATGACGGTAGACATGGAGGCGTTACTGGCCCGCCGCGCCTATAGCTCGGACCCGGTGAACTATCCCGCCGCCGGCACCAAGCCGATTGCCCCGAACCGCTGGCTGGATCATGTCCATGGTGAGGGAAAGACCTTTGTCGCCAATACATTGGAAGAGATCGACAGCGTCTTTCCCGATGCGGTCCTGATTGGACAGCTAGGCTGCGGGTCGGTGATCAATCTGCCGATCTTCAAGGACGGTGCGCTGGTCGCAACCATGAATATCCTGCATGAGGCCGGGCACTACACCCCGGAGCGTGTTACCCGCACCGAACGCGACCTTAGCGGGCCCGCTCACCGCGCCTATGCGCGCGCCGGCCGGGGCACTGGGGCCGTTGCTCTGATCCTGTGCACGGTCGCCGAACAGGTCGATCGTGCCGGTCCACAGCACCCTCGCCGGATCTTCGTAGGGGTTGGACCACCCGTGCAGACGGGTTGAATCGTAGTGCGCGCTGTCCCCGGCATTCAATGCCATCCGCTCACCGTCCAGCGTCAATTGCAGCTGTCCCGACAGGATGTAAAACGTCTCTTCCCCCGGATGGCTGACCTCGTCCGAGACATAGCCCGGGTCGATATCCAGTATGAAACACGACAGTTCCGATCCCGGAAAAACCGCGCCCAGCCGTTCATAGCGCACCTGCGCGCTGCCCATCAGGAACTGCGGGCGGTTGCCTGCGCGGGTGATGCAGTCCGCCGGTTGCGGCTTGCCCACAAAGTGCTCAATCCCGACGCCAAGCGCGGCAGCGATCCGCGACAGGGTTGTCAGGGTCGGCGTCGACTTGTCTCGCTCGATCAAACTCAGGTAGCCGGTGGAGATTCCGGCCGCCTCTGACACCTCTTGCAGGGTCAGGTCCAGTTTCTGCCGCCGGGCGCGGATCATGCCCCCGATCCAGGCGTCATTATCTTCGGCACTCGCGTCCAAATCTGCACCTCCCGCGCTGCCCATACCACAACATATCGGCAGTTCACCCTTAAAATCGACCTATCCCGCATGGCGCACCCGATCCCCGGCCCCCAGACTGGCGGCGTACAGTTCTTGTGAATAGGTCTCACGGAAGTCTCCAGTTTGCAGCAATCCGACATCGCCTTCCTCAACCAACTGGCCTTTGTGCAGCACGCCCAGCCGGTCACACAGGAAACTGACCACCGGCAGCGAATGCGTCACCAGCACATAGGTCAGCCCGCGTTCATCGCGCAGGCGCACCAGCAGGTTCAGGATCTCGGCCTGCACGCTGACATCCAGCGCGCTGGTCGGTTCATCCAGCAACAACAGTTTCGGATCCAGCATCAGCGCACGGGCAATCGCCACCCGCTGTCGCTGACCACCCGACAACTGATGCGGAAACCGAAAGCGATAACGCGGGTCCAGCCCTACCGCCTGCATCATCTCAACCACCCGAGTGGCGCGGTCGCCGATGCCGTGGATGCGCAACGGTTCCGACAGCGTGGCATCCACCGTCCGGCGCGGATGGAGCGAGGCATAGGGATCCTGAAACACCATCTGGCAATGGCGGGCAAAGGCTCCCTGCCCGATGTCGCCGCGTGCCGTCCCGTCCAGATGGATCTGCCCGCGCCAGTCAGGGGCCATGCCGACCACCGCGCGCAGGATCGTCGACTTGCCCGACCCGCTTTCGCCCACCAGCGCATAGCTTTCGCCCTGCGCCACCCGGATTGACACGTCCTGCACCACGTCAACACGGCCATAGCGCACAAACAGGTTTTCGATGTTCAGCGCGTCCGTCATGTGCCCTTCCCCGCGCTGCGATCCAAGACCGGCAGGAACTTGCGCGTCTCATCCATGCGCGGCACCGCATCCAGCAAGCCGCGCGTATATGGATGCTTTGCCGCGTGCAGCGCGCCGCCGGCCAGTTCCTCGACCACCTCGCCCTGATTCATAACCAGCACCCGGTCGCAGTACCGCGCCACAAGGTCCAGATCATGCGAAATCAGGATCAACCCCATGCCATTCTCCGCAATCATGTCCTCTATCAGGTCCAGCACCTGCGCCTGAACGCTGACATCCAGTGCGCTGGTCGGCTCATCGGCGATCAGGATATCTGGCTTGGGGATCAGCATCATGGCAATCATCACCCGCTGGCCCATGCCGCCGGACACCTCATGTGGATACAGCCGCATCACCCGCTCCGGGTCATGGATGCGGACCTTTTCCAGCATGTCGCGCACGCGGGCGCGGATCTCACGGCGCGGGATACGCGCATGGACGCGCAGCGCCTCGGCGATCTGCTCACCCACCGTGATCACCGGATTCAGCGAATAGCGCGGGTCTTGCATCACCATGCTGATCCGCGCGCCCCGGATGCTGCGCATCTGGCGGTCATTCATCGCCATCAGATCCTGCCCGTCAAATCGCAAATGATCGACCGAGACACGCGCCGGGGGCCGCAACAGCCGCAGGATCGCCCGCCCGGTCAGCGACTTGCCTGACCCGCTTTCGCCGACGATCCCCAGCCGTTCCCGGCCAAGGTCAAACGACACGCCGCGCACCACCTCAACCGGGCCGCGCGGCCCCGGAAAGCTGACGCGCAGGTTCTTGAGTTCCAGCAGCGGCGCCATCAGCGGCCCTCCCGCTGGCGCGGGTCCAGCACGTCGCGCAGCCCGTCCCCGAGGAAACAGAAGCCCAGCGACACGATGATGATGGCAAAGCCCGGCATCGTCGCCACCCACCATTGATCAAGGATGAACGACCGCCCACGCGAAATCATCGCCCCCCATTCCGGCAAGGGCGGCTGCGCGCCAAGGCCCAGAAAGCCCAGACCGGCAGCCGTCAGGATGATCCCCGCCATGTCCAACGTCACCCGGATGATAGTGGAGGACAGGCAGAGCGGGATCACATGCACCCCGATGATCCGCAGGTGCGACGCCCCCTGCAACCGCGTAGCGGCAATGAACTCGGCATTCCTGAATGTCAGCGTTTCGGCCCGCGCGATCCGTGCATAGGCGGGCCATGCCGTCACCGCGATGGCGATGATCGCATTTTGCAGCCCTGCCCCCAGCGCGGCCACAAAGGCCAGCGCCATGATCAGTTTCGGCAGCGACAGAAACACATCCGTCAGCGCCATCAGCACCCGGTCCACCCAGCCACCAAAGTAACCCGCAACTGCCCCGATGAGCAGCCCCAAGGGGGCTGATATCATCGCCACCATGACCACGATCACCAGCGTGATCCGCGCACCGTGCAGGATGCGGCTCAGGATGTCGCGGCCCAGTTCATCGGTGCCCATCCAATGTTCCGCCGACGGCGGCAACAGCCGCGCGCCAAGGTTCTGCCCCACCGGCGAATAGGGCGCCAGCCACGGCGCAAAGATCGCCACGAATATTAGTACCCCGATGATCACCGCCCCCAACATCGCCAGCGGGTTGCGCGCAAAGGCCCGTGCGATGGCCCAAAGCTGTCCAGCCTGCGCCTGCAACCGTGACGCGGGGGCGTCCTCTGTCAGCCAGTCGATCACGGACATCAGCGGCTCCTCGGGTCAAAGACGCGGTACAGCAGGTCAGACAAGCGGTTGATCACGATGAACACCGTCCCGATCAGGATCGTTGCCCCCAGCACCGCCGCCATGTCGGCACGCAACAGCGCCGTGGTAAGGTAGTTGCCGATGCCGGGCCAGGAAAACACGATTTCCACCATGACCGACCCCTCTAGCAACACCGCATAAGACAGGCCGATCACCGTCACCAGTTGCACCCGGATCGGGTAGAACGCGTGTTTCCAGATCACCGCCCGCTCGCTCACGCCCTTGACGCGGGCGGTGGTCACAAATTCCTGCGCCAGTTGGTCCAGCATGAAACTGCGCGTCATTCGCGCGATATAGGCAAGGCTGAAAAAGCCAAGGATCGCGGCGGGCAGGACCAGGTGCGACACGGCGTTCACAAAGATCGTCCAGTCTCCGGCCAGCAGCGCATCCACCGTTAACAGCCCCGTCACCGTCGGCACCAATCCGTCATAGAAAATGTCGATCCGCCCCGGCCCCGCGACCCAGCCCAGCCCGGCATAGAACACCGCCAGACCCACCAGTCCCATCCAAAACGCAGGCACCGCATAGCCGAGCAGACCCAGCACGCGAATGCCCTGATCCAGCCAACTGCCCGCCCGCGCGGCGGCAATCACCCCCATCGGCACGCCTAGCAGCACGCCGATTAGGATACCCGCCGTCGCCATTTCGATCGTCGCAGGAAAGAACCGGATCAGATCTTCGACCACAGGCCGGCCGGTGGTCAGAGAGACCCCCAGATCCCCTGTCACCACGTCGCGCACATAGATGGCGAATTGCGTCATCAGCGGCTTGTCCAGACCCATCGCGGTTCGTGTGGCCTCATAGACCTCCTGGCTGGCACGATCGCCAACGATGGCGACCACCGGATCAATCGGCACCACCCGCCCGATAAAGAAGGTGATGGCGAGCAGACCAAGAAAGGTCATCCCCGTCACCAACGTGAATCTGGCCACACCGACGGCCACATCCATCGCGCGAGTGGTCATGAAATGGGCAGGTTCGGACAAATCACCCGACAAAACTGCGATCTCCTATCGTGTAGCACTCAGACTGTACGCATTACGAACAAAAGTTCTTTTCATGTAAAGGTCATTCTGCTTACAGTAAAAATATTTTACGGAACCCCGGTCCCTCGGCCCGTGAAAACAACAGCCGCGCCCTTAACGCGGCACTCTTTGACCAACAGGAGATCATCCTATGAAACACTCCCTCAGGCATGTTGCGGCGGCCCTATCGGCCCTTGCTCTGCTGGGTGCGCCCGCCTTGGCAGAGACGCCCGACAATATCCTTGTTGTGGCCCAGAACATCGACGACATCGTCGCGCTGGACCCGGCACAGGCGTATGAATTCACCTCCAGCGAATACATGGCCAACGTCTATGACCGGCTTGTGCAGTTCGATGCAGAGGACACGACCAAACTGGTCGGCGGTCTTGCTGAAAGCTGGGAGATGGACGCAGAGACACGCACCATCACCTTTGACCTGCGCGACGGCGTGACCTTTCACTCTGGCAACCCGGTCACCCCCGCCGATGTGATCTATAGCTTCAAACGCGTCGTGGCGCTGAACAAGAACCCGGCCTTTATCCTGACTCAACTGGGCTGGACTGCTGACAACATCGACCAGATGGTCACCGGCGACGGGAATACCGTGGTCCTGAAGTACGAAGGCGACTTTTCCCCGGCCTTCGTGATGAACGTGCTGGCCGCCCGTCCCGCATCGATTGTCGACAGTCAACTGGTCATGTCCAATGAGGTCGATGGCGACATGGGCAACGCCTGGCTGAACACCAACAGCGCGGGCTCTGGTGCCTTTACCCTGCAGATGTACCGTCCGGCCGAAATGCTGCGCCTTGCCGCCAACAAGGACTATTTCAAGGACGGTCCCAAGATGGACCAGATCATCATTCGCCATGTGGCAGAGGCCGCGACACAACAGTTGCTGCTAGAGCAAGGCGACGTAGACATCGCGCGCAACATGACGCCGGAACAGATCGCCGCCCTGCCCGAAGACGGGTTTCAGGTTGGTGTCTTCCCACAAGCTGCCGTCCACTTCATCTCGTTCAACCAAAAGGTCCCCGCCCTTCAGTCCGAAGCACTGTGGGAAGCGTCGCGCTACCTGATCGACTACAAAGGTCTGACCGATACGCTGCTCAAAGGTCAGATGGAAGTGCATCAGGCATTCTGGCCCAAAGGGTTCCCCGGCGCGCTCGAGGAAACTCCGTTCAGCTATGACCCGGAAAAGGCCAAGCAGATCCTCGCGGACGCGGGTGTCGAATTGCCGATCAACGTCGAAATGGATGTGTTCAACTTTGCTCCCTTCACCGATGTGGCACAGTCGATCCAGGCCAGCTTTGCCGAGGCGGACATTCATCTGGACATCGTTCCGGGCACCACCGCTGCGATCATCACCAAATACCGCGCGCGCGAACATGAGGCGATCATGTTGTACTGGGGACCGGACTTTAACGACCCACATTCGAACGCCAAGGCGTTTGCCTACAACAAGGACAACTCAGACGACGGCTATGCCTCGACTACCACATGGCGCAACGCCTGGGCCGTGTCCAAAGAGATGAACGAACGCACGATGGCGGCGCTGACCGAAAGCGACCCGGCCAAGCGTGAAGAGATGTATCTCAGCCTGCAAAAGGACGTTCAGGCCAAGGCTCCCTTTGTGATGATGTTCCAGGCCACGCTGCAGATTGGCATGGATGCGGATGTTTCCGGCTATGTGCATGGCGCAAGCTCTGACCTCGTGTTCTACCGCCTGGTCGAAAAGAACTGATCTTGCTCCCTGTGCCCCGACTCTCGGGGCCACTTGAACCGCGGCCTTCGGGTCGCGGTTTTTTTTCTACTACGTGGGGGGATTGGTCATGCGGCAGCGGGTTGGTGACGGTGCCGGATTTCAGCACTCTGAGTCGGCGGCAGAAGACCTTGGCCGTAACCATTCCCTACCGGGGCTCGCAGGGGCCGCTGAACCTGCTGATCCCCTCTCGTGACATTGCTGCGCAATGCACTGCCGGGCAGTGGACAGCACCGGCACCAAGGCGGAGGGCGAAGGCGAATGGCACGCCCGCAAGCACGGTGGCGCGAAAAGCCGTCTGTGGCGCAAGATCCACATCGGCGTCATTGAACAAACGCTGGAGATCCGGGCCATCGAGATCACCGGCAGAAATGTCGGTGACGCACCCATGCTGCCCGAGCTCCTTGACCAGATCCCCGCTGATGTGGAGATCTGCTCGGTCACGGCAGACGGAGCCTACGACACGCGCAGGTGCCACGACGCCGTCGCAGACCGAGGCGCCGATGCTGTCATACCGCCACGCAAGAACGGCAGGCCCTGGAAGCCATCGACGGCTGGCGCGATCGCCAGAAACGAGGCGCTGCGCGCCTCGAAATACCTCGGCCGCGCCATCTGGCGAAAATGGACCGGTTATCACCGCCGAAGCCGCGCCGAGACGAAGATGCACTGCGTGAAGCTGCTGGGGCAGAGCCTAATGGCACGCGACTTCGATCGCCAGGTCGCCGAACTCCAGATCCGCGCCGCCGTGCTAAACGGCTACACCGCGCTCGGCATACCTGTCACAGAGCCCATGGGATAAGTGCGTCTGGGGACAGGGGAGGTGCGGCCCTCTCCTCCTTTGCGCAACATGTATAACCGCCCCTTGCGCAAGAGATATTTTCAGAGCTGATTTTGTCGCGTCATCGGGTGCTGACATGTATCCGGCCTCGTGTGCGGCCATCTTCGTGCCGCGGGCCCGTATGGTGTTCGAGGGTCGGGTCCAGATCAAAGCCGCGTGCTCGAAGGCACTCTGTTGCACACTGGTTCTCCCAATCCCGTCTCACGACGATTGCGCCAAACTGCTCCTTGCCCTCTTCCGCTCCGACGTCCTCGCGCCCCTGACGGCTTACACCGCCACGGCCGGAGCTTTGTAGACGCCACCTCGGGCCATCAGGGCCCAAACGATGCGCGCCATTTTGTTCGCCAGCGCCACCCGCACCAACATTGGTGGCTTGTGCGTCAGCATGCGGCCAAGCCAGGTGCCGGGCTTGGCCGCCGCGTGGACATGCCGCTTTATGATGACGCTGTTAGCCCCGATGATGAGCAAGCGTCGCAAAGATCGTTCGCCCATTCGGGTCGTGGCCCCGAGCCGTTGCTTGCCACCGGTCGAATGCTGTCGTGGCACTAGACCAAGCCATGCCGCAAAGTCTCGGGCCTTACGGAAAGTCTCGGGCGGCGGGGCCAACACCGCGATGGCCGTGGCGATAAGTGGACCAATGCCCGGGATAGTCATCAGCCGTCGGGCCACGTCATTCTCTTTTGCCCGGCGGGCGATCTCGGCATCCAACTTCCCAATCTCTGCCTCGAGGTGGGCGAGTGCCAGAACCAGCACCTTCAAAGTGGCGATGGCATCGGTGGGTATGCTGCTGTCCGGGTTCTCAACGATGGCGATGAGTTTTGACGCGTTGGCCGCCCCCTGCGGCACGATCTGCCCGAATTCAGTCAGGTGGCCACGTAGGGCATTGATCGCCTGTGTCCGCTGCCGGATCAGCAATTCCCGTACGCGGAAGATCATCGCCGCGCCTTGGGTCTCTTCGCTCTTCACCGGCACAAAACGCATGGTTGGGCGAACTGCCGCTTCACAAATAGCCTCGGCATCTGCCGCATCGTTTTTCTGGCGCTTGACGAAGGGCTTGACGTAAGCAGGTGGGATCAGCCGAATGTCATGCCCCAATTTGCCGATCTCGCGCCCCCAAAAGTGGGCGCTGCCGCATGCTTCCATCGCGACAATGCAAGGCGGCAGCTGGCTGAAGAACTCCAACACCTGCATTCTCCTCAGCTTCTTGCGCAGAACTGCACGACCCGACGCATCAGCGCCATGCACCTGAAACACATTCTTTGCCAGATCGACTCCGACCGTGATAATCTCCGACATGACCGCTCCCCTTTGTGGATCCTCACAGACCCACCTTGGCACACAGATGCCGTCGGGGGGCGGTTACATCATCAGAGCCGACTGGCACGACAATGAAACCCATGTCCGCGTGGGTGGTAAGTGGCGCCACCTCTGGCGTGCCATCGACGCAAACGGCAAGTTGGTCGATGTCCGCCCCACCGCGCGGCGCGATGGGGCCGCAGGTTCAGTCCAGGCCTTCGGGCACTTGCCATCCTGCAGGTGGGCTGGCGCGGGGCGCCGGGGGAAGAGGCAGGCGAAAGCCGCTGTCCGACCCGTTCATCTCCATCCTCCGCTCTGCGATCAGCCAGTGCCCTTGCCGCTGCACCAGACGGTCAATGTAACGGCCATAGAGCGTCGCCGTGTGTCCGTCCGGTGCCTCGTGCCAAGCCAGGACACAGCTTTCGGCCTCGGCCGTCGCGTCCCCCTGAAAACGTATCCTGACGTTCGACAAGTGATGCGCTGTACGCTGCCAGCGCCACATCCGTGCAAGCGATGTCTCTAGCGCCGCACGCCCCTCTGACCGCAGGGCCGGACTGTCCCCATAGATTACCCGGCAATCGGTGGTGAATAGCGCGCCCAAGGCGGCCAGATCCATCCGATCAAGGTGGGCGCAATAGTCAATCAGCACGGTTTCTATGCGCTGCCGCGCGATCAGGTCCAAAAGATAGTCCTCAGTCATCGTGCCTCCACGGGGGACGGATTCCAAAGGAAATTAAAAGTTGCCATGCGAACTTTTGTTCGTATTGTGCATAGCAAGAATAGAAAACAACGAAAAGGGATTCCGGGTTATGACAGTCACCAAACGGTCGGTTCTTGCGGGACTAACAGCAACTATCCTGACGGTCGGGGCCGCGCAGCAGGGTCTGGCGCAGGAGACGATCACCTGGCGCGTTCAGACGGGCTGGCTGCCGGGCAATGATCTTTATGACAGCGTTCTGGAGATGGCAGAGCGGGTCGAAACGCAGACCTCAGGCCGGCTCAAGATCGAAGTTCTGCCGGCGGGTGCCGTCGTTGCACTGAGCCAGACGCTGGATTCCGTCAGGATCGGGATCGTTGACGGGCATATCTCTTATCCTTCGGTCTATGCGGGCATCGATCCCGGCTTTGCCCCGCTGGGCGATATTCCCGGCGCTTATGACGACCGGTTCCAGACCGTGGAATTCATGTATTTCGCCGGCGGTCTTGATCTGGTTCGCGAAGCCTATGCCGAACAGGGCTTGTTCACGATCGGCGTCGGCACCGGATCCTGGGAGGCCGTTCCCTCGCGCGTGCCGCTGGAAAGCTGGAGCGATTTCGAAGGCGTCAAGCTGCGCACCCCGCCGGGCATGGGATCGCTGATCTGGGAACGGTTCGGCGCGGTGCCGATCGTAATGCCCCAGACCGAGGTCTTCTCCGCGCTTGAAAAAGGCGTGATCGATGCCGCCGATGACGGCTCGCTCTCTTACAACGCTTCTGTCGGGGATTACGACATCGTAAACTACACCCTCGCCAACAGCCCCCACTCCAACGGCATCTGGGATTTCTCGGTCAATGCTGACCGTTGGGCCGAACTGCCCGCAGACATCCAGTCCGTTCTGGAAACCAACATGCGTGATGTCATGGTGCGCAACGTGATGAACGCGATGCGCGGTGACCGCGAAGTGATGAAAAAGGTCGACGAGATGGGGCTGACTGTCTTTGATCTTTCGCCCGAGGATCGCGCCGCCTACCGCGAGGTGGCCATCGAGGTCTGGGACGAATGGGCCGAGAAAAGCCCGCTGGCCAAGAAGGTGATCGAGGCGCACAAGGCCTTCCTCACCGATCAAGGTCTGCTGTAAAAAAACTGGGCGCAGGATTTTCAAGATGATTACGACCGCGATCCGCCGCTTGGGCGATGGCCTGTCCTATGTCTATGCGGTGATTGCCGTGCTCACCTTCGGCGAAGTCTGCGCCCGCTACTTCTTTAACGCACCCAGCCAGTGGACGATCGAGGTGGTCGTCATGCTGGCCTCGGTTCACTACCTCATGGCCGGGCCGCAGGCCTATGCCACGCAAACCCACATCCGCATCACCGTGTTGTCGGAAAAGCTGCCGCTACGGATACAGTGGCTGCTGTCGCTGTTCGAACGGGCGGTGGTGGCGGTCGTCTGCGCGATGATCGGCTATTGGGCGCTGCATCAGGCGATGAAAGCCGTGTCGATCACCGAACGCACGGGCAGCAATCTCAACACCCCCTCGCCCACCATCCTCAAGGTGGTGCTGGTCATAGCGATAGGATTATTCACTCTGCAAGCCATCGTCCATTTCATAAAAGATCTGAGGTCGCGCAATGGGTCCTGAGAGCGCGACGATCCTCGTTCTGGGGTTCTTGTTCTTCTTCATCGCCATCGGCATCCCGCTGGCCATTGCCACGCTCAGCACCGCGATCATCCTCGGGATGTCGATGTTCGGCTTCAACAGCGTTCTTCTGATCGCCAACCGTCTGTACGATGCCTCAACCAACTATGTTCTGATCGCCGTACCGCTGTTCATTCTCATGGGCGTGCTTATGGAACGCGGCGGCATTGCCGCGCGGCTATTCACCGTGCTGCACATCTGGTCGGCGCGGCTGCCGGGGGGCATGGGCGTCGGCTGTGTCTTTGCCGGGGCGATCATGGCCGCCATGGTGGGCATCGTCGGGGCCGAGATCATTACCCTGGGCCTTGTCGCCATGCCGGCCATGCTGGCGCGCGGCTATGACAAACGGCTGACCCTCGGGGTGATCTGCGCCAGCGGATCCCTGGGCGCGATGATCCCGCCCAGCCTGGTGCTGGTGTTCTTCGGGTTGATCGCTGGGGAATCCATTGCCCAACTCTTTGCCGCCGCCTTTGTGCCCGGCGTCCTTATGGCGCTGAGCTATGCCGGATACATCGTGATTCGCGCCTCTCTGCAGCCTGCCCTTGCCCCGCCACCCACGCGCGAGGAGATAGAGATGCCATTGGGCGAGAAGCTGGCGCTTGGCACCGGGCTGATCCTGCCGGCGCTGATCATCCTCGGGGTGCTCGGGTCGATCTACTTTGGCATCGCCGCCCCCACCGAGGCCGCAGCCATCGGTGTCGCAGGCGCGCTTTTGGCGGTGACCATCTCGGGTAATTTCCGCCTGTCGGACGTGCACCACACGATCCTGCAGACCGGGCGGGCCATTGGGCCGGTGCTCTGGGTGTTTCTTGGGGCCAATGCGCTGATCAGCATCTATTCCCTGTCGGGGGGCGTGAACTACCTCGCAGGACTGATCGGCAGCGTAGATCTGCCGCCCATGGGGATCATTCTGGTGATCCTGTTCCTCTTGTTCTTGCTGGGGATGGTCATGGACTGGATCGGGATTGCCATCCTGACCATGCCGGTCTTCCTGCCGGTGGTCGAAGGTCTCGGCTTCGATCCGATCTGGTTCGGCGTGATCTTCTGCATCAGCATGCAGATCGCCTATCTGACCCCGCCGATCGGTGCCTCGGCCTTCTACCTCAAAAGCGTCGCGCCCCCGGATGTGACCCTGTCAGAGATCTTTGCCTCGATCTGGCCCTTCGTCGGGTTGCAGGTGGTCGTTCTGGCGCTGGTCGTGGCCTTTCCGGGGCTGGCCCTCTGGCTGCCAGCGATGCTGAACTGAGGCAAAGCCTCAGCGCAGCTCCAACAGCCCGCCCTCGACGGGAATGATCTGCCCGGTCATCCAAGATGACTGGGCAGAGGCGAGGAACAGCATCACCCGGGCAATTTCCCCGGGCTGACCCCAGCGGGCCAAGGGGTAGCGACCGATGACTTGTTCCAGCAGGTCGTCGAAATGCGCGTCGTCTCTGGCGCGGGCGCGGAACTGGGATTCCGACAGGGGGGTGCGCACGGCCCCCGGGGCCACGGCATTCACCCGCACGCCCCTGTCAGCGTATTCCGCCGCCAGTTGCCGGGTCAGGGCCACGACCGCACCCTTGCTGGCGGAATAGGCCGCCACGCCCTTCATCCCTGCCAACCCCACGGTCGAGGCCGTGAAAACCAAAGTTCCTGCATTTTCAATCAGCTGCGGCATCACCGCCCGCGCCGTCAGGAAACTGCCCGTGGCGTTGACCGTCATTGCCCGCGTCCAGTCCTGCAGCGAAAGCGTCATCAGATCGCCCTCGACCATGACCCCGGCATTGGCGATCACCGTGTCGATCCTGCCGTGCTGTTCCAGCGCCGCATCCCGCATCCGGGTGACGGACGCCTCTTCGGTCACATCGACGGCCAATCCGGACACCGACAGCCCCTGACCACAAAGATCGCTTGCCAGCGCTGTTGCCGCCCCACCGTCGAGGTCCGCACAGATCACATGGGCGCCCTCGCGGGCAAAGCGCTCTACCGTCGCCCGCCCGATCCCCGAGGCCCCGCCAGTGACGATGGCCACCCGGCCCTTCAGCGCCCCCGAGGTATCGTCCAACAGGGAGTCATCGTGCATATCAGGCCCTCCGGGCGTTCAATCAAGGTATCCGGCCAGTCCTGGCAACAGCAGTGAAATGCCGGGGATAAAAGCGATTAGAAGCAGGACAATTGTCATCCAGGCCCAAGGCTTCAGCACATGGCGCACAACCGCCAGAAAGGGCCGCCGCGCGATGGTCGCGGCAACAAAGACGGCCCCGCCCAGAGGCGGCGTCACCATGCCGATGGCACAGTTGAATACCACCACCACACTGAAATGCACCGGGTCCAGTCCATAGCCTACGGCGATGGGCAACAGGATCGGGCTGAGCAGCAGGATGATGGCCAAACTCTCCATCACCATGCCCAACCCCATCAACAGGACGTTAACGATCAGCAAGAAGGCCCAGACATTGTTGACGTTGGCCTCGAACCACGCGGCGATGAGCGCCGGCACCCCCGCATCGGCGATCAGCCAGTTGAAGGTCGTCGCGGCAGCGACCAGAATCAGAATGCCAGAGGTAAAGGCGCTGGCCTGCACCATGGCTTTCCAGAGCCGCGCCCAGGTGAGCTCGCGGTAGATGAACGCCCCGACAAACAGCGCATAACCGACCGCCACACCGGCGGCCTCGGTCGCGGTAAATATGCCGCCAAGGATACCGCCCATGATGATCACGCCCAGCCCGAAGGCGGGGAGCGCCAGCACAAAGCGCCGCCCAAGCAGACGCAGATCAAAGCTCTCGGTGGCGCGGTACTGCGGTCCACCCTGCACGGCATGGCGATGGGCGATGAAGAACAGCCCCGGAAGCACCAGCAGTCCGGGCAGAATCCCGGCCATGAACAGCGCGCCGATAGACTGGTTGTTGATCACCCCGATCAGCACCAGCATCAGGCTGGGCGGGATCACCTGCGCCAGCGTGCCAGAGACAGAAATCAGCGCTGCGGCGAAATCCACGTTGTAGCCGCGTCGGCGCAACTCGGGCTGGAGCACAGCCGATACTGCGGCGGTATCGGCGCTGCCCGACCCGGACATTGCCGCCAGTGCCGTAGCAGCGACGATGGCCACCATCAGCAGGCTGCCCGTGACCCAGCCAATCAGCGCCATGGAAAAATCCACGATCCGGCGCGACAACCCGCCGGCATCCATCAAAAGGCCAGCCAGAATGAAGAAAGGGATCGCCATCAGGGTGAAACTGTTCAGCCCCGAGTAGAACCGATGCGCCAGCAGAACCAACGGCAGATCGGCGTATAACACCGCCACCAGCGCGGTTAGCCCCAGCACAAAGAAAATCGGCACGCCGCCCGCAAGCAGCAGCATAGCCATGCCACCAAAGAGACTCATGCCACATCCGCCTGATCGAAAGGATTGCCGAAAGGATCGTGCCAGCGTTCGACGACACGGGCGACGACCTCAATCGCCATGACCCCCATACCCACGGGAACCGCCGCAAAAACCGGCCACATAGGCAACAGCAGGGTCGGCGATGTCTGGAAGAACCCATGTTGCATCAGGATGGTGCCGCCATAGATCAGGACCGCCAGAAAAATGAGTGATCCCGCCGCAATCAGCAGCGAAACCACCCGTGCCGCCCACTGCGGCAACATCGCCGGCAGCGCGTCCACCGCAAAGATGGCGCCGTGCCGCATGGCGAGGCCCGCCCCGATGCAGGCCAACCAGACCTGAGCGAAGGCGGCCGTTTCCACCGCGTTGCCGACATTGAACGGCAGGACATAGCGGCCCAGCACCTGCACCAGAACGGCCAATACCATGTAGCCATAGAACAGAACGGACAGGCCGGTGGAGATCTTGCGGATCAGCGAGAGCAGCTGTGTCATCAGTGCGGCGCAATCACTTAGTGATCAGCAGCAAAAGCTGTTTCTGCGCGTCCGTGGCCAGGAATTCGTCATAGACCTCTTGCGCTGCGGCGCGGAAGGGGGCCGCATCCGGGGTGGTCACGGTGACGCCGTTTTCCTTCAACACGTCCAGCAGGCTTGCATCCGTGGCCTTCCAGTCCGCCTGTTGATCTTGCCCCGCCTTGCGCCCGGCCTCAAGCAGCGCTGCTTGCTGCACTTCGCTCAGCTTCTGGAACTTGCGCTCGGATATGACGATGGGGTTGGTGTAGAATAGCCAGCTGACCTGCGCCCAATGGGGGGCAACCTCGTAAAACTTCTGGGTGTAGTAGTTGGTGTTGGCGGCATCTGCCCCGTCCACGACACCGGTCTGCAGGGCGCTGTAGACCTCGGGGTAGGCGATCGCCGTGGCATTCGCCCCAAAGGCGTTGAAGGTGGCAACGTGAACAGGGTTTTGCACCGTGCGCACCTTGCGTCCCGCCAGATCGTCGATCGAATTCACTGGCATCCGGCCCATGATGTGGCGCGGACCCGACGTCATAAAGCCCAGCAGCCGGATGCCTTTGGGGGCGGCGGCGGCGCTGAGTTCATCAAAGATCGGGCCGTTCAGGACGCTGGTGTAATGATCCCAGTCGCGAAAGATGAACGGCATGTTCAGCACGTTCATCTCAGGCACCCAGTTGGCAAGAACCGCCGCCGAGGGGGGCGCCATGTCGATGGTGCCCAGCAGGATACCCTCGACGACATCGACCTCACCGCCCAACTGCGAATTGGGCGAAATGCGGATCGCCACCTCACCCTCCGTAGCCTCGGCCACCATTGCTGCCAAGGCCTCCACCGCGCGGTGGTTTGGGTCGTCCACGACCGAAAAATGAGCGAAGCGCAGCGTCGTTTCGGCGAATGCCGCAGAACAGGTGAGCGTCGCGACAAGGCCAGCGGTGGCCAGGTGCCGGAGGGAGGTGCGGAGGGTCTGGAGCTTGGTCACGGAGATATCCTCTGAAATGATCTTGTGACGCTATGTGAACAAAAGTTCGCTGTCTATACATTTTTCACTCTCCGCCCTGCTCGCAAAGAGCCGATGCTAATTTTGATGCAGGGAAGCCTTTGCGTCGCCGCCGATGTGTTTCAGGAGGCCAATTGGCCCTGATGCATTGACCGGCCCCCGACGGCATCAACGCGCCGCAGTGGGTCACTATCGATCCACAAAAAAGAGAGCGATCGAGACGAATATGAGGGTGGACTCAAACTGGCAAACCAAGTTCACGGCGCTGACGGATCGGGTCAAGCGGGCTTGCGCAAGACCTTATGGCCGACCCAAGTGTTGGAGCCCTTTGGCCGGTCGCCCTAGTGTGTCACCGCGAAAAAAGCCGGTTGGGCGCTCCTTCCCGGACTTGCGCGTTGGGCAATTCGTTCTCTTACTCTTGATGCTCCAACCTACACAAGAGTTAGAGCATCCGGCAAACCCGGCGCGGGACTTTGTCATGTTGTTGACGCGCCCAAGCTGCACGGCAAGCGGTGCGCCGTTCACACCGGATTGACGTAGTTCCAATGGGACTGTTGCGTTAGGCGAGCAAGTGCAGAGAAGGACGGTGTGTCATTTCGTTATGCCGCTTCGCCGAACAGATCCCGGACAAAGGAGATCTCGCCTAGGACGCCCGCGGCCTTGTTTGCGATGTGGCCGTTCTTGATGGATCGGATCGTCTCGATGCCCATGAGCGTTGCTTTGGCTGTCCGTAGGGACCGGAACGATTGCCGAGTTCCGAGTAGGCGCTTGAGCGCCGCATGATCGCTTTCGATACAATTGTTCCGCCATTTCCGATCAACATGTCGGATGCTGTAAAAATGCGGATCGTAGCGATGATTCAGACCCTGAATGACCTTGCGATACCCGGGCGCCTTGTCAGTGCAGATGGTGACGGGCCGGTAGAGACGCACGCGCTCGATAGCCTGTTTGAGAAAGGCCTTGGCCGCTCTCGCGTCGCGCCTGGCCGTTAGCCTGAAATCGATGAACTGACCCTCCTGGTCGACGGCGCGCCACAAGTAGCGCCACTTTCCATCAACACGAATGTAGGTTTCATCGACCGGGCCAATTCAAGTCACGCCAGCTTTTGTGTTTGTAGGCACGGCGGGCGATCTCGGGCCCGAATTTCTGAACCCAGCGGTACAGCGTAGACCGGTCCACGTCGATCCCTCGCTCCGTTAGCAGGTCGCGGACATAGGCGTAGGACAGGGGAAAACGACAGTACCAGCGAACGGCGAGCAGGATAATGTCTCGCGGAAAACTGTGGCCCTTGAACGGATCACGGCGCATGACGGACTCCATACATAGCGGACACCGACACTATCCCGGTAGACCGTGCGCCAACGCAACAGTCCCGATGTGCCCGCAAGCGCCAAGGACCGGCAGTGCGGGACTGGATGGAAGCGCGCGCCGAGGACCTGTTGCCCGTTGAGTATTTCCACGTGGTCTTCACGCTGCCGGCGGAGATCGCGCAGATCGCCTATTGGAACAAGTGCGCGGTCTCCGCCGGCAGGGCATCTGCGGAAAACGATCATAACCATCGCGGCAGATTCCAAGCCCATGCGCGTGAAGGTTGGGATGACCAGCGTGCTGCACACCTGGGGATCGGCGCTAATCCACCACCCGCACATCCGAGGCGTGACCATGGCAGGCGTCGAGGTCACCCGGATGGCTTCCGTCGGCGAGCAGATGCGGAAAGATCGCCTGATCGTCCCTCGCGACGCCGATCTGCCCGCCATGTGTCAATCGGCGTGCAATTTTGGCTCTGTCGCGCATTTGGTGCAATTGAGTTGCCAGAACGCTATATCTCGGCGAGCTTGATGGAGGTTGCCGATGGGTTCATGGTTTTCGCGACGAGATTTTCTACCGGCAGGGTTGAAGGCCGACCAGGTTGAGCTTGATGGCAACAGGATCCGGGTCCACGCCCGTTCCCTGGATGCCTCGGCAGCATGTCCCCGCTGCGGCACGGTCTCTCGTCATGTCCACAGCAAGTATTGGCGTCGGCCAGCCGATCTCCCCGCCCATGGTCGAGAAGTTGAACTGGTGTTGCTGGTTCGTCGATTTCGTTGCCACGCTGTAGGTTGCCCAGCGAAGATTTTTTCAGAACGGGTCCCGCCTGATGTCACGCGGCCACATGCGCGCCGGACGTCGCGATTGCAGGAACTGGTGCGTCACATCGGCATTGCTCTCGGTGGGCGCCCCGCGCAGGCGCTTGCCGGACGGCTTTTGCTGCCGGTGAGCAAAGATACGTTCCTGCGCAGCGTTCGGGCGAAGACCGAGTGGGCTGTCGCGGACCCCCGCGTGGTGGGTATCGACGACTGGGCATGGCGGAAGGGACAGCGCTACGGCACGCTGATCTGCGATCTCGAACGGCGGAAGGTCATCGATCTGCTGCCCGACCGGGAGCCCGCCACTGTGGAAGCGTGGCTCCGCGCGCGTCCCGGAATCGAGGTTGTTGCCCGTGATCGCAACGGTGGCTACGGCGGTGCCACCGCGCGTGCCCGGCCGGACGCGGTTCAAGTCGCGGATCGTTGGCATCTGTTAGAGAATGCAGGTGCCGCCTTCCTGGCCGCCGTGCAGCGGAACATGCCAGCCATTCGCAAGGCTATCGGGGTAGAGACCCTCGATCCGAGACTATTGACGGCAGCGGAAAGGCTGCAATTCGAGGGTTTTCAAAGGCGCCAGCAGACCAACCACATGGTCCGCCGACTGGCCGACGAGGGTGTTCCCATCAAACGGATTGTGCGCCTGACCGGGCTGAGCCGCGGCTTGGTCCGCCAAATCATCCGAGGTGAGCGAGAAGATGTTTTCCGCATCCGCGAGAGCAGCTTGACCGCTTGGTTGCCTCGGCTGGAACGGGAGTGGAGCGGCGGATGCCGTAATGGCGCAGAACTCTGGCGCCGGTTACGGGCTGATGGAATTCAAGGCAGTCTCCGGGTCGTCGGCGAGTGGGCGACACGCCAGCGCCGCGCCGAACAAGCGGTGCCGTCCGGAATAAGAAAGTCGCCACCTGCCCGAAGGATTGCGCGGCTCCTGACCATGGGACGAGATCATCTAACCCGTGCCGATGCAATCCAGGTCGCGCGGATCGAAGCGGCACTACCAGCTCTGGCAACCGCCCGGGAACTGACCGACCGATTCACTGACATGGTGCGAAACGCCCGTGAGAATGCCCTGGCCGTCTGGCTCGACGAAGCCGAGGACAGCATGCTCTCATCCTTCGCCGGTGGCCTTCGTAGCGACTAGGCCGCAGTTGCCGCCGCGCTGCGGGAACCTTGGTCGAACGGGCAGACCGAGGGCCAGATCAATCGCCTGAAGACGCTGAAACGCCAGATGTATGGTCGCGCGAATATCGACCTGCTCAAGGCTCGGCTTGTCGCGGCATCATAGTTGAGAAGGTGCATCAACTTTGAGTCAGAGCCCAATCTTGACCCCCTATCGGCATCCCAAAATGACCCCCGTCGAGCGCATGGGTAGCTGGCCCGATGCGGTGTAGCCCCCATGCAGCGCAGCCGTATCGGGCCAGCGGGGTTTTGGTCATTCTCGGGTCTTGAAGCGCCAACTCTCGTTGCCGGTTTCGAGGATGTCACAGTGATGGGTCAGCCGGTCGAGCAGCGCAGTGGTCATCTTGGCGTCGCCAAAGACCGAAGGCTATTCGCCGAAGTCGAGATTGGTCGTCACGATGATCGAGGTGCGCTCGTAGAGGCGGCTGATGAGATGGAACAGCAGCTGGCCGCCGGTCTGAGCGAAGGGAAGATAGCCGAGTTCGTCGAGGATCAAGAAGCCGAGGCGGCACAGCAGGTCTGCGGTGCGCCCCTGTCGATCGGCACGGGCTTCGGCATCGAGCTTGTTTACCAGGTCTACGACATTGAAGAAGCGCCCCCGCTTGCCGCGCCGGATGCAGGCCCGGGCGATGCTGACGGCAAGGTGGGATTTGCCAGTCCCGGTGCCGCCGATGAGGACGACATTGCGTTGCTGTTCGAGGAACTCCCCGGCGGCCAGATCGCGCACTAGCGTCTCGTTGACCGGCGTTTCTTCGAAGCTGAACTCATCGACCTCCTTGGCCAGTGGCAGCTTGGCAATCGTCATCTGGTATTTGATCGAGCGCGCCTGCTTCTCGCTGATCTCGGCGGTCAGCAGGTCGCCGACGATCTGTTGCGGTTCGTGCTGGCGCTTCTCCGCTGTGGTGATGATCTCATCGTAGGCGGCCTTCATGCCGTAGAGCTTCAGTTGGGTCGTGCCGCAGGCACGCCTTCGGCGTGACGCATCCAGCACCTGTGATCTCTCCATGGTTGAGTCTCCTGAGGCTGCCGTAGCGTTTGCAATCTGCCACGGGCTCGCAAGTCAGCCGCAACGCGGCCGACGTATCGATGGTCAGCGGCGGGGCCGGCTCCCGATGTCGGGCCAAGATGTTGATGACGACCGAGGCCGCAGGGGCTCCTTCGTTCAGGGCTTCGGCACAGGCAGCATCCACCGCATCCAATCCGTCGGTCGGGATCATGCTCAGGATCTGAACCATTCACTGCCCGGCAGGGCATCACGCAGTGATGTCCCGAGAGGGTGCCGGTCGCCGTTCGGCAGCTTGCCAAGCTTGCGCTGCACGCACCTGATCGCGGGCGGCAACTCCCAGTCCTTGAACGGTGCCCCGTTCCTGAGGGCACCGGGCTTGCGGGCCAGCACCGGAATGTAGTGCAGCGAGTCGTAGATGGCCTTGTCGCGGCCAAAGGCGCGTGCGTGCTGTCCTACGATCTTGCCGTCCTGCCAGAACTCGACGCGCTCGGCATAGGCGCGGATCTCGACTGGCCGACCGAAGGCGCGACCATCCACCGTGTAGCGGTTCTTGTCGAACCGGACGAGGCAGGTCTTCGAGACCGACGCCGGAACGGCATGGACGCCGTCGAAGGGGCCGACGTAGGGCACCAGGCTCGGGCGCTCGGCCTGGAACACCTCCCAGGTCGTGCGATCCCGAAGCTCTGGATGCGGATTGGACTTGGCCCAAGTGACGCAGCGATCCTCGAGCCAAGCGTTGAGCTCGGCGTAGCTCTTGAACTTGGGCCGGGGCACGAAGAACCGCCGTCTGACAACGCCGACTTGGTTCTCGACCTGTCCCTTCTCCCAGCCCGAGGCCGGGGTGCAGGCAACAGGATCGACGAGGGAATGCCCGCACATCTGCTGGAACCGGCGGTTGTAGGCGCGGTCGCGGCCGACGAAGATCGTGTCCACCGCTGTCTTCATGTTGTCTTAGATGCCCCGCGCGCAGGCTCCACGGAAGAAGGCAAAGGCCTTGTCGTGCGCATCAATCACCATCTCCTGCGTCTCGCGCGGGTAGGCCCGCACGAACAGCATCCGGCTGTGGCAGAGGCGGACATGCGCCACCTTTACCGTGGTCGTCGCGCCATCGATCACCACGATCTCGTGGCTCCAGTCGAACTGGTAGGTCTCTCCCGGATCAAAGCTCAGCGGCACATAGGCAGCGGCCGATGCCTCCTGTTCCTCCTTGGACCAGGAGGCCGCGTATCGCCGGACCGCATCATAGCCACCATCGGCTTTGTCAGGTTGTTCTGTCAGGACGAGACCAAGAACCGCGCCCCGCAAATGCCTTGGCTGGAAGACCCCGGCGGAGCAAAGGTGATGAAAGACCTCGGTCGACGTCGCTACCCTCGCAGGCGATGGAAGGCGCGCTTTAGGTAGCGCGCGCATGATGGCAATTGTCTCCGGACCTTGGGAAGGCCGCAGCAAAGCTGCCCTAAAACGTTGTCAGTTGCGGGAAAACCCCGCAATACTTCATGACGTGGCGGCCTGACCGCGCAAATTGTTCGTTCCAGTTAATTAAACAGACCAAATGAAAACCGTGAACCTATCCAGAATCTGGCCTCGTCTGGAACGCGCAGCGATGCGGCGTCTATGGCGACGCGTTGCGCGGCGGGCAACGGATTGCTCGGCCGAACTGACCCGTCGGGGCTGTCTGGTGCTGGCCCCCCATCCGGATGACGAAACGTTGGGCTGCGGCGGGCTGGTCATACACAAGCGTGCAGCAGGGCAGCAGGTTCAAGTCGCCGTGGTGACCGATGGGGCCGCGACCGGGGCTGCGAATATGACAAGGGAAGGCATCGTAACTTTGCGTGCGCGTGAGGCCGTCGCAGCCTGCGCCCGGCTTGATGTCGCAGAGGACCACGTTCAGTTTTTGGGTTTCCCAGATGGTGCGCTCGGCGCGCATGCAGCGGCGCTAGAGGACCGGATCGTCTCGCTCGTCGCAGAACTGTCGCCGCCAGAAATCTTCGTATGTGCCTTGGGCGACGGTCACCGGGATCACGTTGCGCTGGCGCAAGCTGTGCGCAATCTGCACGCGCAAGGGCGGCTTGGCGGTGCGGCGGTCTGGGAATACCCGGTGTGGTTTTGGGATTTTCGATCCTGGCGCCCCGAAAAGGCAAGCAATAAGGCCGGATTCATCGCCGGTCTGCGCAAGGCAGGCCAGGCGGCGCGGAACCTGAATGCGGTTGCCGTGGATATCAAGGATCTCAAGCAGCGCAAACGAGAGGCGCTGGCCTGTCATCGTTCACAGATCGGCGGGCTTGAGGGCGCGCATAGCTGGAACGGATTGCCGCCCAGCTTTCTCGATTTCTTCTTTCACGACCGCGAATTGTTTTTCAAACTTGACGCCCAAGCAGCGAGAAACCCTCAATGAGCGGTGTCGGGCTGATTACCGGCGACACGCCCTTGGGCCGTCACATGGCCCTGCGTCTTGCGACAGCGCTTTCCGGCACGGACGATCCACTGCGCAGCGTTCTCGTGCTCGAGACACCGCCTCCAGAACCGCGCCGCGGGCTTCTTTCCCGCGTTGCGACACGCTTGAAACGCCTTGTTTCGAAAAAGCATCGGTTGTCGGAGGTGGTCTGGGGCTACGAACGCGAGGCCCGTCAGGTCTTTCTCGAAGGGGCCGGGCCGTTGCCAGACTGGCCCGAGGGTTGTGACATCCGTCGCGTGCCACGTCCCGAGGTTAACGCGGAACAGAATGTAAGCTGGCAAGCCGGTTTCGCACCGAAGGTCATTGTGCTGACCGGCACACCGATCATCCGTGAGCCGATGCTGCGGGCGGCGTCGCTGGGCGTCCTGAACCTGCATGGGTCTTTGTTGCCGGACTATCGCGGCACCCGCGTCGAGACTTGGCAGGTGCGCAACGGTGATCTCGACAAGGCCGGGCTGACCATCCACTATGTCGAACCGGGGATCGATACCGGCGACATCATCGCCCAGGTTCCGCAGGCGGCAAAGGCCTCGGACGGGCCTTGGCTGATGCGCGCGCGCAACCAGTTGAATGCACTGGACGCCATGCCAAAGGCCGTCCGGGTCGTCCTTGCAGGCACCGCCGAACGACGCAGGCAGGATCCAGACGCTAACGACCGGACCTATCGTTATTCAGACATCACACCTGACGTGCTGCATGAGGTGATTGCGACCATGAACAGAAAGCCTGCGCCATGAGACGAGGCGCAACATCAGTTGGCGCCATTCTGATCCCGCCGACAAACCGTTGGTCCCTCACCAATAGCCGGGTATCCTGCGCCGATGAGCTCTGACTTCGTGCCAACAGCAGCGCCTCAGGTGATCCCCAGCCCCGGCGCCACGGCGCGCCCCGCGCGTGTCGGCGCCATCGGTCTTGGGGCGCAGAAATGCGCCTCGTCCTGGATACATTCGGTTGCGGGATCACACCCGGAGATCGGAGTCAGCACTCCCAAAGAGCTGGATTTCTTCAGCTACTATTTCGACCGCGGCTATCGCTGGTACGAAAGCCATTTCGACAAGGACGCCGCCTGCTCAGTCCGGTTTGAAAGCTCACCGTCCTATTTTCACGACCCGCGCGCACCGGGGCGGGCGCGGGCCTACAATCCTGATCTCAAGATCGTGCTGCTCTTGCGCGATCCGGTAAAGCGCGCGTTTTCCAATCACCTCCACGAGATCATCAAGGGGCATATCGATCCAGTCGCCTTTGAGGACGGACTGGCCAACAACCCGGCCTATGTCGAGCAGGGACTTTATGCCACGCATCTCGGCAGATGGCGTGAGGCCTTCGCCACGAACCGGATGCTGGTGCTGTTTGCCGAGGACATCTCTGCCGATGCCAGCGCCGCAGCCCGCAGGCTTTTCGGGTTCCTCGGCGTGGACGACGGCTTTGACAGCGCAATCCTGCACGAGCGCCGCAACGAAAGCGACCGCGCCCGGCTGCCCGCGTTACGCGTCGGGTTGCGGGCCGGGGGCGACTGGATGCGCCGGCGCGGCCTTGAGCCCATGTTGGCGCGGATCAAGGCAAAGCCGCCTATTGCGCAGCTTCTCAAGGCCAACCGCATCGAGGTGCGCGACGAGGTGCCCCCAATGCGCCCAGAAACTGAATGCCGTCTTCGGAGCCTTTTTGAGGATGAAATGACGGAACTGCGTGTGATGCTGGGCCGCGACCGGCTTCCCTGGGAGGTGGGGCAGGACAGGTGAACGCCCCAACCAACAGCCACCTTCACGGGTCCGACAGGCCACACAAACTTCTGGTCTTTGGCTTTGACGCGGCTGAGGCGGCGCAGCAGCGCCGTATCCGCGCCTATCTGGACTGTGGTTTTGACGTCAGCGGCTTTACGATGCGCCGTGAGAACATGACCCACAACGCAGAGCCGTTCTGGCCCAATGTCGATCTGGGCGAGACGCGCAACGCAGCAATGGGCCAGCGAATATGGCGAATCCTTGCGGCCATACCGATCCTGTGGCGGAACCGCGAACGGCTGAAGGGCGCAAAGACGATCGTGGCGCGCAATCTTGACATGCTGATCGTCGCTGCGGTGGCCAAAAGCATGATCCGACCGCGTCCACGGATGGTCTACGAGGCCCTCGATATCCACGACATGATGACACATGCCGGGGCCAAGGGACGCATCGCACGGGGGGTCGAGCGGCGGCTACTGAAACAAACAAACGCGATCATCGTTTCCTCTCCCGCTTTTGACCGCGAATATTTCGCGCCAGTGCAGGGCTGGTCCGGCGAAGTAAAGCTGGTGGAGAACAAGATCTGGGTCAGTGACGAAGGCCCTGTCCGGCCCGCGCCGGACACCGTGGTTCCCAAGCAATCCGGACAACCGGTTGTCGTGGGCTGGGTCGGCACATTGCGCTGCCCGCAAAGCCTCGCCATCCTCATAAAGACGGCTGATCGACTGGGCCCGGGGGTCAGCCTGCAAATGCACGGGATCGTCCATGACCACATGCTGCCCGACTTTGACCAGATCGTCGCCGCCCGCGAGAACGTGACCTATCATGGTCCCTACGATTACCCCGACGGGCTAGAGCGGATCTATCGCGATTGCGATGCGGTCTGGGTACAGGACCTGTGGCAATGGGGTACGAACTCGACCTGGCTGCTGCCCAACCGGATCTATGAAGCCGGATACTTCGGTTGTCCGTCGATCGCCGTGTCCGGCACCGAAACGGGCCGACGCGTGGCCCAGGGGTTGGGCTGGACCGTGGCGAAACCGACGGCAGAGGCGCTGACCTCGCTGCTGTCCGGCCTGTCACACGAAGTCGTCGCCGCGCAGCGCCGTGCCATACTCTCGATGCCTGAGGACAGTTTTCGTCAGTCCCCCGAGGAAATCACCGCCGCGCTCCTGCCGTGACCAACCGGATGGCCGCGCCTAGGATGCCTTGTCAGACGCACGCGCGGCGGCGGGCAGCTCCTGAAACAGGGTGGCGCAGATATCGGGCACCGGACGCTTGTGTTGCCAGCGGATAACAACGATTTCGTCCGCCTCACGCTTGTTCACGATGGCGTCTCTTGCGGTCAGCACCGGCTCCAGCCCGTCTTCCCAGCCCCCAGCATACCACCAGTCCGGTGACGTCACGAGAATCCCGTCGGGCACGCAGTACAGAACACCCGCGATGTTTTCGCCGGTGCCCACAACCGGTCGCCCGGTGCGTGGGTCAATTCCGAAATCTGTTGGCGGCCTCAGCTCTGTGACCCGGCTTTGGCTGAACAGAACATCGTAGGGGCCGATATACGCAATCTGCTGCAACTCGCGCGTGGTGGCGACAAACGGCACGCTGCTCCAATCGCCGACGACCGCCCGCCCCGCGCTCCAGTCGCCGCGGGGCGGCAGACCTTCGCCCCCCGCCAGTTGCAATGATCTGGGAACGAACTGCGTTGTCGCCACGACGGCCACGCCCGCCACAAGCACAAACCCGACCCGAAGTTTCGGATCAAGGCGCCGTGTCACCAGCGCGACCCCCGAGCGCAGCCCCAGCGCCCACAGCACGAAGAGAAACGGTGTTGCGTAGGACAGGTAGCGCAGTGACTTCATCCCACCGAAGGAATGGACCAGGAAGCAGGCTGTGAAGATCGTGCCGCAATAGACGGTGAGCCCAGCGTTGACCCGCAACCCCAGCGGGACAAGCACGACGCTTGCCAGCCACAGCGCGCCGTAGGACGTCTCAAGCTGGTTGAAATAGAAGCCATAGTAATCGCGCGTCCCCGCTGCATGTAACGGTGTCCAGCGATAAAAGGCCCAAGCCCGTTCGAGCGCCCCCGTCGTGCTAAGGGCCACAACGGCAATCAGGGACAGCGACACCATGACGGATCCCAGAAAAAACCAGCCCCGCAGGCTGAATTTCTGGCGGACGGCGACCACCACCAGCCCGCCGAGCAGCGCCGCCGCGATGCCGATGACCGAACTCACCTGAAAGTGGACCGCCAAACACCAGAAGAGCACCGCGACCAACCCATACAAAATCCGCGTCCCAGCCGGGCCGACGAGAAACATATAGAACGCCACCGCGCCCGAGAAGAATGTCAGGGCTTGGATCGTGTAAAAGCGTGCAAGCTGGGATTCCAGGATTCCCTGCGGCCAGAGGACGGCGAAAGCGGCGGCCAGAACCGCCGTTCCCGGACCAACGACCCGGTAGATCCACAGGAACAGGACCACCGGGATCAGCGATCCGGCAGGAATCGCAACCAGACGCGCCATCGGCAGGTCCTGCGACCCGGTGATCGCAAACAGGGCGGCGACCAAGCGCGTGAACAGCGCGCCGCGCCAGTACTCTCCGTCCAGGATGCGGGGGCTGCCAGTCTCACCCCAGCCGCGCGCGGCAAGCAGGTGGTAGAATTCATCAAACTCCCCGGGGGCGTGCAACAGGCCGAGCCGCAGGGCGACCGCAGCCGCGAGCACCAGCACCCCCCCGGCAAACACTGTCCCGCGCGGTCGGTCCGCAGCTCCGGATGGCGTGCGATCCCCGCTGGGCCGCTGGAAAGATCGGACCATGTATCCCCCCTTTTCCTAAGTTCGCTCACCAATCTGTTTTGCCGGAACGCCCCCAACGATGGCCGCGGGTGCGACATCGCCGGTCACCACTGCGCCAGCCCCGATAATCGCGCCATCGCCGATGCGGACCCCGTCCAGCACCTTGACGCCCGCGCCGATCCAGACGTCCTTGCCGATGACAACGGCCCCCCGTGTCGTCAGCCCCTGCTGCTGCATCGTGCCAGCCCCAAGCTTCGTATGATAGCGCCCGCCGCCGAAATAACATTGCCCCGCGATGATCGTGTCGTCGCCGATTTCGATACCGGACACGGCGCCCAGAAAACACTGGCTGCCGATCGAACAGCGCGCGCCGATCCGCAGATGGCCCTGCTTGACAAGCAGGATCGTGTCCCGCGCGATCAGGGTCGCCGCGCCGATGGTGAAATCGCTTGCGGAGAGGGCCCCACGCGCATCAAGCGAACAGTGATCGTCTATGGTCACATTATCGCCAAGCGACATGCGGCCCGGACATCGCAGGGAAATCGACCTGCCAAAGGTCACGCCCGCGCCCGCCACCCCGAGCAGACGCGGAAAAAGCGCCTTGCGCAAGGCAAAGCCCAAGGCCCCCCGCATGCCCGACGCCAGCATCATGGTCAGATCGTAGCGCACTGTCGGCCAGAGCCCGTGGACCCCAACAAAGACAGTCTGGTACTTCGACAGGGCAGAGCCTTCGGAGCTCAGCAGATCGACAACCCGGTCCTTATGGGCAGGCGGCTCTTGCTGTATCGTCTCGGGCAGTGTGTCGGGCCTCTGGGTCATGATCGGGTCCCCCTGCCCTCCTCAGGCGTTCCGGACGACAAATCCGCGCCCGTTTTCCTCGAAATCATCCAATTGCTCGACCCGCCACTGCGGCCGCGCCGCCAGCCAGTCTTCCAGAGCCTTGGGCTGTCCCATGTCGGGGTCGTTTCCGTAGCTGAACCAGTCGTCGAACAGAAGAACCGTTCCGGCACGGATGTAGCGATCAAGCCAGTCCATCGCGCAGATCGTCGAGGAATAGTAATCGCAGTCAAGCAACACGACCGAAGCGGGCCGAAACGGATGTGCCGCATGCAGCTCTTCGGTGAGCGAGTCTTCATAGAAGCCTTCGACAAGTACGGCGCGCGACATGTCCATGCCGTGCCCGGCCAGGTTCGCCTCGACCTCTTCGCGCGAGCAGGCAAACTGCCCCTCGAAGAAACGTGGATCGCCGGCGTCGAGGCCCGTGGCCTCTGGCAGGCCTTCAAAAGAGTCGTAGCCATAAAGACGCACGTCTTTCAGGCCCATTTCATCGACAATTTGGCCTGCCGCCAGAAACGTCCCGCCACGGAACAGGCCGAATTCGTGGTAGTCGCCGGAAAAGGCCGACGCATCCGGGTCGGTGCGACCGAACTCGAACGCCTTCTGGATCGCGCCGGGCGCTCCGGGGCTCAACGTTCGGAACTCGGGGTTCATCTTGTGATACAGCCGCGAGCCGAGCCGGTAGAGCGGAGGCGAGCGCCGTAGAACGGCTTCAATCGCTGATTTCACACGCATGGAGATACCCTCTGGTCAAATTGTACGTACAGGTGTTGCAAAAGCCGCCCGAGCCACGGCAGTCGGTGGTCACGTGACATCGGTCGCTCCTTCGCCACGGTCGCCCCGAAGAGCAGTGCTCTGTGGGGCCCGGTGCAGCAGGTAAACCGCCCCGCCGAGCAGCCCGGCGGTGAGAATGGTGCCGAACTCCAGCCAGGCAAAGGCGAGCGCCAGCTCGCGTTCAATGTTCCAGACCCCCAGCAGGTAGATAAAGGCCACCTCCCGTATGCCGATGCCGTTGATGGAAAACGGGGCCATCATCATAAAGATCGCGATCGGAACGATCACGTAAAAGGCTCCATAAGGCACATCGAGGCCAAGCGCCTGACCGATGACCCAGTAGAAGGTGACAACGTTGATCTGAAGCAGGATGGACAGGCCGAGGCAGGAAGGAATGATCCGGTGCGCGCCCGCGAAGACGCGCATGGCGTCGAGGATCCGGTGCAGCCTCGCCGGGGCACGGGCCGGCAGCCGAATCCGTCCGGGTGCCATGAGGAACACCAGCCCGCCACCGACCACCGCCATGGCAAGGCCCATTCCGGCCCATAGTCCAGGCAATCCCCCGGCGACCTGTGTCATAAAGACAGAAGCCACGACAAGGAACAGGATCAGCGCAAGCAGGCCGAACAACCGGTCCGCAACCAGAGACAGCGCGGCAAAGCCGGGATCGGCCCCTGCCCGCCAAGCTGCGACACTGCGGATTGCGTCCCCCCCGACGACCGAAGGCAGGAACTGGCGAAAGAAAAACGCGCTGACCGTCGCGGTAAAGAGATAGCCGAAACCGGGCCTGACATCGCGCACCTCCAGCAGCAGTCGCCACCGGGCGGCCATGATCGCGGCACCGAGGACCTGCATGCCGACCGCCGCCGCAAGCAGCCAAAGGTTGGCCCCCCGCATCGCCGCAAAGACCGATGAGGTGTCCGCGTTGCGGACGATCCAGATCATCAGGACAACGACGACGCACAGCTTGAGACCAGTCAGCAGACGTTTCCGAAACCGCGACTTGCGGCCTATCGGCGGAGGTTCGCCCAGGTTCTGTGCCGCGTCCGTTTGCCCAGCATCCGAGTTGAAATATGGAGGTCTGAGCCTAGACACTTGGCAAGCGTTCGATCGGGTCAGGTTGACCCGGGCGCATCATAGGCAGGGTGCTTGGTAAGCCGGTCCCGCCGATGCAAAGCGATTGCGTGCAGACGTCAAGACACCCGCTCGCCCAAATTGTTGCACGGCAGTTCACGCTCCGGATCCTTGGCCTGATGCGTTTTCCGTATACCGAGAGCCACAGATGCCTCTTTTATCAATCATTCCCCTTCTCCACAATCCGTCTGCCCCGGGCGCAGCAGCGCCCTTTACAAAATGTCCTAAAAAGAAATCGGCTGCAGCGGCCAAGCCACCAGATCTTAACGAAGTGTTAGCAACTTTACGCTTCGATCAAGAAAAATTCAGGACGCAGCCTACATCTAGCGCCCAACCACCCGAGTGCACCATAATATAGAGAAGACTGTTCCGGGGCGTCTGTCAAATGGCACAATGCTTGCGAAACCGGCATCTCTGTTCACGCCGCATGCGAATCATACCGCTCTGCGCCGCGCGAGCCCGCCGCGGATCTGCCTGAACATCCGGATCGCCGCAGACGGTCGCCGCAAAAGCGTCCCTGTGGCGCGAAGAAGCTTGCCGCTCTTGATCGCCCTGATCGCGATCTCGGCTGCAGCAAGATCGGCGAAGTTGCGGTCGCGTTGGCGCATGAGACGACGGGCCTCGGCGCTCAGCGTATCGACATGGCGGGCGCAGAAAGCCTTATCCGCATGAAGCAGCGCGCGCGCGTGATCGGGGTTCAGGCGGCGCGAAATGGATCCATCACGGTGCGTATAGAGATAACCGGGGGTCGGCAGAAACCAAAGCTCCCCTCCGACGGCAAGCAGTTCCGCGATCAGGTGGAAATCCTCTCCATTCCGCAAGTTGGTGTCGTAGCGCAGCCCGTTTTGCATCACGAAACTGCGCCGCAGAACCGGCTTGAGATACCCCAGTGCGGCCTGCCCCGGCAGCGCGCGGCAGCCCGTCAGAAACCGCTCAATCGGCCACTTTTGCGGGCTATTGATGGCCAGCGCAGCCAGATGGCTGGACCCGAGCGGCCTGCCCTCCGGATCGACCGGTTGCAGATCGTCATACACGCAGTCCGCGCCGACGCTTTCGGCAAAGGTGATCATCCGCAAAAGTCGCTCTGGCTGCATCTGGTCGTCGCTGTCGAGCACTGCGAGCCATTCACCACGCGCGGCCTCGATGGCGGCATTGCGCGCCGCCGATGGACCCCCGTTCCGGTCCAGCGTCAGCAGCCGCACCCGTGGGTCCACGGCCATCAATTCCCGTGTAGCACGCGAGGTGCCGTCCGGCGAGGCGTCGTCGACCACGATCACCTCAAGCGAACCGATATCCTGCGCAAGCGCGCTGCGCACGCTCCGGGAAAGCGTGTCTTCGGCGCGCCAAGCCGCGACAATGATCGTTGCCTTGACCCGGCGACTCGTCATAGCATTTCCTCATTCTTGACCCAAGGTTATGCTTATGAAGATATTCGCCGGTCAACTAGTCCAGTGCCCGCGTATCGCGCTTATTCTCGCTGCTGTCTGTGGAATCGGCCTTTCAGCCGTCGACGCAAAGGCACAGCCGGAAGGTGCCTTCCTGTCGCGGTTCGACGATGGCAAGCCATTTCCCGAAGGCTGGCGTATCAGCCATTTCGCCGTCAAGGACTCTCACTACAAGACGATCTGGAAACGCCAATCCGTGACGCATGGCAGGGCCAAGGGTACCCCGCTGGAACTTTGGCTACATCCCGCGCCAGCTGAGGCGCAGCATGACTTTTTTGGCTCCGAGATCCAGCGCGCCCGACGCACCTATTACGGCCATTACGAGGTCGAGATGACAGCGGCCCCAGGGGACGGCGTGATTTCAAGCTTCTTCCTCTACACCGGGCCCTTTTTCGGGGATCCGCACGACGAGATCGATTTCGAGTTCCTCGGTCGCGACACGACCAAAGTCTGGATCAACCGGTTCGCCAAGGGCAAGAACCTGCCCGGCAAGTGGCTTGACCTCGGGTTCGACGCGGCCGCGGGACCGCACCTTTATGCGTTGGACTGGCTCCCGGATCGGCTGGTCTGGTATGTCGATGGCCGGGAGTTCTACCGTATCGAGGCCCCGGATCATGCCATCCCGGACATCCCGGGGCGCATCTACATCAATATATGGACCGGCGGCACCGGTCAGGCACAGTGGTCCGGCACCGCCGCCCCCGACACCAGGTCCGTCGTGACCTACCACTGCATCTCCTACCGCCCCCCGGACGAGGCGGCGCCCATGTGCTCAGAGCAAGAGATCGCCACGCTGGATGTCGATGATTGATCCCAGCCAGAATAATCCGCTGGTTACGGTCGTCATCGCCGCATGGAATGCCGAAGAGACGATCATCAGGGCCATCGATTCAGCCATGTCACAGACGGTGCCCGTCGAGGTTATCGTGGTCGATGACCGGTCCACCGACAATACGCGGGCGTTGGCAGAGGCCCGGGCCAAGGACGATCCGCGCCTGACCGTCCTGTGCCAGCCAGAGAACGGTGGCCCTTCTGCAGCGCGCAACCGAGCCATCGCGGCGGGCCGAGCACCTTGGATCGCGGTTCTGGATTCCGACGACTGGATGGAACCCGACCGCCTTGCCCGCCTGCTGGATCTGGCCGCGCGACACGGGGCCGATTTCATGGCCGACGACCTGTGGAAGCTCGACGTGGGCGCTCCGGAAGCCACCCGTCGCCCGATGCTTGGCGACGTGACTGGGACGATCCCCGTGAACTCCGCCGATTTCGTGGCGTCCAACCTATCCGCTGGCCACGGCGGCCGCCGCGAGATGGGGTTCGTGAAACCTCTCATGTCCCGCAGCTTTCTGGACCGGCACGGGCTGAACTATGACCCCAACGTCCGCCTGGGAGAGGATTACGTGTTCTATATGCAGGCGCTTCTTGAAGGAGCGGTGTTCCTGCTGACCGGGCCAACCGGGTATGTCGCGACCGTGCGGCCGAACTCGCTGTCGGGTCGGCATCCGACAGAGGCCCACGCCCATCTGGTCGCAGCGGACCGTGCCCTACTGGCCCGCAAGGACCTCTCCGCCGACACCCGACGCGCGCTTGAGGCGCACATGATGGAGCAATACAAGAAATGGGCCTGGCGCAAGCTCATCGATGCGGTGCGTGACGCGGATCCGGTCGCAGCCCTGCGCTGCTTTTGGGCACCGCCCCAAGTCACGGTAGACCTCTTCGGTCGCCTCATACGTGAGGCCCTGGTCCGCGCCCGACGCCGCACGGGCGCGGGATAGGCGCGGTGGAAATCTTCGATTGCCTCGTCGTTGCAGATGCGCGTTTTGCAGGCGGCAGCACCGCCGCGCTGGTCACCGATGTGACCGCGATGTCGGGGCTGGGATTGCGTGTCGGACTGCTTTTTGTGCGCTCCGCCTACCTGGACGATAGCCGCGATCCCCCCAATCCCAAGGCGCTGGCGCTGGCGGATTTGCCCGGTGTCACCCGGCTTTCGCCGGGATGTGCTGCGCACGGCCGGCTGGCGTTTCTGCACCACCCCCTGGTCTTTGCCCGCGGGATTGAGGAACGCGCCAACCTCTCGGCGGATCGGGCCGTGATTGTCGCCCATCACCTGCCGTTCCGGGCCGACGGGTCGCTGGAATATAACCCCTTGGATGCGATCCGCCGGGCGCGCGCCGCGCTGGGTCTGTCGGCATGGATTGCGCCGGTCTCGGGCATGGTCCGGGCGCAGATCGCCGCCTTTGCGCCTTTCCTACGGCAGACGTCCGTCGATTGGCCGAATGTCTTTGACGTGTCGGATTGGACGATAACACGACAGCCCTTCCCGGACAGCGGGCCGCTGACAATCGGGCGGCACGGTCGGTCGGACCCGCTGAAATTCCCGGCGACGGGCCCAGACATTGATGCCTCTCTACCGGTGGGGCCAGACCTGAAAGTCCGCGTTTTGGGATGCCCGACCGCCGCACTGGCCGGGAAAGGCGCGCATCCTGAGGGCTGGGAGGCGTTGGAATTCGGCGCCGAGGCGGTTCCCGACTTCCTTAATTCGCTCGATGTCTTTGTCTACCACTACCATCCGCGCCTCAACGAAGCCTTTGGCAGAACGGTGGTCGAGGCGGGACTTTGCGGACGGCCACTCCTGCTGGATCCCCGTTTGCAGCAGACGTTCGGCGATCTTGCCGCCTATTGTACGCCCACAGAGGTCCGCAACGCCGTCGATAGACTTGCATCGGATCCGGCGGCCGCCCGCGACAAGGCCTCAGACGTGCGCCGCAGGATGGCGGCGCTCTACGCAAGTGAATCCTTGGGAGCAAGGCTGGAACAGATCGCCGACGATCACGGAGAGACAAGCCGGCAAGGGGCCGCAGTGTCGCCGCTGGTTCTGGCAAAAAAGCTCGGCGGCCATTATCGGCGGCGGCTGAGCGGCAAAACGGGTTAGGGAACGGTCGTGTCTGCCATCGCTTCACGCCTCATCCGGCGCGGTCACGCCTTGGCGATGCCACGCCTGCGGCTCTCACCGGCGCGCGCAGGGGAACCGCTCTTTGTCATCGGTTCCGGGCGGAGCGGCAACACCTTAGTGCGGCGAATATTAGTTGCCTCGGACCAGATCTACATCCCGCCCGAGACCTTTGTACTGGGCGACCTGATCGAATTGTGGCCGCGCGCCGCCCTGCTGACTTGGCGCGAACGCGTCTGGCTGTTTTGCGCACATTTCGAGAAGCACAAGCACTGGCCCACCTTCGGGCTGCCGAACCTCGACGAGTTCGCGGCCGAGGCCATGCAGTTGCGGCCGCGCAAGCTGCGCCCTCTGATAGAGGCGTTCTTTTTCTATCTCGCGCGCAAGAGCGGATCCACCGCGACGCGCTGGGGCGACAAGACCCCTTGGAACACCTACCACCTACCGGCCATCGCCCAGATGTTTCCCCGCGCCCGGTATCTCTGGCTGATCCGGGACGGGCGCGACGTGGCGCTGTCCTATCGCAAGGCCGGGCTGATCGCGGATTTCGAAGGCGCGGCGCGCCGCTGGTGCGACGCCAACGCCGCCTGCGCCCGGTTGGCCCGCTGGTCGCCAAACGTGATGCAGATCCGCTATGAGGATCTTGTCGCCACGCCCGAGACCGCATTTGCAAAGGTCTTCGACTGGGCCGGGCTGGACTTTGCCCCCCGTATGCTGACCGCCGATGTGGGCTCTCTGGGTGACGTCGAGCAACTAAGCCACCACGCCAGCGTCACCGGCGCCATCTCTACAAGTTCGATCGGGACATGGCGCAGCGCGGTCAGCGAGAGCGAACTGGCCTCGGTGCCCGCGGATTTCCACCGTTGGCTGACAGAGCTGGGATACGCCTGACGCTTTGTCAGCTTTGGCCAATCTGCGGCAGGATGTGCCTGTCGAAGAAACCGGTCAGCTTGCGACGGTAGGCGGCGGGGCTAAACTCTTCCAAGACCCGCTGCTGCGCCGCCGTGGCCAGCCGATCACGCAGGCTGGCATCCTCCAGCAATTCGACAAGGCCGCGCGCCATGTCCTCGGCGTTGGGATCGACAAGCATCGTGATCTCGTCGTCCAGCACCTGCGTATGGGTCGACAGCCGGGTCGCGATCAGGGGGCTGCCGCTGTCGAGATAGGAATAGACCTTCATCGGCGTGTTGCGGCCCTGCGTGCGGGGAGAGGCGACGATGGTCGCTTCGCCAAGATAATCAGCGATCCGCTCAACCGGGCGCGGCCCCAGCAGACTGACACTGTCGCCGATACCCAGTTCCTGTGCGAGGGCGGCATGCGCCGCCACATGCGCCTCTGTCCCCCCGATGATGACCAGCCGCGCGCGGCGCCCTCCTTCGATGGCCCGCGCAAAACCGCGGATCAAAAGATCCACTCCCTGATAGCTTTCGAGATTGCCGATATACATGACGATCGGTTCGTCGAACCTGCAATCCTCGGGCGGCGCGCCGGGCGCCTCGATCAGCGTCACGTCCTCGATCGTCTGCACCGGCAGACCGGGCGCATACCCCTCGACCGTCGATTGCAGCGCGCGACAGCAGGTCAGCGCACCGATGCTCTTGCGCGCCGCGCGGCCCTCGACCCCGGCAAGCCAGCGCCGCAGCCAGCCCGGCAGGCCGAACTTGTCGTCCATCTGCTCGGGGATCGAACTGTCCATGTCGTAGATGTAGGGCACCTTGAAGATTGGCCGCAGCATCATCGCGATAAAGGCCGCCTCCTCGACCGCAATCACGAGGTCATAGGACGCCCGGCGCATCCGGCCCGCAGCGATCCACGTCAGCCCGATGTCCGCCACGATCTTTTTAAGCGAAAAGCCAGGCGGCATGTTCCGGGTGCCCGGAAAGGCCGGCACCCGAAAGATCCGGCATCCCTCGATTTCGGGGTCGGTGCCTTCGGCAAAGACCACGGCGTCACATTCGTGCCCTTCCGAGGTCAGCACTTGAAGAAGCGCGCGCACGGCAATCGGCGTGCCACGCGGAACAAAGAACGGCTGTGGGGCCAGAACGAGGATCTTCATGAGGTTTCGTCCCGCCGGGTTGCCCGCAGAAGAACCGGATTGCCGAACCGGCGCGCCAGCGGCCGCAACACGAATTCCAACGCTCTTGATATATACGTCACCCGCAGCTTGCGGTGCAGGACCAACGGAAGCGCGAACTGCCCGACGTGTTGATCTATCATAAAGCCATTCTTCTCGAACAATTCGGAAACCTCTGACCGATAACTGACGGTATACGGTCTGGTGTCACCTTCGAGCGCGCGCTTCGCCGAAAACAACCAGGTGCCCGCCCGTCCGAGACCCTGCAGGCACGTGTAATCGACGACGACGGCCCGATCGGCGACACGGCAGAGTTCCCCCACATAGCCAGGCAAGTCCTGAACGTGGGCCATCATGCGGACCGATACGACCGCACCGAAACTGCGGTCGGCGAACGGCAAATCCATGAGATCGCCGACGCGGATTTTCTGACCGGATTTCCCCATCCGAATAAGTCGCTCGGTCGCTTCGGGACTGCTGACCACTGTGTGTGTGCTATAGCCCATATCATCCAGCATCGGCGACACCTGCGCATGACCTCCGCCGACATCGAGCACAGAGCCGTCCGAGAGATCCAGCAACATCGCCAGTAGAGTCGCCGACTGCACGCCCAGCATCCATGCTCCGACCCGGCCGGAAAAGCGGCGCGAATAGGCCTCGGTCGACGCCGCCACGTCGGCGGTTTCCTTTGCTGTTTCCCCAATCGGGTCCGCAGGCCCTTCGGGTGGACTGTCCTCATTTCGGTCAAGCCGGTGGGTTGTCGGAACTCTTCGTTTCATCAAGTGATCCCTGCCCCCTTAAGAATGGCTAAAAATCAGGATGCCAAACGCCGCACCATCTAAAATGCCGTATAATCGCAACTTCTCCAACGGAGCATAAATGAAGGCACGCAATAAGTTGTGGTAAACGAAAGACGTGCGTAAACAAAGTGTCGTATTGATGTCCGGATAGTAGACCTGGGCGGCGGCGGCACAGGTGCAAGACACAGTGGCGCAACCGCGCGTGACAAATACAGGGCCGCACGTTGCAGCGGTGCATTCGGATGGCCAAGACCTTTCTCGTCAACGCAGGTTCCCTGAGCGCGTCTCGGATATTTATCGCCCTCTCGCAGGTACTCGTCCTGCCCGTCGTCGCCAGATTTCTTGACCCGGTAGAATTTGGCGACATGGCACAGGCGATGACCGTCATCATCTTTGCCCAGCTCCTGAGCGATGCCGGAATGGGGCGGTCGCTGATCCGGCAAACGCACTACGATCCGGCAGAGTGGAACAGCGTCTTCTGGTTGCTGACCTGTGTCGGGCTCGGTCTGATGATTGTCACCATGGCCATCGCGCCGCTCTGGGCAAACCTGTTTGACCGCCCTCCTTTGCTTTGGCTGTTGTCGGCCCTTGCTGTCCTGCCCTTTCTCAATTCGCTTTCAGCCGTGGCCGTGGCCCAAATGGAAAAGGACGGGCAATTCCCGCGACTGGCAGTCATTCGTGCCGTAGCTGGCCTTGCTGGTCTGGTCACTGTCATTGCTCTTGCCGTCGCCGGGGCTGGAGTCTGGTCTTTGGTTGCCCAGCAGATCGTGCTTACGGCGGTTCAGACGATCGGTGCCATCGCCTACAGTCATTTCCGCCCCGGCCCCCCACGCAACTTTACCCCGCTTGGCGCGCACATCCGGTTTGCTGGCGACAATGTCGGCGTTTCGCTGATCTTCAGCGCCCAGAGGCAGGTGCCGGTGCTGTTCATCGGCGCGATCCTCGGCGCCGGGTCGCTGGGCCTGTTTTCGATGGCCCAGAGGTTCCTGAACCTGCCAAGGACCGCCGTCGGCGGCCCCGTTGCACAGGCCGTCTATGTGCGGATGGCAAAAGCCCAGCACGACGGCCAGAAGGTCGCGGACATTTATACGGCGAGCTGCCTGCTGCTGTCTGTGGCAATATTTCCACCAATCGCCATTCTGGCCGGAAGCGCCAGCAGTCTTTTTCCACTCCTTCTGTCCGAAACCTGGGCACCTGCCGCCGCGATCTTCACACTCGCCGCGGTCGGGGTCGCGCTCGAAGTTATAACCTCATGCGTAGGGGTCATGCTTCAGGCGCTCGACCGAACACGCCTGCGGTTGTGGATGATCACCGAGCGCACGATTCTACGCACCGTGGTCGTGGCCTTGGCCGTGCCTTTCGGGCTCGAAGCCGTGGCGCTCGTCATTTCGGGATTCTCGATCTGCTACCTGCCGCGTTATCTTGCCTTTGCGCAGCGTGTCTGCCCAGTGTCCCAACTGGCCGTCTTACGGGCGATGGGTGTTTCCGCCGGGGTCTCTGCCATGGCCTGGGGCGCGCTGGCCACCTGCAGTCTGACGTTTACCGCGTGGCAGATGCTTGGGCTGGCCTGCGCCGCGCTGCCCCTGACATGGGCCGCCGCCATCCTGCCGCAGATCGCCTCGATCCGCAGGGCCACCTCTTCGCTCAACGGATAAGCTGCTCACCCCGACAGGTCATCTGATCGACCATACCCGTATCTAGAGGCCAAACCGCGCTGGAACCATGACAACCCGCTGTCGGCAAGCGGGCGGGACCTGCTGCGGCGGATTTCGACAAGGCCGCTCTCGAACCGATCGGGGTTGCCCTGCAGACTGTGGAACGGTTCAAAGCGGACCTCTTGTTCGCTTTCGAACCCGTCCCCCCTGCCCCGCAGCGCCGGCACCCATGCCTTGATTTCGCTCAGCCCCTTGCGTGGCGCGGCAGTGAAAGCCTCAAAGCGCATGCGTTTGTAGGGCACCGCAAACCGGAGCGCTTCGCAGGCGAGGTTCTTGAGCGCCCAGCGGGTATAGGTCGCGGCGCGCTCGTAGGTCGGCAGGTTGTCGTCCATGCCGCTCTTGGCGCGCGCCCAAGACTCGGCCACCGCGACCGGGTTGCGGACCAGATGCAGGCACCAGACCTCAAGACCCGCATAGCGCTTGAGGATCAGCGCCCGCGAGGGGTTCTTCGACGAGTCGACGATGACCGAGACACCGGCCACCTCAGCGATCCGGCGATACAGACCGGCGGTCAGGTCACCGTACCGCCGAAGGCGACGCCGATCTTCCGGGCCATAGAACCCCAGCAGCAGACGGATCGCGTTACGCGATCCGTCGTAGCGTTCAAACCCGCTCTCCAGTTCGCCCAGGTTCGTCGAGAGACCCTCATCGGCAAAAACCTCGCGCCAGAAAGCACAGTCCTGAGGCAGGTCCCCGCAACTGCAGCGCTTCCTGTTGCGCCGGTATTGGTGAACGATCTCGTGCATCTCGTTGAAAGAGGCGACCCCTTCGGCGGTCCCGATACATCGGTCGAGGACCGTCGACCCCGAACGCCCCTCTCCGGCGATAAAAACAACCGTCGGGTTTGTCACACTCTGCATTCATCATTTCCCGCTGTTAATGCGATCACAGCGACAGCTGCATGGATTTCATCGAGTTGACAGAAGCGCAAATCAATCGTCCGCAAATCATTTTGCCGGTCATCGCGGGCGGATCAAGCATTATGCGGCAAGGGTGGCGCCGCATCCGGCAGAATGCCGGGCCTCTTGTTGCGCTTTTTCTGGCAATGGTGCGGTTGTTCCGCCTCTCGGTCAGCCCGCCGGGCAGGCAAAAGGGCGATACGCTTCGTCCTCCAAAGGCATATTTTCCTTGAAACCCTTCCCCGCGTGGCTGAAATTAAAATTATTAAATTACCCTTTGCGGCCTCTCATTCAGGCTTTGAGTTTTCTGGAGGAGGCGCTTTTACATCAATTCTTGGGAGACCATACACACATGATGCGACCTCCCAAAGTACTGCGTCCCTTCGGATATCCGTCGCAATTCAACACCCCCAGAAACCCGCGCCATGTCCGTATGGAAACCCGGAAATGGCTGCCCCTGCACAAGATCTGGAAACCGTTCGAGGTCGCTCTGCTCACGCCGGCTTTGGACGCGGATCTGATTGCGACGTTCAACCGAATTCCGCTTGGCCCCCGGCCTTTCGTCATTACCTTCGAGAGCCATCTGCCGCGGCTGTTCAATTACGAAGACAGCGCTGCGTTTCGTTATTTTTCAAGACGCCTCGCCTCTCGCCGGTGTCGCGCAATCGTCCCGATCTCGGGTTTCGCCCGCAAGATGTTTCTGAACCAGCACCAAGGCAGCCCCCTGTATGAGGCACTCTTGGCAAAGCTGACCAATCCGATTCATCCGAACATCCCGGTGCCAAAATCCCGCCCCAGAGCAGATCGGCGGCAGGCCAAAACACTGCGCTGCGTCTTTGTGGGCGGGCATTTCATTCGCAAGGGCGGGCTTTCCGTTCTGCACGCCGCCAAGGTGGCACAGCAACGTGGCTGGCCGATCGAATTTCACATCGTGTCCAACATGACCATGGGGGCAAGGAACGGTGTCTGGACGGACCCCACCAACCTGGACTTCGCTGCCGACCTTCTCGCGGCACTCGACCTGCCAAACGTGCATCATCACGGCAAGATACCGAATGCGGCCCTGCTTGAATTGCTCTCTTCGGCAGATGTCAGCCTTCTACCAACCCTGTCCGACACCTATGGCTACTCCGTGATCGAGTCCTTCGCGATGGGCGTACCGGTGATCGGAACCGCCTGCTGCGCTCTGCCCGAAGTGATAGAGGACGGGTACAATGGATACCTGATCGACCTTCCTGTGACCGACATGGGAATCTGGGATCAGCTTTGGGCCCATGATCACGACAGCCCCGAGTATCAGCGCATTCTCAGAACCACCGCCGAGGACGTGGGCATGTCCATCCTGTCTCGGCTTGAGGCCCTGGTCCACGACCGCGGCTTGCTGGAAACCCTGTCCGACAACGCGTTCCAGACTGCCCAGGACAGGTTCGATGCCTCCAAAAGAGGGCCCGAGTTGGAGGCCCTCTACCTCGACCTTCTGGGAGCGCCTAGCGTCGCATGAAGCTGCGGGCAGACTTCAGACCAGCGAGACAAGTAAACCCGGGCCCGGGCGCACCTAAAAATTCCGTAGACTGAAATGACGACACAACGGAATCGGCCTGTCCAGATTCCCTCACAACACCCGTTCGTCACTGCAACCGGAGCCCTTCGTTGCAGCCCAAAATTGGGCGCAAATCCCTGCTCCTGCCGGCTCCTTACCCCTCGGAAGGTGCCGGCTAAGGCCAGATTTTCGCACAAAACTCTCATATTGTGAGCATATTTTCGCCCACTTTTCCCGTTAACCACTAAACTTGGGGTATTAAGGCTAAACTTGGGTTAAAAAACCCAAGCTTGAGTTCGTAAGCGTGTGCAGCAGTACAGACTTCAGCAATATCCGTAAAATGGCAGGCATAAGGGCAAGACGAGACAGGCAAGGCATCACGGCAGCATCATCAAGCCAACTGAAGAACCAACCACACGGCACACTCACGCCGCGTAGCTAGAAAGCATTTCAAAGTTGGCTTGCCTGCGGACATTTCTGATGTCCGCAGCCACATCTCACTTGAATTCTGATGCGGCGAGCCCTGACCGGCCCGCCGCCCTTTGACACGTTGCGTGCCAGAGGTTGTCGCCCCCCGCTAAAGAGGCTTCTCCTATGAACACTTCCCACATGGTCCACATGCAGCAAGCAAATGCTTTGCTCGATCCAAGTGATGCTACTCACGTCGCTGTCAAAAATGGAGCGTGGAGCAACCCTGGTACATGGGCGGATGGAATCGTGCCCGGCAGAGATGCCATGGTACACATCCCTGACGGTATTTCAATAGTTTACGATGTCAAATCCTCCCCGGCTCTGGGAACGATCCGCCTCGATGGCGACCTGACCTTCACCCGGGCACACAGCACAGAGATGCGGGTCGAGACCATTGTCACAACGATGGGATCCCATTTCGACGCCGGGTCCATGGCCGATCCGATCCCCGCCAATGTCGAGATCAACATCGTCTTCCGCGACACGCCCATCAACACCTCCGACGACCCCGACATGCTGGGACACGGTCTTGTCGCCTTTGGCGAAGTCGACATTCAGGGCGCAGCAAAAGAAAGCCATCTGGTCATCAAACAAGACGTGCCCGCAGGCGCCACCTCCATGGCCGTCGAAGGCGATCTGACCAACTGGACCGCCGGGGATACGATCCTTGTCGTCGGGACAAAATACCTGGGCGAGGACAACAACGGCGTCCTGATGACCCAAGATGAGACGCGGACCATCGTCAAGGTCGAGGGCGACAGGATCTATTTCGACAAACCGCTGGATTACGCCCACGAAGGGCCGACCAGCATGGAGGCCGACATCTACGTCGGCAACCTGTCGCGGAACGTCACCTTCAGTTCAGAGAACCCCGAGGGCACGCGCGGCCATGTGATGCTGCACAACAGCACGCCCAACCCCGAAGACGGATCCGTCAATAGCGTGCGCTACGCCGCCTTCGAGGATCTGGGACGCACCGACAAATCGCTCGAGACCAGCGCCACCAACCCGGAAGGGCGCTATCCGCTGCACCTGCACCAGATCGGCACCGGCGTCGATGCGCCCACCAACATGCTCATCGGCAATGCCGTCATCGGCAGCCCGGGCTGGGGCATCGTCCAGCACGAAAGCCGCGCGATGGTGAACGACAACATCGTCTATGACGTCACCGGCGCCGGCATCGTGTCCGAATGGGGCAACGAGACCGGTGCCTGGATGCGCAACCTTGTCAGCAGCGTGACCGGCTACGACGCCGAGGACAAGAACGGCAACGGCGACCAGGGCGCGGCCTATTCGAACCAGTCGCGGATCATCGTCCAGCAGGACAATATCGCGGCAAACTCCAAGCTGGGCTGGGACTTTTCCGGCCACGAGGGCTTTGCCGAAGACGATCCCGACAAGGCGCCGAACGACGGCATCCACCGCAAGATGTTCGAGCGTGAGCAGATGAAGTTCGACGCCGATCCGTTCGACGTCGCCATCGACCACGAGGAAGGCGTGATCGCTGACTTCACCGGCAACACCGTCATGACCTCGACCGAGGCATTCCGCGTCTACCACCGCCAGTTCGCCAATCACAGCGACACGCTCAGCGTGATCCGGGACTTTGACATCTGGGGCGGCAAGGACGGCATCAACCTGATGAACTATGGGTTCAACTATGAATTCATCGATTCCGACTGGAGCGGCAGTGGCATCGCCTTCACCATGTGGGGCAAGAACTCTTCGGCCGTCATGAACGACATCCGGGTGTCCGACTTTGGGCTGGTGTGGAAAGCGCATGGCATCAGCCACGAGGCCGTCCTCTACGATGTCGAGACCACAAACATCGGCCAGATGTTCGACATCGCCTACGACAGCGACAAGGGGGATACGTCCTACTGGACCAACTACTTTGCGCAGTTTGGCATCAACTATCAGAACCCGCTCCCGACCGTCCTGTCCAAAGAGGACGCCGACCCAGATGCCGGCCTGACCTTCACCCTCGGTGCGGACGCCGATGTGACCCTCGCGCCCGGCGACAACCAGGTGCACGTCACCGGAACCGTCACCGACGGGCTGGGCACGCGGGTCTTCTACGAGAACATCATCGGCAGCATCAGCAATCAGGCCTCCTCCTATGAGGGCGCCAGCCTGAAACTGGTGAACTATGACACCACCTGGCACCGGAACTTCTCGCTGGACGAATTCCTCACCGTGCACGGCACCTGGCAAAAACCCGACGGCGCCTGGGTCACCCCGGTCGTGTTCTGGGTCACCGAACGGCTGAGCGGCACCCAGCACCCGGTCATCATCGAGCTCAAGCTCGAGGGCTTCGACGACAGCGACCTCGCACCCTTCGCCCTCGACGCATATCCCACCCCCACGATCGAAAACGCCGACTTCGACTACGGCTTCGACACAACATCCGTCGACGCCCCCGACCCCGTCGAACCCGCCATCCCAGGCGACCAGCTCCTCGGCGACAGTGCTGCAAATCGTCTCGAAGGCTCCGCCGGGGACGACACCCTGTTTGGCGGGGCCGGAAATGACACCTTGAGTGGCGGCGAAGGCAACGACCAGTTTCGCGGTGATGCGGGAGACGATGTCTTCATCGGCGGCGAAGGTATCGACACGGTGATCTTTCAGGGCGCCACCGATACAATCGTGAACCTCACAACCATGGCACTGCAGAATACCGGTCACGGTATGGATCGGTTCGTCGGGATCCAGAATGTGACCTCGGGTCTGGGCAACGATAAACTTTATGGCAACGGTGCTGCGAATGCCCTTACAGGCCGCGGCGGCAACGACGTGCTTGTGGGTCAGGGCGGGAATGACACCCTGATCGGGAACGAGGGTGACGACACGATTGATGGCGGCACGGGAGCGGACCAGATCGTTGGAGGCAGCGGCAATGACGTTCTACGCGGAGAGGGTGGAAACGACCAGCTGTCAGGCGGCACGGGGATGGACTTCCTGACCGGCGGCAGCGACGCGGACACCTTCGTGTTTGCCTCGGTTGGCGACGCTGGCATCGGGGCGACGCGGGACCAGATACTCGACTTTGAAAAGGGTGTGGACCAAATCGATCTGACCGACATGGTGCCCGGGACATTCGAATTCCGGGGAACCAAGGCCTTCTCGCCTTCCGGAAATGCCGAGTTGCGGCTGTTCGAAACGTCCAACGGATCGACGATTGTTCAGCTTGACGTGAACGGCGACGGAACAGCGGACGCAGAAATCCGCGTCGCCGACGTAACAGGGCTGACCGTAAACGACTTCGGCCTGTAACCGAAGTGACCTGCAAGGGGTCCGTTGCATTATGCAGGTGGTCGGTGCGATCTTGCTTGCGAGGAGGAGCCGCCATGCCGTGTCGTGACCCGTTCAAAGGCCATCGATTTCCGAAAGATGTGATCCTGCTCGCCGTTCGGTGGTATTGTCGGTATCCGCTGTCCTATCGCAACGTTCGCGATCTTCTTGCCGAGCGTGGGATCACGATCGACGCGGCCACGATATACCGTTGGGTGCAGAAGTTTTCTCCCGAAATCCGCAGACGCGCTTACGGTCGACACCGCAGCTGGCGCGGCCTGCAGTGGCATGTTGACGAAACCTACGTCCGCGTGAATGGCCGATGGTGCTATCTTTGGCGTGCTGTCGACCAATGTGGCCAACTGATCGATTTCCGTCTGACGGCGCGGCGAACGGCCAGTGCAGCAAGGGCATTCATGCGCCAGGCATCGGACTCCGTCCGCTGCTATCATCCTCTGACCATCGTGACCGACAAGGCTCATAGCTACGCGAAGGTTATCGGCGAGTGGAATGCCCGCTCGAGTCCGGAAGACGCAATTCGCCATGTCACCAGGAAGTATCTCAACAATCGGATTGAAGGCGATCATGCGGTGCTCAAGCATCGACTGGCGCCGATGCGCGGACTTCAAAGCCTGAGTTCTGCGAAAGCCACCCTGAAAGGGGTCGAGACGTTCCGCGCCATCCGCAACGGTCATTTCGCAGGATGTGAGCAGGGCGTCGCCAACGAGATAGCCTTCGTCAGGAATCTGTTCGATGATAAGAAAAAGGTCGCCTGAACAAGGCGTGACACGCTTTCACCGTCCTGAACCCAGCAACGCAACGGACCCGTTGAGAGGGCGTCGTATGCGCCGTCCGCCAATGTTCAGCCTCAACGCCTGTTGTGAGTCTGAAATGCCCGAACATCGCTTGCATGAGCCTTCCCGCCCCGTGGACCGAACTGGGTGACTGAACGAGACGCAGCCGCGACAGCGAAGTTTAGAGCGTTTGCAAACGGAACATCCGATTCAAGCCCCCAGGTTAACGCTCCCCCAAAGGTGTCGCCGGCCCCTGTTACATCTGTAACCTCGACTTCGAACCCCGGCGCAATGACGAGCGTCCCATCGTCCAAAGCCTGCGCCCCCTCGGCAGCAGCTGTGCGGATCACTCGCTTAATGCCGTTTTCGCGCCGCCAACCATCCACAGCGGCCAAATCGTCATGACCAAAGGTTGCGCGAAACCCTACCTGATTAAATATTACGACATTGGCACTTTGTAGAAATGGCAGATCTTCTTCTGTTGCCCCACCAACATCCAGATCAAAAATCGACTGCCTTCCGTGCTCTCTCAGATCGCCAAGCAAAAGCGCCTTTGATAACACTTCGTTACCAGTTTGAAAGTGGAGACGGCGTGCGCGAAAGAGTGTTGTGTACAGATACCCGGGCTGCCGCAGTGCCAGCATAGTCTCAGGACGCAGCCACATGGGCTGCTGCCCGATTTCGACGGTCAGAACCACATGCTCGTTATTCACCAGAAAGATGAGGTTACGTGATTCCGGAACTTCCGCATTGCGGATCATATGACGGGTGCTAACGCCGTTTTCGTTCAGATCCCTAATGAGTTTTTCCGACAGGCTGCTTTCGTTCAAAAGTGATATGAATTCAGGCACTCCGCCCAATGCGGCATGAACCACAGCGGCATTGGCAATGGAGCCCCCAAATTTGGACGGGAGCTCATCAACAAACCCTTTGTCTGCAATACCGGGCCAGCTTTCAGCGTTGAAATATTCGTCTAGCGCCACATCTCCGATAAAAAAGGTACTCATGTTTTTACAAGTACCGGACCACCTTCAAGAGGCACCCATGGGTCTGGCCCCAGACCGCAAACTGCCATCCAATAATATGGTGTCGGTCCGTCCAGCCCCCGGCACGCGTCATGCCAAACACCTTTTTTCATCACGACAATTTGCCCTGGGTTGATGATGTAAGCGGACACGTTTTTCGCGGCTGCCGCGACATTCTGGCAGGGTGGAGCAACGGCAAGAACGATTGGTGCGCCGGCGCAAAAAAGAGCCTCCTCCGTGCCGTGGTGCCGTTCCATTTTTTCACAAGACCAAGGCGCAGCAGGTCCTTGTGTTATGCCAAGATGTCCAAGCCCGTCAATAAGCGGTTTGGATGTAAAGCTATCGGTCCACCCCTCCCCTTGCATGTTGTTGACCCCATCGCCTGAAGTGTCTTCCAGATTGAAGACCCGACCGAATGAAGCAAACGATTCAGGGGTAAGGTTTTGCGCGATCACGGTCATTGGGCGCTCTCTCGCGCCGTTCTGACCGCAGCCATGAAGCGTCTGACATGGGCCGGCGCCAAACGCCCTTTGTCCACGTGTCCTTCCTTTAGCCAACTCCCGACGATGGCTCCGTCCGCCAGTGCGAGTTGGTCCGCCGCATTGCGTTCAGTCATGCCAGCACCAACCAGTACGGAGCAGGCATCGCCGGCAGCAGCGCGAAATCGTCCGATTTTTTCCCGGTCAGTTTCTTGTCCTGTTGCGTCAGAGGTCACGACAATTGCATCGCATCTAGCGATACCCAATCGGAGGTCGGTGGCCTCGTCACGACCCGAAAGAACCGGTTGATATTTGAATCGAACGCCGCCAAAAAGCAGTGCGTCAACAATGGCCCTTTGCTGTTCCAAGGCGGAGGCAAACATGGCATCTTCCTCTGGTTTCAGATGCCCGCAAACTGAATCGATCTGAATGAATGCGACAGGGTATTTTTGGGCCAAAGAGAACGCGCGCGAATTATCGCGCAAGACGTTGATCCCGACGCGTGCACCCAAGTCCATAGGCACAAGCTTTTCGAGAACCCGTTCAACATCGTCGGCATCACCGAAATAGTTTTCAACGACCAACCCATCGATTCCTTCGCCGGCCATGATTTTCGCTTCCTCCAATGCTTGCCGAACCCGGTCTTCGGGCGTGTCGCCACCAAGGTGGAGCATGCCGAAAATAGGTTTTCTAATCGGGAAAACGTTGCGGGGCAAAGTCATCTTCTGTGTTCTTTCTGTTATACGTTGGTCGAAAGGTTGCCCCAACTAGTCGCGAATTTCATATCCACTCTTGGCGAATAAATTATGGATGTGCGCTCTACGAGCGCATCGCTACGGTCCAGCACTTCTCCCGTGGCGCAAATATATGCAGGCACTGCAGGATTGGTCCCAAAGAACTTTATGAGGTGCTCGGAGGGCGGGACGACCGAAAGCTTGATTTCGGAGCGGATCGGAAAACGACTGTATTCCTCGCGAAGTACGCCGTACAAGGATTTCTCTGCAAAATCATTCAGCTCTATGCCGGGATAGAGTTCTAGCGACAGCCAGGATGTGTCGAGGTTTAACCACTCAACCTTACTCGGCGATTGCAGCCCCCGCGCCCGAACCAAGGTTAGAATGTTATCTTCAATCCGATGCTCAACCACGTGCGTTACGGGGCGTTTGCCCTTGGCACGAGCCAGATCGGTAAAGCTGCCGAAATTCCAGATACTATGGCTAACGGGGCGATGCGTGACCATTGTGCCCTTTCCGCGCACCTGGCAGACTAGGCCCTCATTTACCAACATCAACATTGCGTTTCGTACCGTTGTTCGTGCGATGGAAAAGCGATCACTAAGCTGGTTTTCAGAAGGGATCAGGTCTCCTTCGCGCCATGCGCCCGAAAGAATTCCCCCTTTGAGCCATCCGTAAAGCTGCCGATAGAGCTGTTCACCTGAATAGGGATCGAGCTTCATCCCGGCCAGCGGATCTTCCCCGGCCTCAATGCTAGGCTTGCCCGATCCCGTCATGCGCAGGTCCTTTTACTTAGCGGCGCCGTTAATCACGAACGCATCAACTGCACCAATTTCAAGATGATAGCGGCTTGCGATTTCCATATAGGTGCCATCGTCTTTCATAGCGTTCAACGCGGACAAAACAGAGTCACGCAAAGCTGTGTTCGATTTCTCGAAGGCGATACCATAGGGATTCGGATTGCCCGCCTCACCAATTTGATAATAGGCACCAGGATGGTTAATTTCGAGATCGGCCAAACCTTCAACGCCAATCACAGAAGCTTGCGCCCGCCCCTGCTTGATCTGCATGATGTGTTCCGCCTGAGTGGCAATTTGGATTACGTTATAAAGGTTGTCGGCCGCACAAACGGATTTGCCTACGTCTTCAGCCCAAGTGACCCAACTTGTGCCCGTCGCAACAGCGATTGTTTTGCCGCAAAGATCTTTCTCATCCTTGATTTCGTCTTTGTGGTCGCTTGTCGAATAAAAAACGTTGCCGGTATTGAAGTAGTCAATGAAATCCAGCTGAACCTGCCTTTCTGGCTTGTCCGAGAACGCAGTCAGAATCATGTCCGATCGACCGGTTACCACTTGAGGGATCAACTGTGGAAATTCGACATTCTGAAATTTCGGTTCTAGCCCAAGCCGGTCGGCAATTTCGCGTGCAAGATCGATGTCAAAACCTTTCAATTCGTCCGATCCTGCTTCGGTGTATTCCATCGGCGGGTAGGCAAGTGAAATCACGATGTTTAGTTCCCCAGAGGCCTTGTTCACCTCAGGCAGCAATGCCTGCGCCGCTGGGTCTACATCGGCCAGAGCCACGCCGGCCAGTGTCAGCATGAAAATGCCAGTCAGGACGGGGCCTTTAAGTTTGGTTTGGATCGATTTCATCTTCTTGGTCCTCTCTGTTGACTATTTGGATACTCAAGTCAGGACACGGCTTAGGAACGTCCTGACGCGAAGGTCTTTGGGGTTTGTCAAAACTGTATCTGCGGGGCCTGTCTCGCGGATTTCACCGTCGATCATGACAATCACACGGTCGGCAACTTCACGGGCGAATCCGATCTCGTGGGTCACAACAATCATGGTGGTGCCCGTGGACGCCAGATGTTTCATCACTGCCAGCACTTCGCCAACAAGTTCAGGGTCGAGCGCACTGGTAGGTTCGTCGAACAACATCACACTTGGCTCCATGGCCAATGCACGAGCGATCGCGACACGCTGTTTCTGGCCTCCGGAAAGCTCTCCAGGCCAAGCTTCGGCCTTTTCTGACAAGCCTACCAATTCCAGAAGTTCATGCGCCTTTTGTGTGGCTGCTGCCCGGGGAACGCCCCGCACCTGCATTGGACCTTCAATGATATTGCCCAAGACAGTGCGATGTGCGAATAAGTTGAAATGCTGGAAAACCATTCCTAGTCGGCTTTGTTGTGCGCGAACAGCCTTGACGGGCAGCTCACACAACATATTGTTCTTCAATTCAAATCCAATGATCTGACCTTTTATCCAGACATAGCCTTTGTCCGGCGTTTCCAGATGATTTATACAACGTAGAAGTGTGGATTTTCCGCTTCCCGATGGGCCGAGGATGCACAGCACTTCGCCAAGTTGCACTTCAAGGTCTATGCCTTTCAGAACCTCTTGACCTCCAAACTCCTTTCGGATTCCGACCGCTCGAACAATTGCTGTCATCGCTTGACCTCCGTACTGCGGCCAAAGTGACGTTCTAGATAATATTGCCCTATGGACAGGGCGGTTGTGCCGGCCAAATACCAGATTGCGCACACAAAAAGCAGCTCAATTACTGCCCCGTTGATAAAGTAGATGCGTTGGGCGGCGTTCAACATTTCCGTCATCGCAATGGTCGTCGCGAGAGAGGAAAATTTCAGCATTCCTACGGCACTGTTGCCCAGCACCGGCAGAATGAGTTGCATTGTTTGGGGCAGAATGATTCGACGCATCGTCTTGGCAGGCGTCATGCCAAGGGTATGTGCGGCTTCCACCTGACCTCGATCAACGGACTTTATACCTCCGCGCACAACTTCTGTCAGATAGGATCCTTCGTTGACCCCAAGGCCTAGTACGGCCGCAACAAACGGGGTTACCACGTCCACCATACGCTCATCGATCAAGCCCGGTATGTAGAAGCGGGGAAAGATCAATGCGATGTTGAACCAGATCAACAACTGGAGCAAAACAGGCGTCCCGCGAAAGATCCAGACATAGAGCCAGGACGTAAAGCGCAACACGGGGCTGCTGGATACCCGCATGATACCAAACGAAAAACCTAGGACGATTCCCAAAGCCAATGACGTAAAGGTAATTAGTAAGGTCCAACCAAATCCTTTGATGATGACGGGCGCGGTAAGGAATTCTCCGACGATGGGCCAGCGGATTTGGCCGACAGCAAAAGCCCTAACCAACAATGCCAAGATCAGGATGGCAAATACTCCAGCGATCCACATACCCGGATGGCTCCGGCGCTGCACGGGCGTGTCAGGACTAGGAAAGGCGTCTGACATAGTATGATCGACAGCATCGTTGCTTCGCACCTGACCTTGGCCTTTCATTGTAGGGTTGTCCATACAAGCATGAACTAGGAAATGATTTAGTCAAGCAACTTTCGGTTCTGTCGCAAAGTTTGGCAAATTGCAGATTCAAAGCTGACGCTGGACGGTATCGCCAAGTTGATTCAGCACCACTGGTGCGATAGCGGTCGCCGAAGAACAAAGTGACTTGCATGCCCCGTTTGAAAGGCTTTGGCTTCCCGCGTAGATCATCGCATACGCTGTCTGGGCCTATCACCGTTTCAAAGTCAGCGCCGCGGATGTCGAAGACTTGCTTGCGGAACGGGGTGTTATCGTAAGCAGGGAAGCAATCCGGCTCTGGGTCAATCGCTTCGGTCGACATTTCGCGACCTGCATCAGGCGCGACCGACCGGTACCGCGAGATAAATGGGACCTCGATGAAGTCGTTATTTCAATCCGCGGTGTGAAACACTGGCTTTGGCGGGCCGTCGACGCGGACGGAAAGGTTCTGGATATCCTTGTTCAACCGAGGGGCTCTGATGATGTAACCGCCCCCCGACGGCATCTGTGTGCCAAGGTGGGTCTGTGAGGATCCACAAAGGGGAGCGGTTACATCATCAAAGCCCATCAGTCCCCTAATTACCGTCCAACCATTCCTGAACGTACCGCGCGGTCTCTTCTGCCTGCGAATTTGGGTAGAAATGCCCACCGTAATCCATTGCCTTCAGTGCACTGCCCGGTATGGCTGCGTGGACCGCGCTTTGGTTCCGGAACGGTACAACATGATCGTCGCGTGCGCCCAGAACCAGGCAGGGCATTGTCAAGCCAGGCGCCAGAGCCTTTCCGCAGAATTGCAAAATAACCTCAGCGCGGTCGTTGAAATTTGCCACTTCGGCCTCAGTCATGCCGGGGACATCCTGAATCAATCCGTCCCAGACCCCGGCGTCTGTCGGTTCCAAATCCGGCGACCGCGAAATCAGCCGTTGGAACCCGCTATATAGTCCCGGCGCCTGTTCGATGAGGGCCCGCCGCAAAGCGAATTGGGCCCGCATGAAATCATCCGCCTGCAACCAGGTGCCGCTCAGGATCACCCTTGAAACAAGGTTCGGTTCCTTTGCCGCGAGGTTCTGGGCGATGATACCGCCCATGGAATGACCAAGAGCTGTTACCGGCTGACCCGGAAAGGCCGTTTCGGCAAGCGCCTTTACGTCTTCGGAAAACCGGTCGATGTTCGCGGGGGCGTTTCCGCGCGTACTTCTTGCGATCCCGGCATGATCGTAACTGAGGACGGTGAACCGATCTGACAGCAGTGCGGCAAACGGCTTCCAGAATGCGGATGTCCCGCCAAGGCCGGAAATCAACACCAATGGGGGACCACTGCCTTCCACATCATAGGTCAAGGCGCTGTCATCGGGCCGTTCGAGAATTGCGGTATAGCTTGACGTCATGTTGCTTCAATCTTTCTGTCTGGTAGCATTGTGCCGAGTTCGACAATGGGGCCGGCAATGCCATGTGCCACGGCGGCTTTGCGGCCTTGCGGCGTTGTGATCAGGCGGGTCCCCGTTCCGACGACCCTGCCGTTGCAGAGCACCGGCTCACCGCCGACAAAGCTGGCCACCGGGCGTTGGCGCTCCACATCTATGATCGTGATATCGGCGTCAGCGCCCGGCCCAAGGTGCCCTTTGCTAGTCAATCCCAGAATGCGGGCAGGTGTGACGCTGGATTTGACGACAAAGTCCTCGATGCTAATCGCGTCAAGGCGAACCAAGGACAACCCCATGTCGATGATCACGTTGCGTGGTATACCCCCGCCATCCGTCGCCAAGGCATCGACGACAAAGCCGCGGTCGACGTTGCGCGCGGTGGCCAATCGCAACCGGGGTTCGCTCGGATTGACGGCAAAGCTCACGCCAAGGTTGGTGCCGGCATCTCGCCAGGCCCTGACCGCATCAGGGCCTACTGCCAGTTCGACCCTAGCGTCGCTTTCTACATTCAACAGCGCCCAGCCATCGCTTATGGCTTTTTCGAGTCCGGCTTCATCTGGTGTATAGCCCCCCCTTTCCAGACAGACCTTTGTTGTCAGGCTACCCGGCGCACCATTGCTGCATTTCGCACTCGCCGCGTTTATGGGCGAAAGATAGGATTCCGACCATATGTTCGGGTGCTCCAAGAGGGTCGACAGGGCCAGTTCCCCTTCCTCCATCGCATCACGCTTTGCCCCGCGCGTGTAGCTGTTGATATGAGGAAGATGCAGGGGGTTCCCTGCGGCAAGGTCACAGGCTTCAATCATGCCTTCGATATGTGAGCCGGATTCAAGCGTTCCGGCATGAAAAGCGACATAGGCACCGACTTCGGCAGCGACGCGGATCGTCGCGGCAGTAGCGTCCGGTGTCAGCGGATAGTGCCCCCCCAGCAGTTTCAGGCCGATTGCACCGCTGTCGAGGCTGGCGTTGAGCAAATCACTCAATTCACTGGCATCAGGGTCAGTACTATCTACCGTGTGTTCTGGCCGAACGTAGTTGATGCACGCCATGTTCAACCCGGCACCGTAATTTGCCGCTATGTCGATCATCCCATCGATTGGACCAGCCATTTCCAATGCAGTGGTAACGCCGGCCGTCGCCAGCATCTTGTGGGCGTGACGACCACCAAGCCAGGGCGAAGCGTGAACGTGAATGTCAATAATGCCCGGGACAACCAAAAGGCCGGTCGCATCGACCTCGTGCGTGGCTACGATAGCCTCAGACGGGTCTAACTCGACGATTCGACCGTTATCGAATAGCAGATCAGCAATCCTATTGACGCCGTTAACCGGGTCTAACACCGTAGCATTGCGAATAACTCCCTGCGCCTTGCGAGTCATCATTTCACCTCCGACATTGCCGATGATCTCAAAAAAGGCCACTTGAAAAAAATCAGCCTGCGATAGCGGTCTAGCTTCGTGCCTGCCGCCATGTCATGGCAGCAGGCGATGTCGGTCGCTATCAATCTGCGATTTGCGGCACTTCGATGCCTTGCTCTTCGAAATACCTTATTGCACCAGGGTGATACGGTATTGTCTGGTTCTGTGAGACGTTCGAAAGCAGAGTTTCTTTGGCAGACGAATGTGTCTGAAGCAGTCGATCGTGGTTTTCAAACACCGCTTTGACTATCTCGTAGGCCAGATCCTCCGGCACATCCTGATGGGCAAGCGCAATGTTCCACATGGCAACCGTCGGCACGTCACCGTCTAGCGATTTGTACGTCGCTTGCGGAATATCGAACGGCTCAACATAGGGGTTGGCCGCGGCGATCATATCGACTTCTTTCGCCGTCATCCCAAAAATGTTGGCATCGTGAGTTGCTTCGACTTCGGACATCATTGGATGGGGAATGCCGCCTGCATGAATGATGGCATCAAGCCGCGCATCACCAAGTTGGCCGCCCTGATCGCTAGCCGGCCCGAATTGAGCATTTACGCTGACGCCCATCTGCTCAAGCCAAACGGGCCAGAATGTGCCGCCGGTACCGCCACGCGGCCCCATGCCAACCGTCCGCCCTTCTAGATCTGCAAGCCCATCGATGCCGGAATCCGCCAGAGTAATCATCTGAAATGGTGTCCGATACATCGGGAAAAGCGCACGCATCGCAGTGAACTTGGTTCCCGGCGCAAGTTCAAGCTCGCCGTTCCAACCCTGCCAAGCGGGGCCCATTGTTGTCATGCCAAGTAGGGCTTTACCCGTGCCTACAACAACCACGTTTTGTGCGGGCCCTTGCGTCTGTTGCGTCGAAGTAGGGACGCGCACAACGTCACTGATTATGGTAGCCAGTCCTTGACCGTAGACAGCGTAAACACCGCCCGGCGAAGCAGTAGCAACGGTCAAGGACTTTGGCCAATTATCCTGAGCCGACGCAGCGGATCCTGCGACGGCTATCGTGGCGGCCGCCGACAGCGCATAAATAAATCTTTTCATGTTTCTCCTCCAAGTTTTCATTTTAGTCAGACACGTTAATTGATGTTCAGCCTATAAGACCTCCGTTTTTTTGAGCGCGTTCCTGCGGTGCCTGTCTGTTGACAAATCGCCAGATGATCAGCAGACCAGCAAGACCGAACCCAATGATGTCGGTGACGTGACCGCCGAAAATCATGACAAATGCGATGACCACCAACACGGCCCGCAAGGCTGTCCCGATCTTTCCGAAAAGCCAGCCTTCGCTGGCAAAGGCGAGAACCAGAATACCCAATGCGGATGTTGCGAAGACCCTGATGATATCCACGGTCTCACCCTCAAGCAGAATTTGGGGGTAGTAGTAGAACAGAAACGGGACGATGAATGCGGCTACCCCAAAACGCACCGCTTTCAATGAGGTGGCCCAGGGTTGGCCGCCGGACAACGCAGAGGCCGCAAAGGCGGCAATGGCCACCGGTGGCGTAATGGCCGAGATAACCGCGTAATAGAAAACAAACATATGCGCTGACAGGGCTGGAACACCCAACTGTTGAAGTCCTGGAGCAACAACCGACGCGGCAATGGCATAGGCTGCGGTGGTGGGCATTCCCATACCGAGAATGATCGAGATCATCATTGCAAACAGCAAAGCTACGAAATGGCTGTCCCCAGCAATGGCAAGAATAAGACTGGAGAAGCGGCCACCCAGTCCCGTGAGACCGAGCACTCCAACGATAATCCCCGCGCAGGCACAGACGGCGACAATCTGCAAACTTGCGTGTGTCGCCTGACCAAGCGCCTGGTAACAGGTTTTTGCAGTTTCTTTCAGACCTGTCGAAACTCCCCTCACGCCGGAGGCGGCATAACCAGCGATCGCGACCGAAAACAGCCCGAGGGTTACGCCTATAATGCCGGTTGTGTTCACCTTGAACCCGAGAAGGGGCAGTAAAACAAAAGCGGCCAGAGGTATGGAAAGAACAAGGGAGTTTACCTTGAGATGACTGCGCAGCATAACGACAACCGCGCAAACCATGCCCCATGTTCCTGAAGCTATGATCGAATAACCGGAAATCAGCAGATACAGCAGGGAAAAAAGCGGCAACAGTAGAAAAATATCACGGGAAAGCTTGCGCAATTTTGGCAATTCCGAACGTGGCAAACCGCGGATGTTGTTCTTGATCGCGTCAATGTCGACATGCGCGTAAACCGCAATATAGAACAGCAGGCAGGGCAAAATCGCGGCAGCGATGATCTCGGTGTAGGGAATGCCAGTGATTTCAGCCATGATGAACGCGCCAGCGCCCATAATCGGTGGGGTCAACTGGCCACCGGTCGAAGATGTCGCCTCAATGGCCCCTGCGGTTTCACGATTGTAACCGACCCGGCGCATCATCGGGATGGTGAAGGTACCGGAAGCGACAACATTCGCAACAGAACTTCCGCTAACCGTTCCAAAAAGAATGCCAGATACAACGGACACTTTGCCTGGCCCACCGCGCGCCCAGCCGAAGGCGCCGAACGCGAGATCCATGAAATAGGCTCCCGCACCACTTGCCTGCAGAAAAACGGCAAAAGCGACGAACAAAAGAATATATCGTGAAGACGCCGCAGTCGTGATGCCAAAAACACCTTCCTGACTGTAGACGAATGAAAAGAAATCCCCGGTATCGAACCCTTGATGATGAAGAATCCCCGGCATCCACGGCCCGACAAAAACATAGGCCACGAAGATCAAGGCCATGATCGGCAGGATCATTCCGGATGTCCTGCGTGCAAATTCAATAGTCAGCACAGTGCCGATGGCGCCAAACAGGAAATCGAGCGGTGTCGTAATGACGCCCGTACGCATCACCAATGTCTCATGCTCAGACATAATGTAGGCAGCCGCGGACAAAATGGCCAAGGCGAGGGCGAAGTCCATGGGATTGATGCGATCCCTGCGCTGTCCTTTCCAACCCGCATAGATCAGAAACCCGATGGCCGCTCCGAGATTGACGTGGAGCGTCCGGAATACCCATGCGTCCATGTGAAGGAAGTTCAAGACAATAATATGGAATATGGCATATGCCGCAGCAGCAAAGAACAAAAGGTTCGTAGTAAACGGTGGCAACTGTCGCATGGGGGATTCAAATTCCATCATGTCGACATCCGCTTGTGACAATGTGCCATCCGGACTTGTATCTGGCTTTTTCATGACCGAGACTTCTCTCTCCCTAGAAGCGAATGCCGGTTTCTTCGGGAACCGGTCATTCGTGTTAAATCGTGAATTCCAACTCCAGCGTTGTATCAGCGTAGGCTTGGCATTCCCGCCAGGTCGTCCTGGATTCGTTTTGCACCTTGGTATTGTGGCCTTGCAAAGTCATCGCGCCCATTTGGGGCCATGTTGGTGCCTGCTTTGGATCGTGTGGTCGCTCCGCGCATCTGTTTCTCATTGCCGGCTTCAAATATTCTCGCTGCGGATTGCTTCGCAGACGGCATCCGTGACTTGCTGTGTTGTGGCTGTACCGTTGACATCCGGTGTCATGATGCCACTGGCGCAGACGTTCTCCACCGATCGCATCAACCGGTCTGCCGCATCCTTTTCTCCCAGATGTTCCAGCATCTGTGCCGCCGTCCAGAACGTCGCAACCGGGTTGGCAATGCCTTTGCCAGTGATGTCAAAGGCAGAACCATGGATCGGTTCGAACATGGAGGGAAAGCGCCGTTCCGGGTCGATGTTGCCGGTCGGAGCCACCCCAAGGCTGCCGGCCAGCGCGCCCGCTAGGTCCGACAGGATGTCTGCGTGCAGGTTGGTGGCCACGATCGTGTCAAGGCTTCGGGGGGCCCGGACCATTCGAACGGTCATCGCATCGACCAGCATCTTGTCCCATTTGACATCTGGAAATTCCGTTGCAACTTCGGCCGCGATTTCATCCCACATGACCATGCCGAAACGCTGGGCGTTCGACTTTGTCACAACGGTAAGAAACTTGCGCGGACGTGCCTGCGCCAAAGCGAAAGCGTAGCGCATGATGCGTGTCACTCCGACGCGCGTGAAAATGGAAACTTCGGTGCCAACTTCTTCGGGCAGCCCCTTGTGGGCGCGTCCACCGTGACCCGAATATTCACCCTCCGAGTTTTCGCGCACGATAACCCAGTCGAGATCGCCAGTCTTCACGCCGGCGAGCGGAGAGCTGATTCCCGGCAGAATCTTGGTCGGACGGACATTGGCGTATTGGTCAAAGCCCTGACAGATTGGCAAACGCAAACCCCAGAGTGTGACGTGGTCCGGCACATCAGGAGCGCCGACCGCCCCAAAAAAGATCGCATCGAAGGCCTTGAGTTGCTCAGTACCGTCTTCGGGCATCAATGCCCCGGTTTTCTTGTAACGTGCAGAACCCCAGTCGAACTTTGTCACATCCAAACGGAAACCACCGTCACGACGAGCAAGCGCTTCCAAGGCCTGCAGTCCTGCGGCAATGACTTCGGGGCCGATTCCATCTGCAGGGATTGCTGCAATCTTGTAGGTTTTCATCGCTGTTTCCCCATCAACCCAATGCGTCCGCGATGGCCGCACCGCATGTCTGCGTGTCCGCAGTTCCCCCCAGATCAAGGGTGCGCAAAGCCGGCTCGGCCATGACGCGCTCAATCGCGTCAACGATTGCCTTTGCGGCCTCTGCGTGCCCCAGATGATCCAGCATCATGGCGCCGGCCCAGATTTGCCCGACAGGGTTTGCAATCCCCTGCCCTGCGATATCGGGTGCCGACCCGTGAACGGGCTCGAACAATGACGGAAACAGCCGTTCAGGATTAATGTTGCCTGATGGAGCGATACCGATGGTGCCCGTGCAGGCGGGCCCAAGGTCCGACAGAATGTCGCCGAACAGATTGGACGCCACGACCACGTCGAACTTGTCGGGGTGCAGAACGAACAAGGCCGTCAGGATGTCGATATGGTATTTGTCGACGCTGACCCCACTGTACTCCTTGGCGATTTCGACGACCCGCTCATCCCAATAGGGCATGGTGATCGAAATGCCGTTGGACTTTGTCGCCGAGGTCAACCGTCCGCTGCGCTTCTCGGCCAGGTCGAAGGCAAAGCGCAGAATGCGATCAACCCCGGTGCGGCTCATGACGGTCTCTTGCATGACGATTTCGCGGTCGGTATCCGCGAACATCTTGCCGCCGATCGAGGAGTATTCGCCTTCGGTGTTTTCACGCACGATCATCATATCGATATCGCCGGGTTTGCGCCCTGCCAGCGGGGATGTCACACCAGCCATCAGGCGGGCCGGGCGAAGGCTAACGTATTGGTCAAATTCACGCCGAAACTTCAGCAGGGATCCCCAAAGTGAAATATGATCTGGTACCTTGTCGGGCATGCCGACGGCGCCGAAGAACAGGGCGTCGTGACTGCCGATTTGGGCCTTCCAATCGTCCGGCATCATTTGTCCGTGTTTGGCATAGTAGTCGCAGGACGAGAACTCGAATGCATCAAACTGAAGGCTGAGATCAAAGCGCGCAGCGGCAGCTTCCAAAACCCGGATACCTTCGGGCATGACCTCTTTGCCGATTCCATCACCGGGAATAACAGCTATCTTGGCATGGTTCGCATTCATGTAAGTCTTCTTTTCTTAAAGATAAAATTTGAGCTCGCAAAGAATTCTTGACGCAGGCCGGAGACCATCGCGACCAAGTCGAAAACCGTAGGCGAAGCACGCCTTTAGTGTACCCGGCCCCCTGACGGCCAAGCGCGCAGGCAGGAGTGCATCACGTAACCTCCCGTCACTCTGGCCGACCTGAAGCCGAAGAATATCGATGAACTCCCTAAGCTCTCCCGTCCCCTCCTCGGAAACTGTAGCCTATGAAGTTTTGGCTTGGAATTTCTAAGAATGAACTTCATTATTGAATTTCATGAACAAGTGAGGGCCATCCATGTCCAGTGAAAGCGACATGAAATTCTTTATTACCGTCGCACAACGCAGCACCCTGTCCGAAGCTGCGCTGGAGCTCGGATTGACGGCCTCAGCAGTCAGCCGACGGATCACGCGTATTGAGGACCGGCTTGGCGTCAGATTGTTGAATCGCACTACCCGACGGGTCGGCCTGACGTCGGAGGGAGAAGCGTATCTCAAGGCTTCCATGGATATCGTCGACCAGATTGTAACGGCAGAGGAATCTATCTCGGCCGCGCGTGGAGCGCCGCAAGGGCTGTTGCGCATTAATGCAACGTTTCAATTCGGGCGTGAGCACATCGCACCCGCCCTCTCCACATTTGCGACCCGCTATCCCGGTGTGCAGACACAGCTGGTCTTGACCGATGCACCCGCAAATATCGTGGAAGAAGGATTTGATCTTCAGATCCGATTTGGCGAACCAACAGCAACAAGTCATGTAATGGCGCTCCTTTTGCGCAATCGCCGAATTTTGGTTGCGGCACCTAGCTATTTGGAAAAACACCCGCCCCTAAAGCGAATTTCCGACCTTGCGCAGCACAACTGCGTGGTCTTGAGACAAGAACACTCAAGCTATGATGTCTGGCGCTTTGGGAAAGACGGCGATTTCCGCGTGACTGGCCGATTGTCAACCAATGACGGCCAGGTCGCCGTCGGTTGGATTCTGAACGGGCATGGTATTATGCAGCGTTCAGAGTGGGATATTGCCCGACACGTAAAAGCCGGGCGCCTCAAGGTCGTTCTCCCGCGGTACGGAATGCGCGCCGATGTCTTCGCAGTGTATCCCGAACGCCTGAACCTATCGGCAAAGGTACGCGTATTCATCGACATCCTGAAGGAAGGTCTCAAAGAGCGCACCGAGGAACTACAGATGCCATGACATCCCTGTCGCGGCGGTGTCCTGCACAAGCTGCCAAAAGGTCTCGGCCAATGCACCAAGCTGTGTACATGGCCTGAACAGTGCAACATCCACCTCGACATGCCAAGACGCGTCACCGGCGATCACCAGGCGCCCGGGCTCTCTCAGTTCGCTCCGGGCAAGGCTTTCCGGAATCCAGGCCAAACCCTTTCCTTCCATCGCCAGTGATTTGAGAGTCATTGCGTGGTGCGAACTGACGACCGAGGACAAATGCAAATCCGTCCTACGGTTGAACAGCACCGATGTCAGGATGCGGGCCATACCGGAGCCTTCTTCGAACGCAATATGCGGCGTGGGTCGCTCTGCTGTTCCGGGCAATTCGTACAACGGTTGATTATTGCTGTCCCGCCCACAGACCGGGATCAACCGATCGCGGGCAAGGATACATCTTTGAAATTCGGGTGACCGCATGGGGGTAGGACTGGCCGCGTGCGCGTGACACAACAGAAATTGGGCATCGCCCGAAAGCATCAGTTTTTCGCAGTGCTTCATATTGTCAGACAGGAGCCGCAAGGGGTGCGTCGCCGCCTCGACCCCTAGGGAATTTATCCAGGACGGGAAAAAGTTGAAAGACAAGGCGTGCGTTGCCGCAATGACCAACGAGGCTGTGGCCGCCTGATTCTGCTCAATCTCCCGGCGCGCACGTTCTAGCCTGCCAATCACGTCTCCTGCGGCGTCCAACATGATCTGCCCTGCTGGTGTGAGCGACATTGGCATCTGCCGGCGATTCACCAACGGTACTCCGCACCATGCCTCCAATGACTGTATGCGGCGACCAAAGGCAGGCTGGGTGATATTTCGCAACTCGGCAGCTCTGGAAAAGTTGAGCGTCTCGGACAAGGCCCGTAAGTCGGCCAAATAGTTAGTATCCATATCGCTTTCCATGCTGGTTCAGCACCAAGATGCCCACGCCCACATCCATCTTGCAACTGTTTTCCCAGATATCGCCGGCTTCATGATGCCGTAACAGCATAGCCCTGAAACGTATCGGCATTGGTCGAATGCGCGGCGGTTCTGTAGATTTCCAGGGGTCACCATCACCAGAAAGCACTCAAATGCGCATTGTCGACATTCGTGAAGTCACCAAACCCATCGCTTCGTCCATCCGAAATTCATATATTGATTTCAGCAAGATGACGACCAGCCTCGTTGCTGTCGTCACCGACGTCATACGCGACGGCCGCCCTGTCGTTGGCTATGGTTTCAACTCGAACGGGCGGTACGGACAGGGCGGTTTGATCCGCGAGCGTTTTCGCGACCGGATAATCAATGCTGATCCCGGAAGCCTTCTGAACGAAACCGAAACAAACTTCGATCCTCATCGCATCTGGGATGCAATGATGAGCAACGAAAAACCCGGAGGTCACGGCGAACGCTCTGTTGCAGTGGGCACTATTGACATGGCAATCTGGGACGCTGTTGCCAAAATCGAAGGCAAACCTTTGTTCCGGCATCTTGCCGATATTCACGGACGTGAAGCCAATCCGCGCGTCTTCGTTTACGCTGCGGGTGGATATTACTTTCCCGGCAAGGACCACAGTTCTCTGCGTGCCGAAATGCGCAGCTACCTGGACCGTGGATATAATGTCGTGAAGATGAAAATCGGCGGCGTCACAATCGACGAGGATCGCGCCCGCATTGAAGCCGTACTCGATGAAATCGGCAACGAAGCGCAACTTGCAGTGGATGCTAACGGTCGTTTTGATCTCGAAACCGGCATTGGCTATGCCAAGATGCTTCGCGAGTATCCGCTGTTCTGGTATGAAGAAATCGGAGACCCTCTGGATTACGCTTTGCAGGCGGCCATGGCCGAATTCTACGACGCGCCCATGGCCACCGGCGAAAACCTGTTCTCGCATCAGGACGCGCGCAATCTTTTGCGGTATGGCGGGATGCGTCCGGATCGCGACTATCTGCAGTTTGATTGCGCCCTGTCTTATGGCCTTGTGGAATACTTGCGAACACTTGATGTCATAAAGGCCGCAGGCTGGTCGTCCCGTCGTTGTATCCCCCACGGTGGGCACCAAATGTCGTTGAATATCGCAGCCGGATTGGACCTCGGAGGAAATGAGAGCTACCCAGACCTTTTCCAACCTTATGGTGGGTTCCCCGACGGCGTGCATGTCGAAGATGGCCATATTACCATGCCAGATCTTCCGGGGATCGGATTCGAGGGAAAGTCGGATCTGGCTTCAGTCATGAAGGAACTGGCAGAGTAGAGCTTTTCGGTTCTCTCAAGCTGGTTTCAGGAAGGGCGGTTGCACCAATCGGTTTGAAGCTCGCCGATCTTGAACAGGCTTGCGGCGAAAGCTATCTCGTTCAGGACGCCCGGTTCGTTGTTTGCAAAGCGGCCTTTCTTGATTGCGCGGTGGGTTTTGATGCCTTTCAGTGTGTTCTTCGCGGCGGTCCTTTTTCGGACGCTTCGTTTGGTCTGAGAAGCTTTTTCAGCGCCGCGTGATCCGCTTCGATGCGGTTGTTTAGGTGCTTCCGATCGATATGGCGGATCCGATCATCAGGCCCGTTCCCGAAATTCATCTCTTCGATCGCCTTCGCATAGCTGTGGGCCTTGTCCGTCACAATTGTGACCGGATGGTAGCACCACCGGCCTTTCACTCGCACATAGGTCTCGCAGACGTGCCATTGCAAACCGCGCCAGGACCGATGCTGACCGTAGGCGCGTTTGCGCAGTTCCGGCCCAAACTTCTGGACCCAACGGTAGATCGTCGCAGCATCAACCGTGATCCCACGTCCAGCCAAAAGATCACGCATATCGCGGTAGGAGGGCGGCTAACGACAATACCGGCGCACCGCCAACAAGAAAACATCTTTCGGGAAACGGTGTTGTTTGAACGGATCTCGACGCGACATTTGGCTCCCCTTCTGAAAATGCTCTATGCCTCACATTTCGACTGAGCCAGCGCAACAGAGCCTTCCGAGGCATTTTCACAGGCCTCGCACCAACACATCCTGTCCCCATGACGCATATCGCTCATTCATCGGTGGGGGGGCGCGAATTCCAACAAACCTTAGCGATGCCGCGCCGCAGCGCGACGATTTTTCGTCATGTATGGCATTTTTCCGTTGCCGTATGAGCGATTCTCGTCGTACCTGTTGAGCAGGGAGGCCAACACATGAGCGAATCTCAGCGTCACGAGACGATTGCACAGCTTTTGACCGAACGCGCCTTTGCTTCGGCGAAGGAATTGCAGCTTATGTTCAAGGTCTCTGCCGCCACCATCCGGCGCGATATCGACAAGCTCGACGAGGCCGGTCTTGCCCAAAAGGTTCATGGCGGCATTGCCGCGCTGGACGGCGCAACACGCCCGCGCGCCGTCTCACTGCCCTTCATCGAAAATCGGGACATCGCGGTTGAGGCAAAAACCGCTATCGCCCATGAGGCGGGCAAGCTGGTGCGCGATGGCAGCCTGATCATCGTGCATGGCGGCTCGACCTGTTTCCGTTTTGGCCAGCACATCGCCAATCGCAACGTGCGTGTCTTCACCAATTCGATGCCGCTGGCCGGGTATCTGTCTGAACACGGCACCTGCCAGCTGACAGTGGGCGGCGGCGACCTGCACCGAGAGCCGGGCATTCTGTACGACCCCGCGCGCGGCAGTTACGAATTCTACGCGTCGCAATTTTTTGTTGGCGCGCTTGGGGTTGGGACGGACGGCCTGCTGGAAAGCCACCCGCTGTTGGTGCGCTTTATCAATGACATGTGCGACCTGTCGAATGAGATCGTGGTGTTGGTCGACAGCCGCAAGTTCCGCGAACGCCCACCCAAGCTGGCGCTGCCGTTTTCCCGCGTGACGCGCCTGATCACCGATGACGGGCTCAGCGACCGCGACGCCGCGATGCTGAACGACCAAGGGGTGACCTTTACCGTGGCTCAGACCAAAGCGGGCGCTGCATGACACCGCTGCTGGAAATGCGCGAGATTTCAAAGACCTTTGGCCCGGTCAAGGCGCTGTCGGGCGTTTCGCTGACCGCCTTTCCGGGCGAGGTCCACGCCCTTATGGGCGAAAACGGCGCTGGGAAATCGACGCTGATGAAGGTGTTGTCGGGTGCCTATGTCGCCGATCCCGGCGGCGAGGTTCTGGTGGACGGCCAACCTATTCCCACCGGCGACCCGAAACAGGCGCGCGGGCGTGGCATCGCCGTGATCTATCAGGAACTGTCGCTATCGCCCAACCTGAGCGTGGCCGAGAATGTCTTTCTGGGGCGCGAACCGTCGCGCTCTGGCTTTATCAGCCGCGCCAGCATGGCCGCGCGCACGCAGCCGGTGCTGGACCGGCTGGGCATCGACTTTACCCCCGCGACCCGCGTCGGCAGCCTGTCACTGGGCGAACGGCAACTGGTCGAGATCGCCCGCGCCATGGCCTCTGATGCACGCATCATCGTGATGGACGAGCCTACGACCTCTCTGTCCAGCCGCGAGACGGAACGCCTGTTTCAGGTCATCGAGGGGCTGACCGCACAGGGGATCGCGGTGATCTATATCAGCCACCGTATGGACGAAATCTATCGTCTGGCGGACCGCTGTTCGGTGCTGCGCGACGGTGCCTATGTCGGCACGCTGGACAAGGAACAACTGAACGCCCGCACGCTGGTGTCCATGATGGTCGGGCGCGACCTGTCGACCTTTTACACCAAGGACCACGTCGCCCATGATGACGCCCGCCATGTGGTGATGCGGGTCGAGGGCATGTCTGACGGCCGCCTGGTCAAGGATTGCACCTTTGAGGTCCATGAGGGTGAGGTGCTGGGCTTGTCCGGCCTCGTCGGGTCCGGGCGCACCGAACTGGCGCGTCTGATCTACGGCGCGGACCCGGCCACCGCTGGCACCGTCACGCTAAACGGCACTAAAGTCACTCCGCGCAGCCCGCGCGAGGCGTTGCGCCACGGCATCGTCTACCTGACCGAGGATCGCAAGGCGCTGGGTCTGTTTCTGGACATGACCATCGCGCAGAACATCTCGACCTGCGTGCATGAACGCGACGCGCATCGCGGCGGTTTTCTGAACTTTCGCGCACAGGCGGACCGCGCCGCCAATGCAATCCGCGAGTTGGGGGTCAAGACGCCTTCGGCCCGGCTGAACGTGGGCGCGCTGTCGGGCGGCAACCAGCAAAAAGTGCTGCTGGCCCGCCTGCTGGAGGCACAACCCAAGGTCGTCATTCTGGATGAGCCAACACGCGGCGTCGATGTCGGCGCGAAATCCGAAATCTATCGCCTGATCGACCGCCTCGCGCGCGAGGGGATGGCCGTGGTGATGATCTCGTCCGAATTGCCCGAAATCATCGGGGTCGCCGACAGGGTTTTGGTCATGCGCGACGGAGAGATCGCCGGAGAGGTGCGCGCCGCCCCCGGCAAGCCGGTTGAACAAGAAGAGATCATGACCCTGTCGACAGGGGCCGCGGCCTGACAAGGCCCGCGTGGGAGGAAAACACATGAGCGATACGGCACAGACGGGCAGCGGCCCGGCCAATACGGAACGGCTAAAGGCCACGATCAGAGCGCTGGGAATGCTGCCGGTGCTGATCCTGCTGGCGATCGGCTTTCAGCTGATGACGGGCAAGTTCCTGTCGGTGAACAACATTTCTATCGTCACGCAGCAGGCCTCTATCAATGTCGTGCTGGCCGCCGGGATGACCTTTGTCATCCTGACCGGGGGCATCGATTTGTCCGTCGGTTCGATCCTTGCGGCCTCTGCCATGGCGGCGGTGTCGATGTCACTGATCCCCGGATGGGGCATGATGGGCATCCCTGCCGGGCTGGCCATGGGGCTGGTCTTTGGCCTGATCAACGGCGGGCTGGTGGCCTTTCTTGGCCTGCCACCCTTTATTGTCACACTTGGGGCGCTGACGGCGGTGCGCGGCGTGGCCCGCTTGATGGGCGGCGACACAACCGTTTTCAACGCCGACCTGCCGTTTGACTTTATCGGCAACGGTACGCTTTTGGGCGTGCCTTGGCTGGCCATCGTGGCGCTGCTGACGGTCGTGATCTCTTGGGTCATCCTGCGCCGCACCGTGCTGGGCACATGGATCTACGCGACAGGCGGCAACCACGAGGCCGCGCGACTGGCGGGCATCAAGGTCAGCCTCGTGCTGCTGTTCGTCTACGGCATGTCGGGGCTGTTGGCCGGACTGGGTGGCGTGATGTCTGCCGCGCGCCTTTACGCTGCCAACGGGCTGCAACTGGGCCAAGCCTATGAGCTTGACGCCATCGCGGCGGTGATCCTTGGCGGCACCTCGTTTGTCGGCGGTGTGGGCAGCATCTGGGGCACGCTGATCGGCGCGCTGATCATCGCCGTGCTGTCAAACGGCCTGATCCTGACCGGCGTTTCCGACATCTGGCAATTCATCATCAAAGGGCTGGTCATCATCGTCGCCGTGGCGCTGGACCGCTACCGACTAAAGGGCGGCGCCCGCACCTAAACCACTGCGAATCCACGACATTACAACGCATCAACACCATGGGAGGATAACATGCGTATTCTTAAGACCCTCGTTACATCCGCAGCCGCAACCGCGCTGCTGGCCACCGGCGCACTTGCGCAGGACAAGCAACTGGAAAGCATCGGCATTTCGGTCGGGCTGCTGGGCAACCCGTTCTTCGTCGCAACCATCAAAGGCATTGAGGACCGCGCGAAAGAGATCAACCCCGACGTGCAGGTCACATCGGTCTCTGCCGATTACGACCTCAACAAACAAGTCAGCCAGATCGACAACTTCATCGCCTCTGGCGTTGACATCATCATGCTGAACGCGGTCGACGCGGCCGCCATCGCCCCCGCCGTCAAGCGGGCGCAGAGTGCCGGCATCGTGGTCGCCGCCTTTGACGTGTCGGCCCCCGGCGCAGACGTGACCGTGATGACCGACAACGTGGATGCAGGCCGCAAAGCGTGCCAGCACATCGTCGACGCGCTGGACGGCACCGGCGACGTGATCATCATCAATGGCCCGCAAAGCTCTTCGATCATCGACCGCGTCGCGGGCTGCCAAGAGGTGTTCGAGGCCAATGAGGGCATCAACGTGCTGTCCGACGACCAGAACGGCAAGGCGTCGCGCGATGGCGGTCTGAACGTGATGCAGGGCCTGCTGACCCGCTTTGACAAGATCGACGGCGTCTTTGCCATCAACGATCCCACCGCCGTGGGTGCCGCGCTGGCAGCCCGCCAGTTGGGCCGGTCCGAGTTCATCATCACCGGCGTCGACGGCGCCCCGGTGATCGAGGACGAACTGGCCAAAGGCGACTCGCTGATCAAGGCCTCCGCCAGCCAGGACCCCTATATCATGGCCGGTCAGGCGCTGCAGATGGGCTATGACGTCTTCATGGGTGAGACACCCGAAGAAGACACCGTCCTGCTGGAGCCCAAGCTGATCACCAGCGACAATCTTGGCGACTATCAGGGATGGACCGCCGCTCGCTGAGCTTGACACCGCGCGCCCCTAGTCGGGGCGCGCACCCCCTGCGCGCGTTGTACCGCGTGCCCCCTGCTGACGACCAAAGGACCGACCATGCCGCTCGACGCCCTCAAATCTGCCGTTCTGGAGGCCAATCTTGACACAGTGCGTCATGGTCTGGTCAAGGCGACCTTTGGCAATGCCAGCGGCATCGACCGTGAAACCGGGCGCATCGTCATCAAGCCCTCCGGGGTGCCCTACCCAGAGATGACCCCCCAGTACATGGTGCTGACCGATCTCGACGGCGCGGCGCTGGACAACCGCTTTCGCCCCTCATCAGATCTGGACACCCATGTCGCGCTTTACCGCGCGTTTCCGCAGATCGGCGGCATCGTGCACACCCATTCCACCTATGCCACCATCATGGCGCAGGCCCGCCGCCCGATCCCGCCGCTGGGCACCACCCATGCGGATTACTTTCGCGGCACCATCCCCGTCACCCGCGACCTGACAGCGGAAGAGATCACAACCCGCTATGTCGCCGCCACCGGTTCGGTCATCGCCGAAACGGTGGGCGACCGCGATCCGCTGGCCATTCCGGCGGTACTGGTGGCGGGGCATGGTCCCTTTGTCTGGGGCCGCGACCCGGCCGAGGCGGTGATGAACGCCATGATCCTCGAAGAGGTCGCAAAGATGGCGTGGCACGGCGCGGTGCTGGACCGGCAACCGCCCGCGATCTCTGACGCGCTGCTGGACCGTCACTTTCTGCGCAAGCACGGCGCCAACGCCACATACGGACAATAGGTCATGAGCATCGTCGCAGGTGCCGATTTCGGCACGCTTTCCACCCGCGTCACCCTGATGGACACGGACACCGGCGCGGTGCTGGCCTCTGCCGTGGCCCCCTACGCTCTGCACCGCTCCGACGCCGATCCGCATGTCGCACGGCAAAGCCATCGTGACCAGATGGACGCGCTCTGCGCCGCGATCCGCGAGGCCGTGGCCAAGGCCGGCATTGACGGCCACGCCATCGCCGCCTTCGCCGCCGACACGACCGGATCCTCTGTCATTCCGTTGGACGCGCAGTTGCAGCCGCTGGCGGACTACTACCTGTGGTGCGATCATACCGCCCATGCCGAGGCCGCCGAGATCACCACCCAAGCCCGCGCCGACGGCGTCGAGGCGTTGGACTGGTGCGGCGGCACCTATTCCACCGAATGGGGCTACGCCAAGCTGCTGCACTTTCTACGCCACGATCCGGATGCGCCACTGGCCACGGCGGCAGAGAATTGCGACATGATCGCCGCCACCCTGTGCGGCATAACGGACCCGGCGCAGATGCCACGATCTGTTTGTGCCATGGGGCACAAATGGATGTGGGGCGCGGGCTGGGGCGGGTTGCCGCCGCAGGACTTCCTGTCGCGCGTCGACCCGGCGCTAGCAGGCATCAACACCCGCATCACTGGGCGTTGGGGGCACTCTCTGCAACAGGCGGGCACGCTGGCGCCGGAATGGGCCGAACGCACCGGGCTGCGCGCGGGCATCCCCCTGCCCTTCGGCGCGTTCGACGCGCATTGGGACGCCATCGGCACCCATTGCGCGCCGGGCGATGTGGTCAACGTGGTGGGCACCTCGACCTGCATCATTGCCATCGCCGATCCCAAGGCGCGCCCCGTCCCCGGCATCTGCGGCATGGTCCCCGACAGCGTCGTGCCCGGCTATATGGGGATCGAGGCAGGCCAATCCGCCACCGGCGACGTATTCGACGCAATTGCGCGGCGCGCAGGATCGGACGTGGCGACGCTGTGCGATGGGCTGATGGACTATGGCCCCGGTGCCACCGGCCTGTTGCGCGTGCCATGGGACAACGGCGACCGCACCGTACTGGTCCGCCCCGATCTGGGCGGGCTGACACTGGGCTGGGATCTGCACCACACGGCGGCGGACGAGATGCACTCCGCCATCGAGGGCATGGCCATGCATGTCGGCCTGATCATCGAGCGCATGCAGTCCGGCGGTGCCCGCTTTGACCGTGTCATCAACGCGGGCGGCATCCCGCAAAAGAACGGCGTGCTCAACCAAATCTATGCCGATGTGCTGGGCCGCCCGGTGCATGTGCCGGAACGCTCGCCCGTAGGGGTGGGTGCCTGCATCTTTGCCGCCATGATCGCGGGCGCATTCAAGACAATCGCCGAGGCCCAAGACCGCATGTCCCCACCGCTGCGCGTCTTCACCCCGCGCGATAGCCATGCCCCGGCGTATCAACGCCTCTCGGCGCTGTTCCGCGACACCTATTACGCCTTCGGCGAAGGCCGCGACTGCGACATGGGCGCGATCCTGCCCGCCCTGCGCCGCTTTCGCATGGGCAAGGGATAAGGCCGCGCGATAAAGCGCCATCCAACATCCCCCGTCGATACCCGGCGACCAAGACGTGGCGCAGCCAGCCGGGACATGCCTCGGATTCTGTGCGCGCCGACAAGCAAGGTTTGCAAAGGCAGGCTAGTCACCTCCAGCTCTCGGCAAAGAGCCGTTCGATCTGATCGACCTCGTCATCGCTCAGGGCTGCAAATGGGTCACGGCGTGCTCTTTGTGAAAGCTTGCCATCATTCTGGCTTAGGAACTTTCTCAACGGCATTGATGAGATCGTCTAAATCATCATAAAGAACAGGCGTATGCGACTTCATATGCGCAAAATACAACTATTCTACAAATTGCCCAAGGGTTTTAGCATCGAGTTGCAACTCTCCTTATTTGGCACGCGCACGCGATGCTCAGAGAGTTCTCTCTGGTCGCATTCATCGCATAGAAACAAGGGCTATCTGACAAGCGTGACCACAGAGCCACCTATTGCATTTGGCGTTTGTCGATGTCTGAGGTAGGGGAATTTAGGAACATGAAAATTGAGAAATAATATGCAACTTTCACCCCGCCAAATGGTACGGCAGGAGTTTGTGGGCGAGATCTCGGGTTTTCTTTTTGGCCGCGATGACGGATTGATCATGCCGCATGTCTTTGAACTCTTGATATTCAATGGCGACGGTCTTGATATCGGCGGCAGAAACGCCAAAGTAATGGGCGCAGGCCGCGATCGCCGGGTCGAATGTGTTCAGATATTCCCGTGGGCCACCCTTTTCGAACCCGAACTCTCCACGGGATGACAGAACAATCAGTTTTTTCCCTTGTAGTATCGGCTCGATGGGGAAATCCCCGCGTGAAAGATCGAAGGAAAACGTGCGCCCTATCCGTGCGATGTGGTCAATCCAGCCCTTCAAGGCAGCGGGCATCCCGTAATTGTACATCGGTGCGCCCAGCACGATGATATCTGCGGCCTCGACTTCGTCGATCAGCCTGTGAGATATGCGCGAAAGTTGGTGATGCCCTGAGGGGCGACATATCATGGCGGTGTCGAAGCGCCGTCAATTCTCAACCGAGAAAGGGATATGCCACATGCAAGAGAATACCATCACCCAGCTATCTGATCCATCCGGGATTTCGCCGGACCCGCTGACCGACCTCATCCGGGACGGCGCGCGCAAGCTGATCGAGCAGGCGATTGAGGCGGAACTGTCCACGCTGCTTGGCGCCTTTGCCGATCACAAGCTTGAGGATGGTCGCGCAAGACTGGTTCGTCATGGGCACCTGCCCGAGCGTGAGATTTTGACCGGTGTCGGGCCTGTTGCCGTGACGGTGCCGCGTGTGCGGGACCGCAAGCCGGGCACGGACAAGATCGCGTTCACGCCCAGCATCCTGCCGCGGTATCTGCGCAAGGCAAAGTCGGTCGAAGAGCTGCTGCCCTGGCTTTACCTGAAGGGCGTGTCCACCGGCGATTTCAGTGAGGCGCTTGCCGCCCTGCTGGGGCCACACGCCAAGGGCCTCTCGGCCACTACGATCACGCGGCTGAAAGCGGACTGGTGGTCCGAGTACGAGGCCTGGGAAAAGCGTGACCTCGGCACCCGGCGGTTTCTCTACATCTGGGCCGACGGCGTCTATTTCAAGCCGCGAAGGGCCGAGGAAAAACAATGCGTTTTGGTGATCGTGGGTGCGGATGAATACGGCCGCAAGGAGCTGCTGGCCATGACCGACGGCTTCCGCGAAAGCACTCAGAGTTGGCGCGAGGTTCTGCTCGATCTCAAACGCCGCGGACTGAAGCAGGATCCCAAGCTCGCCATAGGCGACGGCGCCCTGGGGTTCTGGGCGGCACTGCGCGAGGTCTTCCCCTCGACACAGGAGCAGCGGTGCTGGCTCCACAAAACCATGAACGTGCTCAACGCGCTGCCGAAATCGGTGCAAGCCAAGGCCAAGGCGCACCTGCACGACATCTGGCAGGCCGAAACCCGAGCCGCGGCGTCGGCCGCCTTCGACTTCTTCGTCGATGCCTACGGCGTGAAATGGGACAAGGCAGTCGCCAAGTTGGTCAAGGATCGGGATGCACTACTGACCTTCTACGACTACCCGGCCGAACACTGGAAACACATCCGGACGTCAAATCCGATCGAGAGCACGTTCGCCACCGTCAGACACAGGACGAAACGCACCAAGGGCTGCCTCAGCCGCAAGACTGGGCTCGCCATGGCTTTCCGGCTGATGATGTCTGCTCAGACGAAATGGCGAAAACTCGACGGGCGGAATCGCCTCCCGGAGGTCATCAGCGGGGTTGAGTTCCGCGACGGCGTCCGCCAACTTCAAAACGCCGCCTGATCACGCGTCACCAACTTCTGCGCATATCTCCAGCCTGTCGGACAGGGCCAGCCGTTCTGCCATCCAGTTTTCGCGGGCTTCAAGCGGGGTGAAAGCCGCGTGGATAATCCGGTGATCAATCGCCGGAACGGGGTCATGCCCGATGTCGCGGGTGATTACCTTGGCGTCCGGGTTGGCCGCCAGAAATTCGGTCGTGAACAGCGTCGTCAGCATGCGCGTCAGCGAGCGGTCTTCTAGCTGTGCGCTGGCATCTATGCGAAGGGGTCCGTTGCGTTGCTGGGTTCAGGACGGTGAAAGCGTGTCACGCCTTGTTCAGGCGACCTTTTTCTTATCATCGAACAGATTCCTGACGAAGGCTATCTCGTTGGCGACGCCCTGCTCACATCCTGCGAAATGACCGTTGCGGATGGCGCGGAACGTCTCGACCCCTTTCAGGGTGGCTTTCGCAGAACTCAGGCTTTGAAGTCCGCGCATCGGCGCCAGTCGATGCTTGAGCACCGCATGATCGCCTTCAATCCGATTGTTGAGATACTTCCTGGTGACATGGCGAATTGCGTCTTCCGGACTCGAGCGGGCATTCCACTCGCCGATAACCTTCGCGTAGCTATGAGCCTTGTCGGTCACGATGGTCAGAGGATGATAGCAGCGGACGGAGTCCGATGCCTGGCGCATGAATGCCCTTGCTGCACTGGCCGTTCGCCGCGCCGTCAGACGGAAATCGATCAGTTGGCCACATTGGTCGACAGCACGCCAAAGATAGCACCATCGGCCATTCACGCGGACGTAGGTTTCGTCAACATGCCACTGCAGGCCGCGCCAGCTGCGGTGTCGACCGTAAGCGCGTCTGCGGATTTCGGGAGAAAACTTCTGCACCCAACGGTATATCGTGGCCGCGTCGATCGTGATCCCACGCTCGGCAAGAAGATCGCGAACGTTGCGATAGGACAGCGGATACCGACAATACCACCGAACGGCGAGCAGGATCACATCTTTCGGAAATCGATGGCCTTTGAACGGGTCACGACACGGCATGGCGGCTCCTCCTCGCAAGCAAGATCGCACCGACCACCTGCATAATGCAACGGACCCCTACGGAGTATGTTACAGGGCCAAAATTCGCCACTAACTTACTGATACCATAAAAGGAAACCATCCACAGGGTTCCGAAAGGGTCAAACGTGGGTTCCGAAAGGGTCAAATTCCGGTTCCGAAAGGGTCAAACGGAAAATCGCCTCTCGAGGGTTCCTGATGGGTCAAACTTTGGTTCTCGATCTAACGACCCACGCGCGGTTCCTGATAGGTCAAATTCCGGGTTCCTGATGGGTCAAATTTACTGTAGCCTGTGAGCATGCCTTTGCTCCCAGATAGACACCCCCAGAAAGACTTCTTCATCCTCGATATCGCGGATGTTGTCCCTAAGGACGACACCGCCTCGATGGAGCACCCCCTGTTCTCCCTGGCGACCAAGCCGGACATGCGGCATCTGGTTTACCAGAACGGCGAAAACAGGCTGGAAATCGTCCCCTCCGGCCTTGGCCTTCCCACCATCAAGGACAAGGATATTCTGATCTTCTGCATCAGCCAGTTGATGCACATGAAGAACCGGGGCGAGAAGATCGGGAAACGCGTCCGGTTCAGCGCCCGCGAGCTGTCCATCTCCACAAACCGCCCGATTGGGGGCAACCACTACAAGCGGCTGGAGCAAGCCTTCAAACGGCTACAGGGGACACAGTTCACCACGACGATCCGCACAGGCGGCAAGCGTGAAGTCCGGATTTTCAGCCTCGTGGACGAAGCCGGATTTGTCATGCAGGAAGAAGGGCTATGGCGGCTCGATTATTGCGAGGTCGTCCTGTCTGACTGGTTCATGCGGGCGATTGAAGCCAACGATGTCATAACGATCTCGAACGACTATTTTCGCCTGCGTCGCCCGCTTGAACGCCGCCTGTATGAAATCGGCCGCAAGCACTGCGGAGGCCAGCCGAAATGGCACATCGGCCTCGCCAAGCTTCAGGAAAAGACCGGCAGCAACGCCCCCTTGAAGAAGTTCCGGCTGAACATCCGCCAGATCATCGAGGATGATCACACGCCGTTCTATCGCATGGAGCTGACCCCAGATGACCTGGTGATCTTCCGTCCGCGCTCACCACAGAGCAACCTATCGCCCGAAATCCAACTGCCGGAGTGGGCTGAGGAGAAGGCCAGGACCATTGCTAGGGAGAAGGGTCGGGATTACTATGCCCTACGCTCTGATTGGCTGGTGTTCGCCAAGAGCGAAGCCACCAAGAGGAATCCGCCAAAGAATGCAGGCGCTGCATTCTTGGCATACTGCAATAAACAAAAAAACCTTAGATAACGAGCAGAAATATGGATGAAGCCACTACAGAGTTTATGGCCCAACTTCGGGAGCTTGGGACAACCCTAACCGAATATGTTTCAACAAACGGTGGCGACTGGTCAATCAAGGGCTTCATCGACGTTGACCAGAATATTTACACAATATCTGCCGATACAAAAATCATCTCAAAAATACTGGAAATTCAATTATTTCCAAAGTTTTTAGAGTTTGCAGATGCGGCAGGGTACGATCTTGTTTTGGCTGAACATCAGAACTGGTACCCTGATATATCATTCGTCAAAAAGTCAGACCCGTCGGTAAAGTTCGCGGTCGATATCAAAACCACCTATCGCCTCTCCGAATACAAAGACTTTTGCAACGGTTTCACGCTCGGTTCGCACGGTGCATATTTTCGAGATCGCGCAAGTACGAAGAATATCCAGTTCCCGTACAAAGACTACAATGCTCACATATCATTAGGAATTCTTTATACTCGCGCACTATCTGACGACATTGATGAAACAGAGGTTCGCGACCTTTCAGAGCTTACTTCAATCACTTCGGTGATCACAGATTTACTGTTTTTTGTTGAGGAAAAATGGAAAATTGCAAGCGACCGTAGTGGAAGCGGAAACACGGCCAATATCGGTAGTATCAGCTATATTCCAGACGTTCTTGCAGGCAACGGAGCATTTGCGAACTTGGGCGAAGACGTCTTTGACGAATACTGGATAAACCAAGGCGTTCTGCAAGTTCCAGACCCCAAAAACCCTAAGAAATTCAAAAATCTAACCAAGCTCTCTGAGTACCTAGAATTTAAGGGAATGGATGCGAATCTTATCAACAGGCCGAAGCCTCGGCGGAAAGCGAAGTAATAGACATGACCATAGTTCCGCCAATCAAATCTCAAGGCATCAAAACAAAGCTTGCAGAGTGGATACACCAAACAAGCACCCACCAAGACTACGACAGATGGGTTGAACCGTTCATGGGAACGGGCGTTGTTGCCTTCAACATCCAACCCAAACGAGCTCTACTGTGCGATAGCAATCCCCACCTCATAAGGTTCTACAAAAGCCTGCAAGATGGCGAGATCACAGCAGATATTGCCCGCAAATTCTTAATCGAAGAAGGTAACAAGCTGTTAGATACAGAAGGGGCTCACTACTACACTGTAAGAGAGCGATTTAACACAGATGGCAATCCACTAGACTTCATGTTTTTGAGCCGTTCTTGCTTCAACGGAATGATGAGGTTCAATAAGAAGGGTGGTTTTAATGTTCCTTTTTGCCGCAAGCCAAACAGATTTGCGCAAGCTCTTGTGACCAAGATATGCAACCAGATTTCTGCCGTATCACATGTCATTAATCAGGGTGACTTTGAGTTCAGACATCAGGAGTTTAGAGACACTCTGTACGAAGTAGAACCAAGTGACCTAGTGTATTGCGACCCCCCCTACCTAGGTCGCCATGTCGATTATTTTGACTCTTGGTCAGAAGAAGAAGAACGCGACTTACACACACTGGTTACGAAGAGTGGTTCACCATTCATTATGTCAACTTGGCTCCAAAATAAGTATCGCGTGAATGACTACGTTTTCTCGCTTTGGGGAGATTTTTCGATCCAAACGAAAAAGCACTTCTATCATGTCGGCGCAAAAGAAAGTAACCGAAATGCTGTTTACGAAGCATTACTTGTTAACTTTGAAACGGACACCTCGACACCCATAAAGGACTTAGACTTAGGTGTAGATGCTTTAGCAGGTTCGGTCGTAGATAGAGAAACACAGCTACCACTCGCCGTGTGACCTCTGTGGCAAGGCCTCACACCTACCCTCTCAAAGGGTCCGTTGCGTTGCTGGGTTCAGGACGGTGAAAGCGTGTCACGCCTTGTTCAGGCGACCTTTTTCTTATCATCGAACAGATTCCTGACGAAGGCTATCTCGTTGGCGACGCCCTGCTCACATCCTGCGAAATGACCGTTGCGGATGGCGCGGAACGTCTCGACCCCTTTCAGGGTGGCTTTCGCAGAACTCAGGCTTTGAAGTCCGCGCATCGGCGCCAGTCGATGCTTGAGCACCGCATGATCGCCTTCAATCCGATTGTTGAGATACTTCCTGGTGACATGGCGAATTGCGTCTTCCGGACTCGAGCGGGCATTCCACTCGCCGATAACCTTCGCGTAGCTATGAGCCTTGTCGGTCACGATGGTCAGAGGATGATAGCAGCGGACGGAGTCCGATGCCTGGCGCATGAATGCCCTTGCTGCACTGGCCGTTCGCCGCGCCGTCAGACGGAAATCGATCAGTTGGCCACATTGGTCGACAGCACGCCAAAGATAGCACCATCGGCCATTCACGCGGACGTAGGTTTCGTCAACATGCCACTGCAGGCCGCGCCAGCTGCGGTGTCGACCGTAAGCGCGTCTGCGGATTTCGGGAGAAAACTTCTGCACCCAACGGTATATCGTGGCCGCGTCGATCGTGATCCCACGCTCGGCAAGAAGATCGCGAACGTTGCGATAGGACAGCGGATACCGACAATACCACCGAACGGCGAGCAGGATCACATCTTTCGGAAATCGATGGCCTTTGAACGGGTCACGACACGGCATGGCGGCTCCTCCTCGCAAGCAAGATCGCACCGACCACCTGCATAATGCAACGGACCCGTGGCAAGTATGCCAAGCGCGGTGTAGCCATTAAGAACGGCTATGCGGACCGGCTTTATTGATGGCGTGGATGCTCCTCCCGACGGGATCGCAATGTGCCATTGTGATGAGTGTTGAAGCCATCACAGTAGGAAGGAGCATCCATGGCATCAACAAAGCCCAGCGGCCCGCCCCGTGATCCTGTCCGCAAAGCTTGCTTGAAACCGGGCGGTCGGTATATACGTTCATATATCCAAGGAGGTCCGCAATGATTGAATCCAAGATCCGCAAGGTCGGCAACTCTGCCGTCATGACGCTGACAACCGAGATGCTTACCATTCTCGATGCAAAGGAAGGCGATACCCTTTTCATCGTGCGCGGGGACGATGGCAGTCTGAAAATCACTCCGCATAATCCCGAAGTGGCCGCCGCGCTGGCCACTGCCGAGATCGTTATGGATGAAAACCGCGACCTGCTTCAGGCCCTTGCTTGAGTAAGCCGGTCTGGGTTCCGCTGGCTGCTGTCCTTGCCATCCATGATCGACAGATCGCCCGCCATGGCGGGGCTTCGGGTATGCGTGACCGGGCGCTGCTTGAGATGGGGTGCGCGCGTGCGATGAACCTTGCGGTCTTTTCTGATGCCGGGGTTGCAGAGATGGCTGCGGCATATGCCTTTGGCATTGCCAAGGCTCATGCCTTTGTGGATGGCAACAAGCGCACGGCTTTTGTGACGGCGCTGACATTCCTTCGCCTGAATGGCTACGCCTTCCGTCCCGAGACAACAGAAGGTGTCAGAATGATGGAGGCGCTTGCGACGGGATCCGTTGACGAGGCGGACTTTGCCAAGTGGCTGTCGGCAGGCCTGACGGCGATCTGAGCCAACGGCATAGCCAACTTAACGTCACCGACCTGTTCCGGGCCTCAGGAGTGATTTTCTCAGGCGGTCATTTCAAACGCATACCGGCCCCACAGGTGAAGGCATCGGACCTTGCGTGGCGGTATGAGGCGGTTGAGAGGCGGTCGCGGCAGGGTCTGAACATCGTGTTGATTTGATCGTGGGCCGCGAGGAGCCTTTGCGTCTGTCGGATCGATTTGAACCGGCCCATGACCTTCTCCCGTTTGCGGATCGGCCGATGCGAGCCCTCGATGCGATTGTTGAGCCCTTTGTGTGCCCGATGATCAGCTTCAGGCGCAAGAGCCCGGATCGGTTTGATGTAACTGCGCAATTTGTCAGTCACGACGACACGAGGCTTGCCAAACCGGGCAATCAACTGAGCAAGAAAACGCTTGGCGGTTTTGGCATTTCGGCGCGGCTGCACAAGGATATCCAGCACGTCCCCGTTCGCATCCACCGCTCGCCACAGCCACTGCCTCATGCCGTTGATCGGAACGACGACTTCGTCCAGGTAGAGGTGGTCCCGGATTTTCGACCAGTTTGCCGCCTTGCTAAGCTATAGCATTGGTTTCATTTCAGGCGGCGGCCTTCAGGTCCGGAGATCGTCTACCATAGGCCTCGTCCGGCGTCAGGAGCCCATGTGATGAGTGCGGGCGTCTTTCGTTGTAATAGGTGATCCAGTCACCGATCCCGTTGCGGGCTTCGGAACCGGTTTCGAAGGCGTTCAAGTAGACGCATTCGTATTTGAGGGATCGCCATAGCCGTTCGATCATCCGGTTGTCGATCCAGCGCCCCCGACCATCCATCGAGATTTTGACCTTCGCATCGCGCAACACCTCGGTGAAATCGGTGCTGGTGAATTGCGAACCTTGATCGGTGTTGAATATCTCGGGGACACCGTATCCGGCCAGCGCTTCTTTCAAAGCCTCAACGCAAAACCTCGCGTCCATGCTGTTCGAGAGCCGCCAGCTCAGCACCTTCCGGCTATGCCAGTCCATGACGGCCACGAGATAAAGAAAACCACGGCGCATGGGAATGTAGCTGATGTCAGCACACCAGACCTGGTTGGGCCGGGTGATTGGCAAGTCCTTCAGAAGATATGGATATATCTTGTGCTCCGGGTGCTTCTTGCTGGTCTTCGGTTCCTGGTAGATCGGCACCAACCGCATGAGCTTCATCAGCCGCCGCACACGATGCCGCCCGCATTTATGTCCCGCGCGAGCCAAGTGCCGGGCCATTTGCCGGGACCCATACCACGGCGTCTCCAAGAACTGCCGATCGATAATTTCCATAAACTTCAGGTTCTCGGCGCTTTCACCGCGCGGCTGGTAGTAGAGGCTTGAGCGTGCCAGTGTCAGCAGGCTGCATTGCCGCCGGACGCTGAGATCAGGATGGTCTTTCTTCACCGCTTTTTGCCTCCAGCGCCGAGGACGAAACTGGAGGCTTCCGACAAAAAATCCCGTTCCACGACCAACTGCCCGATCTTTCCTGTCGCACATGCAGGCATGTGCTGTCGGACAGTGGGACGTGTAGCTTTTCGACCTCTGCCGCCGATATCGTCGGCTCCGCGGTCGCCTGGCCATTGAAGGCTGCGGCCATGTTCTCGATCACAGTCCTCTTCCAGCCGCTGATCATCGTGGGGTGGATGCCATACTTCTTGGCAAGTTCGGCTGTCGTCAGCTCCTCCCGGATGGCTTCCAGAGCCTCCTTCGCCTTGAACTCTGCCGAATAGCGTTTCCGTTTGGTCATTTCTGTGCGTTCTTCCTCAGGCGCTACAGCTTAGCACCTGGTCCGAAATCCCGCGACCACCTCTCCCTGCCCGGCGGCGGGACGCCCGAATGCTCCGCCGTCTCGTGGCATATACCGGTGTGATCGTTGTCAGGGAGCTTTCCTGAACGGCGGCGGTGCGAACGCCGGCGGCTGGATCAAGGATCACTTTGGGCTGCGATGAGCAAAAACACTCGCTTGGCAAAGAGCCCTATTTGGACCCATAGGCGCCGACGTCAGACAGCGCTCGAAGGCGCCGTCCGGGCGGCCCTTCAAAAAGCAGAAAAGCGCAGAAACCGCGCTTGACTGTATCTCGAACCATTTCCCGACGGTTATTCCTGAAGGCCCGACAATGACACTTTGTATCCGCGGTTCGCCCCGGCACCTGTGGGCATTTTGCTAAGGATATTTCGGCCGTCCCCGGGTTCAAGGCTCCCATAGGCCCGCAGAATACGTGCAACGGGATTGCCAACTTGACGGCAGCAGCATGAGACGGCCGCTAGGGGTGTTTGTGTCAGGCGGTCATTTCGAGCGCATAGTTGTGCGACAGGCCGAAGGCATCGGATCTTGCATGGCGGTATGAGGCGGTGGAGAAGCGAAAGCGACAAGGTCTGAAAATTGTATTGATTTGATCGTGGGCCGCGAGGAACCTTTGCGCCTGCCGGATCGATTTGAACCGACCCATGACCTTCTCTCGCTTCCGGATTGGTCGGTGTGACCCTTCTATGCGGTTGTTGAGCCCTTTATGTGCCCGGTGGTCGGCTTCAGGCGCAAGGGCCCGGATCGGTTTGATGTAACTGCGCAATTTGTCAGTCACGACGACACGAGGCTTGCCATAGCAGGCGATCAGCCGGGCAAGGAAGCGCTTGGCGGCTTTGGCATTTCGGCGTGGTTGCACAAGGATTTCCAGCACATCCCCATTCGCGTCCACCGCTCGCCACAACCACTGCTTCACGCCGTTGATCGGAACGACGACTTCGTCCAGATGCCACTTCTCGGCAGCAGCGGGGCGGTCACGTTTGATGCAATCGGCGAAATGCCGACCAAACCGGTTCACCCATTTGCGCACGGTTTCCCGGCTGACGGTTACACCGCGTTCGGCAAGAAGATCCTCGACGTCCGCAGTGCTGAGCGCGAATCGATGATAGGCCCACACCGCGAAGGCCACGACTTCACGAGGAAAACGATAGCCTTTCAGGCGTGGCATCTCAGCTGGTATCATCATGCCAAAACGCTAGACGCCCCCAGGGGCTTCAGCAAGTTGGCAATGCCCTTCCCCCTGGGCGGCATGCTTCGTAAGCGTTGCATCTGACTCCGTCTGAAGCATCTATCCACGGTAGCCTCCGGCAATTATATTGGCGCTAGGCGCCAATATGAACCAGTATTCATAGACACTATCGGCCCAGAGCGGCCGTCCACTCGAGATCTCAAATGCTGCGGTGCGGCCCGTCGAAGTCGCCGTTCGCTGCAATTGCGAAATCAGTGGCGGCCGAACAAACAGTGTGGGGACCTTGTTTTCTCCAAGGAACCGAACATAATTAGGAATTTAACGTCTTGTTGGAGGTCACTCCCGATGAATAAAATTTCATTTCTTACTTTCATGACGGTTACCTTGATATCAGTATTTCTTGCGTCCTCCGCATGGGCACAAACCCGTGATGCTTCCACTCTACAGATCAAGGCTTCCGGCACCGTCATGCAGAGTGGTTATGGCGAATATTCGGTAAGGATCTGGAGCGATGACTCCATCATACGCATCGCGTATCCGGATCTGAACTGCGGCGGAACTCTTGAGACAGCCCGTATGACGGAGTCCCGGCTGGAGTTCGACGAAAGACTTGTTACAGGAACAGATTCTTGTGGGACCGGCGGGTTCATCATTCTGAAAAGTATAAAAGAAACCGGCTGGGTTTTCGAATGGTCCAAGCGCGAAGGAGCGCGGGCGACTGTCATCGGACCTGTCAACTTGACACTGGGCAGCAATCAGACGGACTTGGCGGAAACTAGGAAGCCACAGATTGGCGCCATAGTTGCAGACGCGGAGCCTGCAACTCGGGGTGCAGTTGACAAGGAGAAATCAGAGCGGCCGAAGATGGCAGTTCAAGATGAACTTCCGTCGGGTCTTGGCACATGGCCTCCAACAGAGCGGGACATGAAGAAGATGGTCGAGTCTTTTCCCGAGACGGTCATTCAGCAGGTTGCATTGGACAATGCTATCGTTTCCGCTGCCTTGATGCAGGTCCCGCAGCCTTCCGTGTCAGGCTTCGAATCGCTGGGTCCGGTCGTCCACATGTTCCCCGACTATGAAGATGTGGCATTTCCCGTGCCTGGCACGGTCGGACGATGCCACCCGGAAGAAGAGCGATGCGTTTCCTTGGTTAAAACACGCCGCATACGCCCGAATCCGGACTCCGCGACATTCTGCAATCCGCCCTTCGTTAACCTAGCCGTCGCAACAAGCCATCTTTACAACAAGGCTGGCTCCATTGTTCCCGAACACGAGGATAGATATAAGGCGGCATGGACGATCGAGCCAAATCTCGAAGGTATAGATCTTGGAGTAAGGGCAGCGGTATTGGCATCTTGTCCAGATGCATATGTCGCCATTATCGATCGGTATTGGACGGGGTTCAACGCACCGCTGTTTCGGGCAGTTTTCCACCTTGGAACAACCCGTGTGAAGGACGGTTCAAAGCCGGAGTGCTTCCACGGCTCTCGCTGGACGCCGAAATGCCAAGTCCGTTTTTTCGATCTTGCCGGGCAAGGGCCACCGCCAAATTCCTTTGCCGCAGCTCGCGGGGTGGCAATGCAGATCGGCTTTTCTGATGCTGGATACAAGAGGCCGGATGATCCGGAAGCGACACGGCGCGATAGAGAGAGGGTTCGAGCTCTCTTTTTCGAGACACATGCTCCGGATATCGTCAATGTTCTTTGCTGCGGCGGAGAGCGTTTATCGGATGGCAGGGCTGAGAGATTGATCCGGGACTACCTCGAGGTGCTTTCACACGCTCTTCACCCCGAAGCTCCTTACAGTGAGGACTGCGATGATGCTGGATCGTTTGGAAAATTCACTGTCACTAAAACGATTTCGGAAACTTCGCGTGGCGTGGCTACACTTCGCGGCGCAGAAAAAAGTGAGTTTCGGACGCGTCGTGCTACAATCCCACTTGTTGATCCGTTTCTTTCCGGGCCAACGTCACTGATACGAGGGCGGTCAAGCTTTTCCAGAAAAGCCATTAGTCGCTTTCTTGGCGACTACGGGTGCGACAATCCAGAATTCCTCTCGCTTGAGCGCGCGATTGTCCAGTTGGCGCAGGATCGCATGAATAGGTAAGCATCGTTGGAAGGTTCCGCGAAAGTTTGTTTTCGCGATAAGCTGATAGCCTTGATTATATGATTGATTCCAGTTGTCGAACAAATGCCGATGCTGCTGCAAGGGGGCGTTAGGCTGTGTTGGCTTTGATGATGTAACCGCCCCCCGACGGCATCTGTGTGCCAAGGTGGGTCTGTGAGGATCCACAAAGGGGAGCGGTCATGTCGGAGATTATCACGGTCGGAGTCGATCTGGCAAAGAATGTGTTTCAGGTGCATGGCGCTGATGCGTCGGGTCGTGCAGTTCTGCGCAAGAAGCTGAGGAGAATGCAGGTGTTGGAGTTCTTCAGCCAGCTGCCGCCTTGCATTGTCGCGATGGAAGCATGCGGCAGCGCCCACTTTTGGGGGCGCGAGATCGGCAAATTGGGGCATGACATTCGGCTGATCCCACCTGCTTACGTCAAGCCCTTCGTCAAGCGCCAGAAAAACGATGCGGCAGATGCCGAGGCTATTTGTGAAGCGGCAGTTCGCCCAACCATGCGTTTTGTGCCGGTGAAGAGCGAAGAGGCCCAAGGCGCGGCGATGATCTTCCGCGTACGGGAATTGCTGATCCGGCAGCGGACACAGGCGATCAATGCCCTACGTGGCCACCTGACTGAATTCGGGCAGATCGTGCCGCAGGGGGCGGCCAACGCGTCAAAACTCATCGCCATCGTTGAGAACCCGGACAGCAGCATACCCACCGATGCCATCGCCACTTTGAAGGTGCTGGTTCTGGCACTCGCCCACCTCGAGGCAGAGATTGGGAAGTTGGATGCCGAGATCGCCCGCCGGGCAAAAGAGAATGACGTGGCCCGACGGCTGATGACTATCCCGGGCATTGGTCCACTTATCGCCACGGCCATCGCGGTGTTGGCCCCGCCGCCCGAGACTTTCCGTAAGGCCCGAGACTTTGCGGCATGGCTTGGTCATGTTATTGACCCGCTCTGGCTGCACGCATAGCCATCTCTCATGATCAGCAAAGTTTCACAGCCTCGCCTGAAGGGCTTCCGTTTCCCACGGTCCATCATCTCCTATGCCGTCTGGGCGTACCATCGCTTTGCCCTGAGCCTGCGCGATGTCGAGGATCTGTTGGCCGAACGGGGCGTAATCGTCTCGTATGAAAGCATCCGGGTGTGGTGCCGGCGGTTCGGAACGCAGATAGCGGCCAAGATCCGTCGCGATCGCCCGGTTCCTCCCGACAAATGGCACTTGGACGAAGTCGTGATTTCAATTCAAGGGCGAAAATATTGGCTTTGGCGAGCGGTCGACGCAAACGGAGACGTGCTGGAGATACTGCTGCAAGGCCGCAGAAATGCATATGCCGCCAAGCGTTTCCTGATGAAGTTGATGAAGCGATGGGGTGTGCTACGCGTCCTGGTGACGGACAAACTGCGCAGCTATGCCGTGGCCATCCGTGACCTTTACCCAAGTGTCGATCATCGCTCGCACAAGGGTTTGAACAACCGATCAGAGGCGTCGCATCGACACACACGACGAAGAGAAAAGATCATGGGTCGCTTCAAATCCCCCCGCCAGGCGCAGCGTTTTCTATCCGTCCACGATCAGGCCGCGACTCTCTTCCGTCCAAAGCGCCACCGCCTTTCCGCAGCACCCTACCGCCAATCTCGGGCTGAAGCGTTCAGCCTGTGGAACAACTATGCGGCTGCAATGGCTGCCTAAGCGGAGCGCGGCTCTGGGTCTCGTCATGACTGAACAACCTGACAAAGCCGGGATAAGTGCGTTCGGGGAAAGGGGAAGTCCGGGCGTTACGGTCTTTGCGCAACATGTGTAACCGCCCCATGCGCAAGAGGTAATTTTAGAGCAGGCTTCAGCGCGTCACCGGGTGCTGACATGTGTCCGGCCTCAAGATGCGGCGTCGAGCATGCCGCGGGCCCGTATGGTGTTCGAAGGTCGGGTCCAGATCAAAGCCGCGTGCTCGATGGCACTCTGTTGCGCACTGGTTCTCCCGATCCCGTCTCACGACTGTTGCGCCAAACTGCTCCTTGCCCTCTTCCGCTCCGACGTCCTCGCGATCGACGGTCGGCTTATGCCGCCGCGACCGGAGACTGATAGACACCACCCTTGGCCATCAGGGCCCAAACGATGCGCGCCATTTTGTTCGCCAGTGCCACGCGCACCAGCATCGGCGGCTTGCGCGACAGCATGCCGCCCAGCCAAGTGCCGGGCTTGGCCGAAGCGTGGGTATGCCGTTTGATAATGGCGCTGTTGGCGCCGATGATCAGCAGGCGTCGCAGGGACCGCTCGCCCATCTTCGTCGTGGCTCCGAGCCGCTGCTTGCCGCCGGTCGAGTGCTGCCGGGGCACGAGGCCCAGCCAGGCTGCAAAATCGCGGGCCTTGCGGAAGGTCTCGGGCGGCGGGGCCAGCACCGCAATGGCCGTGGCGATCAACGGACCAATGCCCGGCACCGTCATCAGCCGTCGGGCCACGTCATTCTCTTTAGCCCGGCGGGCGATCTCTGCATTCAGTTTCCCAATCTCCGCATCGAGGTTGGCAAGTGCCATGACCAGCACCTTCAAAGTGGCGATGGCATCGGCGGGTATGCCGCTGTCCGGGTCCTCGACGACGGCGATCAGTTTCGATGTATTGGCCGCCCCCTGCGGCACAATCTGGCCGAACTCGGTCAGATGACCACGCAGCGCATTGATCGCCTGTGTGCGCTGCCGGATCAGCAACTCCCGGACACGAAAGACCATCGCCGCGCCCTGGGTCTCTTCACTCTTCACCGGCACAAAACGCATCGTCGGGCGCACCGCCGCTTTACAGATGGAGATATGCGCAGAAGTTGGTGACGCGTGATCAGGCGGCGTTTTGAAGTTGGCGGACGCCGTCGCGGAACTCAACCCCGCTGATGACCTCCGGGAGGCGATTCCGCCCGTCGAGTTTTCGCCATTTCGTCTGAGCAGACATCATCAGCCGGAAAGCCATGGCGAGCCCAGTCTTGCGGCTGAGGCAGCCCTTGGTGCGTTTCGTCCTGTGTCTGACGGTGGCGAACGTGCTCTCGATCGGATTTGACGTCCGGATGTGTTTCCAGTGTTCGGCCGGGTAGTCGTAGAAGGTCAGTAGTGCATCCCGATCCTTGACCAACTTGGCGACTGCCTTGTCCCATTTCACGCCGTAGGCATCGACGAAGAAGTCGAAGGCGGCCGACGCCGCGGCTCGGGTTTCGGCCTGCCAGATGTCGTGCAGGTGCGCCTTGGCCTTGGCTTGCACCGATTTCGGCAGCGCGTTGAGCACGTTCATGGTTTTGTGGAGCCAGCACCGCTGCTCCTGTGTCGAGGGGAAGACCTCGCGCAGTGCCGCCCAGAACCCCAGGGCGCCGTCGCCTATGGCGAGCTTGGGATCCTGCTTCAGTCCGCGGCGTTTGAGATCGAGCAGAACCTCGCGCCAACTCTGAGTGCTTTCGCGGAAGCCGTCGGTCATGGCCAGCAGCTCCTTGCGGCCGTATTCATCCGCACCCACGATCACCAAAACGCATTGTTTTTCCTCGGCCCTTCGCGGCTTGAAATAGACGCCGTCGGCCCAGATGTAGAGAAACCGCCGGGTGCCGAGGTCACGCTTTTCCCAGGCCTCGTACTCGGACCACCAGTCCGCTTTCAGCCGCGTGATCGTAGTGGCCGAGAGGCCCTTGGCGTGTGGCCCCAGCAGGGCGGCAAGCGCCTCACTGAAATCGCCGGTGGACACGCCCTTCAGGTAAAGCCAGGGCAGCAGCTCTTCGACCGACTTTGCCTTGCGCAGATACCGCGGCAGGATGCTGGGCGTGAACGCGATCTTGTCCGTGCCCGGCTTGCGGTCCCGCACACGCGGCACCGTCACGGCAACAGGCCCGACACCGGTCAAAATCTCACGCTCGGGCAGGTGCCCATGACGAACCAGTCTTGCGCGACCATCCTCAAGCTTGTGATCGGCAAAGGCGCCAAGCAGCGTGGACAGTTCCGCCTCAATCGCCTGCTCGATCAGCTTGCGCGCGCCGTCCCGGATGAGGTCGGTCAGCGGGTCCGGCGAAATCCCGGATGGATCAGATAGCTGGGTGATGGTATTCTCTTGCATGTGGCATATCCCTTTCTCGGTTGAGAATTGACGGCGCTTCGACACCGCCATGATATGTCGCCCCTCAGGGCATCACCAACTTTCGCGCATATCTCGTTACAGATGGCCTCGGCGTCTGCCGCATCGTTCTTCTGGCGCTT